>JANOAF010000482.1:0-3004 GCA_031411015.1 Opitutaceae bacterium | reverse complement strand
ATCCGCGCAAATCGCGCCCGGCCGTTTTTTCTCTACCTGCCGCACACGATGCCGCACATCCCGCAATACGCCTCGCCGCGGTTCGCCGGCAAATCCAAGGGCGGCCTCTATGGCGATACGATCGAGGAGATCGACTGGAGCACCGGCGTGATCCTCGACACCTTGCGCGAACTGAAACTTGCGGAGCGCACCCTGGTGATTTTCACGAGCGACAATGGTGCGGGCACGCGCTCTGCCGGCGGCGCCACCAAGAAGGCGGACCCGAATTCCGAGGGCGGAGGCGATCCCGCGCGCGCCAACGGCGGCAGCAACGGCGTCCTGCGCGGCGGCAAGGGCCGGACAAACGAGGGCGGCGTGCGCGTGCCGTTCATCGCGTGGTGGCCCGGAAAAATCGCGTCGCGCGATGACGAGTCCGCGGTGCTTTCGCACCTGGATTGTTTTCCCACGTTTGCGAAGCTTGCCGGTGCGCCGTTGCCCGCCGACCGCGTGATCGATGGCGTCGACGCCAGCGCGTTCCTCCGCGGCACGGGCGGCATCGCACCGCATCCGCTCTTCCACTATTTCGGCTACCAGCCGCAGGCCGTGCGCGACGGAAAATGGAAGCTCCTCGTGCAGGTGGACACGCGCCCCGAGGAAGCGCGGAAGGCCAGCCTGTGGTTCGAGCACCAGCCGAATCTCTTCAACACCCAGCACCGCCTCCTCGCCGCGCCCGAGCTCTACGACCTCTCGATCGATCCGGGCGAAACGAAGAATCTCGCCGCGCAGCACCCGGAGATCGTCGCGCGGCTCACGCGCACCGTGCACGCCTTCGACGCCGCGCTTCAGCGCGACAAGCGCCCGATGCAATTCGTGCCCGGCGTGCCGCCGCCCGCGCTCGGTGCGATCCGCACGGCGGAGACGGATCTGTCGCCCTACCGACTTGAACTCTGAGCCTGAGTTTCCACGGACCGATTGCGGCTCGCGCTTTTTCCTGCAATTTCTCCAGCGTCCAATGAACCCAAATCAGCGCTTCTTGCTGTGAGTGACCATGCCCTCCGCTGTTTTGCCGCACACCCGCCGGGCCGATGCCGAGGCCTTGTTCGTCCGTCGGAGAATGAGATCGCCGGACCACACAACGGACTGCGCGCGCATCCAACAATACCAGCGCTGGCGCCCGCTCTGGACTTTTGGCGTGAAAGGCTCGTTCTAAAACCATGAGGCCTCTAAAATGTTTGAGCGCCGCCGTTTTCATCGCGGCGGCCGCCGTGGCGGCCCAGATCGCATCACCCGCGCCGCCGCCCAACTTCATCGTCATCCTCGCCGACGATCTCGGCTACGGTGATCTCGGCTCTTACGGCTCGACCACCATCGCGACGCCGCGCCTCGACCAGATGGCGCGCGAGGGCCTGCGGTTTACCGCTGCGTATACCGCGGCGGCGTTCTGCAGTCCGGCGCGCGCCGGCCTGCTCACCGGGCGACTGCCCGCGCGCTGCGGGCTGCCCTACGTGCTGTTTCCCACCGAGCACCACGGCCTGCCCGCCGCCGAGACGACAATGGCCGAAGTCCTCCGCGATCGCGGTTACGCGACGGCCTGCATCGGCAAGTGGCATCTCGGGTGGGATGCGCCGTTCCGCCCCATGGCGCAGGGCTTCGGGCGCTACCACGGCCTGCCGCACACCAACGATGTGCGCGAGTGGCGCGTCGGCGACGCTTTCATGCAGCTCTTAATGTTCGACCCGCTCACCCGCGTGGAGAGCGAGCGCGTCGTCGAGCGCCCCGTCGATCAGGCCGAAATCACGCGGCACTACACCGAGGAGGCGGTGGCCTTCATCCGTGCGAACCGCGACCGGCCGTTTTTTCTCTACCTGCCGCACACGATGCCGCACGTCCCGCAATACGCCTCGGCGCGCTTCGCCGGCAAATCGAAGGGCGGCCTCTACGGCGACTGCGTCGAGGAGATCGACTGGAGCACCGGCGTGCTGCTCGACACGTTGCGCGAGCTGAAAATCGACACGCGCACCCTCGTGATTTTCACCAGTGACAACGGTTCCCCTGTCCGCAGCGGGGTAGGGGCGGCCAACGCGAAGAAAGCAGTTAAGGAAGTTTTTCCCGGCCGTCAGCTCGCGGGCAGCAACGCTCCGCTCCGCGGCGGCAAGGGCACCAACTTCGAGGGCGGCGTGCGCATGCCTTTTATCGCTTGGTGGCCCGGCCGCATCGCGCCGCGCGCCGCCGTGTCGGATGTGGTCTCGCACCTCGACCTGTTGCCCACCTTCGCCGCCCTCGCGGGTGCACCGCTCCCCGCGGGC
This sequence comes from Opitutaceae bacterium, assembly GCA_031411015.1. Classification (GTDB taxonomy): domain Bacteria; phylum Verrucomicrobiota; class Verrucomicrobiia; order Opitutales; family Opitutaceae; genus ER46. The sequence goes on along the minus strand of JANOAF010000482.1, from coordinate 719 downwards.
GTGACACTTGACGGCCGCGATGTCTCGTCGCTGCTGCGCGGTACCGCGCCCCTCGCGCTGCGGCCGCATTACTACTACTTCGGCTATCAGGCTCAGGCCGTGCGCGAGGGGCGGTGGAAACTTTTTGTCGCCGGAGGCGAGCGCCCGAGCCCGCGCCCCGCTAGCCTGTGGTGGGACAACCAGCCTCAGCTTTTCGACAACCAACACCGCCTGCTCGCCGCGCCCGAGCTCTACGACCTCGAGGCGGATCTCGGGGAGAAAAATAATGTCGCCGCGGCGCACCCCGAGATAGTCGCGCGCCTCACTGCCCGCGTGCGCGAGTTCGACGCCGCGCTTCAGCGCGACCCGCGCCCGAGGCAGTTCGTCGCGGGTCCGCCCCCGCCGGCACCCGGCACGGTGCGCACGGCGGAGACGGATTTGACCCCCTCCCGCTCGCCCTGACCTGTGACTGAGTTCGCCGCCGCACGACGTATAAAGTTCGTTTGTCATCACCCTCCCACAGTCTCCCGCCCGTGCTCCCCTCCCGCCACACCACCGAACTCGACGAATTCGGCTACACGCTAATCCCGTCCTTTGCGTCCGCGGACCTGCTCGCGGAGCTGCGCGCCACGGTCGCTCGCCTCTACGAAGTCGAGGGGGATACGGCCGGCAGCGAGTTTCGCCAAGAGCCCGGCTGCCTGCGCCTCGCGAACCTCATCGACAAGGGCACCGTCTTTCAG
>JANOAF010000481.1:0-2336 GCA_031411015.1 Opitutaceae bacterium | reverse complement strand
TCCTCACTTCACTCTCGGTTTTCTGCGCCACGATCTCCTGGTGCCGCGAGGAAAGTTGTACCCGCAGCTTTTTGTTTTCTGAAACTTCGGCGAACAGCGCGATGGCGAGGCCCAGCGAGAGCAGGGCGAGAAGGAATGTGTTGAGCTTCTTCATAATCATGGCGGGTCGCAAGTGGGACGGTAACGGTCGGCGGTAGCGGCGCAAACCCCGAAAACGACAAATGGCCCACCGCCTCGCGACGGCGGGCCATTCCGAGAAGCTGCGGCGCTGGCGGCGATTAGATCGCGCCCGGCGGACGAGGGCCGTCCTGCCGCGGAGGGCCGTCGTGCCGTTGCGGGCCATCATTCGGGCGGCGGAAATCCTGCGGGCTCATCGACGGGTGGTCGCCCTTCCGGTCACTACCCCATTGCGGCGGTTGGCGATCCGGGCCGTGCGGTCCGTTTTGAGGAGGGGGACCGTCACGGCGTTCCATGTCGGGGCCAGGGTGCTGCGGTCCGCGGTTCATGGGGCTGGGACCACCTTGGGCTGAAGGTCCACGATTCCACGGAGCGGATTGCGGAGCTCGGTCGCCGCCGGGCTGCGGCGGGCGTTGGGCGCCCTCCACGCGCGGTGCCATCCGCATGTCATTAGGACGCTGGCTCCGCTGGTCGAGTCGTTTGGCGATTTCCGCCCGGCGATCCATTTGCCCACGTCCCCAGTGGCGATCGCCACCTTGCGCTCGGGCATCTCCCTGCGGATTGCCCGCTGGTGGGCCATCGCGGCGCGGCTCACTCTTTGGCGAATTCTGCGGACCACTTTGGCTAGGGCGATCCCCGTCCGGTCGGCGGTCATGCATCGCGTCGGGGCGAGGCCCGCGCGAATCACGACTTTCTGGCCGATGTGCCCGATCCCCGTCCGGGCGACCCGGTTCGCGACCTTCGCTCGACCGCGCCCGATCCCCATCACCTCGCGCCGGACCCGAACGGGCATCGCCATCCCGACGTCGGTCGTTGCCGCGCTCGTTTCGGCTTGGCCCGTCGCCGTGCGACCGAAGCTCGTCCGGTGTCACTTTGCCATCTTTGTTCCGGTCCATGCCGCGCAGCACATCAGCGGCTTTCGCAAGTTCGTCGGAGTCGAGTGTACCGTCACGGTTTGCGTCGAGCCTGGCGAAAAAACCGGGCGCCGATTGATGCCTATCACGGGCAGGCCCGTCGTGGCGCGGACCGGACTCACGGCTTGGCTCGGGAGGGCGTTGTGGTGAAGGATTGTCTTGCGCAAACAGCGGGACCGCCGCGAAGGCGACCGCGAGCGCGAGGAAGGATGTGGGCTTGTGGATCATGGCTTTTAGGATTCTGGGAAGCGGCGCGGGTAGCACCTGGGTTCCCCCCTGTAACGCCACGCCCCAAAGTTTTTGTGTGGCCGGCACAAACCAACATTTCGAGTCAACGCACCGAGGCACGAAGGCCGGGAACTTCACAAAAACAATGAAAAGTCTGCTTCTTCTGAATATTCACCTTTTCGCCCATGCGAGCGGCCTCGCCACACCGGAAGTTTCACCCCAAATCTGATGCCAGAAAAAGTTTGTAAAATATTCTTGCCGGGCATGGGAACGCGTGTGAGTCTCGACATTCCACTTCTGCGAGGTTGATCACCTCGCAGTTTTCGTCTTGAGCACCGTCGTCGTCCGCCGCCCACATTTTTCCAAGCTGAAACACAGAAACGCAGAAGCCGAAAGCCGACTTCTGCGTTTCTGCGCCTCTGCGTGTGGCGTGGATCCGAGGTTCTAAAGGCAAGATTTTACATCGTTTCTTCCGCTGGCTGGTTGGCGGAATGAGGCGCCGACCGCAAGCAACCGCCCACTGAGCAATATCCCATGTCTGAACGCAAATATTTCGGCAAAATCCGCGAAGGCGCCGAGCCTCCAAATCTCATTGAAATCCAACTCGACTCCTACGTCGAGTTTCTCCAGGAGAGCGTCACGCCCAGCAAGCGGAAGGAGACGGGGCTTCAAGCAGTGTTTAAGGAAGTCTTCCCAATCGAGAGTTACGACGGTAAAATCACCCTCGACTTTGCCAGCTATGAAATCGGCGAGCCGAAGTTGAGCCAGCGTGAGGCCATGAGCGAGAGCCAGACTTTCAGCGCGCCGCTGCACGTCACTTTTCAACTCAAGGAAGAGAAAGGCACCAAGGAGGAGAAGGTCTATATGGGCGAGATTCCGCTCATGACGCCGCAGGGTACGTTTGTGATCAATGGCGCTGAGCGCGTGGTGGTCTCGCAGTTGCACCGGTCGCCGGGCATTTGCTTCGAGTCCTCGCTGCATCTTAATGGCAAGGTGCTCTTCAGTTTCCGCATCATC
>JANOAF010000480.1:0-16217 GCA_031411015.1 Opitutaceae bacterium | reverse complement strand
GGCGGCAAAAGCGAGTCCCGTGACCACGGCATTAATCCCGCCGAAGGAGTCGCCGAACTCGCCAGATTTGTCAGGTGCACCGAATGAAAGGTGGACGATGAAATAGTAGCCTGCGGCAAGCACGAGGACGCCACCTAACAATAAGGAAAGGAACTTCGGTTTCTCGAAAAACGGCTCTGGATCTCGGAGCAGATCGTCGTCGCTCGATTTCACGGTTCGACACCTGTATGATTTACATGCGACGAGCCAGCCGGAACAGAGCATGTCGGGCCGGAGAGACCAAGGAGGAGGCTTTGGCCCCACTCTGGACTGGCGGGGCACACCCATGCCGCAAAGTAGGGATTGAAAATTTCCAGTCGGCGCACCCGCTCCCATTCTGATCTCGATTCGCACCCGATTTTTCCAACCATCGCCCCAACTTCATTCTTCCCAATGCGCCGAATCATTCCGCTGTTTGCCTTCGCTCTCCTCGTGCTTGGTGCGGTGTGGCACAACGGCCTCGCCCAGCCGCAGCCGAAGCAGGGGCGGCCTCCGCTGGGGATCGAGAAGGTCGCTGACGATCTTTTTGTGATCATCGGCAGCGGCGGCAATGTAGGCGTGCTCGTGACGGATGAGGGTGTCGTGCTCGTGGACGCTAAGTTCGAGCAGGACTACGAGGGCATCGTCGCGCAGCTGAAGACGGTTACGGACAAGGCGGTGAAATACGTCATCAACACCCACCACCACTCCGATCACAGCGGCGGCAACACGCGGTTCATTGAGGTCGCGGAAATCATCTCCCATAAAAACGCGCGCGAAAACATCGTCGGCGGAAAACAGAGCGGTGCCCCGGCGAGCATGAAGCCGGCGCGAATCACATTCACGGACGAGACCTCCGTGTTCCTCGGCGGCAAGGAAGTGCGCGCCCGCTATTTTGGCCGCGGTCACACGAATGGTGACGTGCTCGTTTATTTTCCCGCGCAGCGCGTGGTTCACACGGGCGATCTGATGGCGGGGTTGACGCCTCTCATCGACTACTCCGGCGGCGGCAGCCTCGTCGAGTGGAGCAAGACCATCGACGCCGCGCTGGCCGCGCTCGAATTCGACAAAGTGATCCCGGGCCACGGGACGGTAACCAACCGCGCCGGCCTACAGACTTATCGCGATAACGTCGTCAAGATGCGCACTGCCATCGCGGCGATGATCAAGCAGGGCAAGTCACAGGAGGAAGTCCGCGCCCACCTCGCGACGCTTTACCCGGCGAGCTACGCCAATCCGAACAGCCTGAACAACCAGTGGTCACTGCCGGGTTTCATGACGGAGTTGAAGTAAGGCCTAGAGCCCGGGAATCGGGCAGTTTTTCAGCCGCGGATCACACGGACCATCACAGCTCAAGCCTGGCGAACGTTAATTCGGCTTACCTGAAGTTGTGACGGCGCGGGTTTGAAAGCAGGGCGGGTCTCTGACCCGCCCGCGGAGGAGAAAAGGGCAGGTCGGAGACCAGCCCTACTTCGAACCCCCGTTCCCTTTTTCGATCGCTGGGCAGTGTTCGGCGCGCCCCCTTCACATTGTCCGGGCGTCTACCGTTCGGTTGAGGACGCAGTATACTCTCTTCCGCTTAAGAAAAAAGGGCTGAGCCCAGTCACATGTGCTCGTCGTAGGTGATGTCGATCTTCGCGAGGAAGGCCTGCTTCTTGGCGGTGCCCTGGAAACGGATGCTGTGTGTAAGCTCGTCGTAGACCCAGCCGTTTTGCGGGTCGGGGCGCACCTCCTGACCATCGACGAGCACGCGCAGGCTCTTTTTGTAGAAGGTCGCAGCTGTTCCGACGGGCTCGAGCGCGACCGCCACGGTGTCGGCGATGCGATCGCCCAGAGCGGCGAGTGGACCGGAGAAATCGCTCTCGATGTTCAGCACCGTGCCGCCCGTGAGCTCCGCCGCGCGCCGGTGCGAGAGATTGTTCGGCGAAACCACCGCGTGGATCTCAAGTTTTCCGCGCTTGTTGCCCTTGGCGATGATGAAGGGGCGCAGCACCCAGTAATTGATGTAACCGTCGAGCGTCTGGCGCACGGCTGCACTGCGCGCGTTCTTTTGGTTGAGCAGATCAGGGAGTTTGCCGTTCTCGATCCACTCCGCCTGGGGTGGACCATTCCGTTGCTCCTTCCACAAGGCCATGCGCGTCTCCTCTTCGTCCATGAAGAAGACCACAATCGTGGTGGCGTCGGGTCGCAGGAACGCGTGCTGCTTGTTATAGTAACCCGCCACGAAATTATACACGGAGGTAAATGCCGTGCGGTTGCTGTCGCCATTCGTGCCGACCTTCACGAGCTCGGCAAAGATACTGTCGGGCGTCTGCGACGTGATCCATGGCTGGGCCAGCGCCGGGAGCGTGACGAGCGACCCGTTGCTCGCGACGCGCTTGGTCACCGCCTTCGGCCGGCCGCGGCTGTCGAGTTCCGGCTTGCCCGCCGGATCGAGGGCCACGGAGCGGACCTCCTTGAAAAAAGGCTGATCTCCGGGCCGGCGATCTGAATCACCGTTCACGAAATCGGTGGTGAGCACGCCGATGCGGTAGTCGAGATCGCGCGCGCGGAAGAGTTGGCGAAAGCGACTCAGGTTGTCCGCGAGGCGGCTCTGGTGGGCGGCCATCGACGGCGAATTGTTGATCACGAACACGAGGTCGACCTCGCGGCTGCGCGAGCGATCGACCGCGATGTGCTTCGCGTTGCGGATCGGCTCGACGTTGACCGTGATCACATTTTCGACACCGAGGTGCGCGTTGTTTTCGTCCATCGTGTAATACTTGAATCTATCCTCGCCGATAAAGCCGGGGTTGGGCGCATAGGAGAGCTGGCCGGTGGCACGATCGAGCTTGGCCGTTCCGTTCTGCGATTTCGCCTTTTCGTCCAGCAGGTAGGAGACCTTCGGGGCGGCGATGAGGAGACGATCAGCCAGCGTCATGAAGTCCTCGTGACTCGGCAGCTTTTGCGTGACCGGCGAATTCGGACGCGTCGTAAGCTCGACGCTGCGAACGTTCATGGAACGCTCGCGGCTGGCACCGACCTCGAATTTTTCCAGCATAACGGCGGGAGCCGGTTTCACGGTGATCTCCACGGTGCTCTTGAAGAGGAGGCCGGAGGTCTCATTGCGCACCGTGTAGGAGAAGGAATCCTTGCCCACGTAGCCGTCTTGCGGGCGATACGCGAAATAGCCGAGGCGCGAGGTTTTATTTTTGAAAAAATCCGCCTCATCACCGCCCCCGGCGAGGCCGACCCGGCCATACAATGGCTCCTCCGTAATGGTGTAGGTCAGATCGGTGAGCGTATCAGGGGTGAGAATCTCCGGGGCGACGACGAGCTGCCCGTGCACGCCCGTGCCTTCGGCCTCGGTCTCCATCGGTTTCGTCGAAACGATCGCGTCTTTGTCCCTGGCTGCGGCGCGATTCGCGGCCGCTGCATCGCCCTTGGCCGCGGGAGCATCAGCGGCGAACGCCGGCCTGAATGCCAGAATTGAGGTGCAGCACAGGAGCCGCAACGAGGCGCGGGCGATGATTGCGAGGTTCGTGGTGGTAAAGGCCATGCGGTGCATACCTCTGATCCGTCACGCCAACGATGTCTAGGTTCCTTAGTGATTGGTGAACCTGAGCGCCCTCCCGCCGCCGGCGGGTTAAAGTTTTGGCACGCGGATCGTGCTGATCATGAGGCTGCCGCTGATCAAATAAATCAGCGTCAACGGATGCAGGACGAGGCCGCCGAGATCCCACCACCCGAGCCAGACGTTGCGTCCCAGTAGGCCCTGCATTTGCAGCACGGCCAGCAACACCACGATCAGAACGCTCGTGGGAATGGGCGTGCCTTCGAAATATTTCACCTTGCCGCTCTCATCGGCGAGCGCGTCCGCCGTGGCATTGAAGCGGGCGAGACGGCTAATCCCGCACACCACGAAAAACAGCAGAATCGCCACATCCAGCGCGCCGCGCAGGCCCGCCGCGAATCCGATCGCGGCCGGTGCCATGCCGAACGAAATAACATCGGCGAGCGAATCAAGGTCCGCGCCGAGCGGTGACGACCGGTGACGCCAGCGGGCCACCCGACCGTCGGCAAAATCGAAAATCAACGCGATCGGCAGCAGCGCCATCGCGAGGTAGAGCCAGCGGGCCTCGACATTCACGAGGAAGAACATCGCTGCCAGCACCGAGCCGGCGCCACACAGACCATTCACCAGCGTGAGAAAATCCGCGAAGACAAACGAGCGAATCATCGAGAAGCGGCGCGGCTTCAAAGGAGGGGTGGCGGGGTTCAGCATCGGGGTTCGGGGGTTAAGTGTGACGCATCCAAAATGAAGGCAGCGGTGCAGTGCTTGTTGGGAAGGCAGGCCTGCGAATTAGCGGGCTTACCTTTCCATCTGGATTTTCGCGATCGCCTCCTCGCCCAAGGGCGCGGCGCGTTTGATCCGGAAGCTTTCGCCGAATTCGCGGGCAAAGTCGCGTTTGTAGTGCCACGTGATCAGCGCGATGCCGGTCATCGCCAGGAGCGCGCCGAGCGAGGCCAGCGCCATATCCTTTTGCGCATCCCAGACGTCGCCTTGGGAGCCGAGGAAGTCGTTGCTGGAGTCACTGCCGACCACAGAGGCCGTCGCCCATTCCATCAATTCGTAGAACGCCGATGTGCTCACGGCGACGTCGAACGGGAGAAAATAGCCCCAGAAACCGCGCACGCTCGCAACGCGCAGGAAAACCTCGCGCAGGGGATAGGCCACGAGGAACCCATAGGAAAAATGCACCAGCCGGTCGAAATTGTTCCGGCTGAAACCGAGTTGCGAATTAAGCGTCACGCCGAAGACCGACCGCCACCAGTCGTCGTAGGGCACCTTCGCATAGGTCCAGTGCGCACCGATCTCATGCAGGCTCCAAAACAGGACGATCAAAGAATAGCTCACACGGGACAGCGGCATGCGCCGGTATGTCACCGCCAGGAAAAGCAAACCCAGCGCCACCGGAACGTTCTCAAGGAGCCAAGTGGGCAACTCGTGCGCGCCGATCAGAGAGCGCAAAGCCACCAGACCAAAGAGCGCGGCGAGAATGGCGACATAGCGATCATGCGGAATGGAGCGCAGCACAGCCACGAGGGCATTGACGCGCTTGCGAGTAGGCGGGAGGTGGCGGTGGGGCTTCAATTTTCCGGTGACCGGTTGAGACTTCCGGGAGTCACACCTCAAACCTGCTCAATGCTTGAATTTGCGCAACGTCTCAGCCAGTCGGGCGCGTTTCGCCAAGGGCGAGTTACCCGTGTCGTGCGCCTTGAGCTTCGCCAGTGGAATCTTCGTCCCTTTCGGCACGCCCAAAGCCCGGTGCAGCACGCCGGGTTTGCCAATCGCGCCCGCAATCCAATTTTCCTTCGCCGCCCTTTTCTTGGACGCCTTGGCCGGGGTTTTCTTTTTCATGGCTTCACACGTGGAAATGCTCGGAGGTGATCTTACCGTCCTTCACTTGATAAACGCACAGCTCGGACATCGTCATCCGGCTCTGACCCTTCATCGTCACATCCAGGCTCATCGTGCAGGCGAACACATGGTCGGTGACGATTGGGTCGGACACGGTGATGGAATGCATCTTCTCGATCATCCCCATGAACTTGTGCCCTTTCTCGATGATGGCGGGCAGGCCTTTCGTTTCTCTGGTCGACGCCTCGCTGTCCTTGGGCTCTGTGCTCACGGCATCGGCCGCAAACAACTCTTTCTGGGCGGCCTCGAATTTTCCGGCACGGCAGAACGCGACTAACTTATCGGCAATCTCTTGGGTTTTCATATTTTGATTGGGTTTGGTTCCCTTCGACCGACACGGCGGCACGCGCGAGGTTGCGGCCGCGGATGAAACTATTTCGCGAAGCGCATTTTCATTCCGGCAGCTACGGCGCCGAGACCAATTCGACGGAGTCATAAGCAAGGCCGCCCGCGGCTAAGCCAATCTCGAAAATTCAACACCGGCGCATGCGGTCCGGACAACGCGGGCCGCTCAATGGGTCAGGAGGTAGAAAACAATATTGATGCCCAGCGGATAGGCCCGGGCCTCGGAGAACACCTTGAAGTAGTCCGCATACTCGCCTTCGCGTTCCCAGCCGTCACTGATGTCGGAATTGTGAATCGCGAGCACGGCGATGCGCCCGCGTTCGTCGAGCAGGGCCTGCACGTGCATCGTCTCATAGCCCGCGCCCCGATCGCCGCGGGTGGGATTGGAACTGGGATCGGCCGGATTGTAGTCGGTGTTCCAACGCTGCATCGAGGGCACGCGCAGGCTGCTCATCGGACCGCGCAGTTCGTAGACGCAGTGGAAGATCGGGTGCTCCATCGTGAGCTCAGTCCAAGTCCGGCCGGGCAGCACCCGGTCCATTTCGGAGCGAAGATTCTGCCACGCCATCGCGCCCCAGAAATCATTTACCAGCAACACGCCGCCATTTTGGAGATACGCGCGCAGCGCGGTGACCTCCGGCGGACGCAGGTTCAGGCGCTCGATATGCTCCATGTAAATGAAGGGATAGTCGGTGAGGTCCGGGCTCGTGAGCCGGAGCACGCGCGCATCGGGATCGGCTTTCATGGACGTGAGCTGTTGCAAGCGATGGGAAAAATTCAGGTCGGCGTCGGGGTAATCGACCACCCAGCCCAGTCGACCGAAACCGCCGGGCCCGCCGCCGCCACCAAAACTCCCACGAAATCCCCCGCGTTCCGAAGGTCGCGAGGGGTCCGACCAGAAAATGAGCCGGGTGAAAGTAAAAACATCTTTCTCAAATCCCCGCGGATTTTTCCATTCGGGCAAAGTGACGCTGTGCGAAACGGTCTCTCTCGCCGTGCGCACCGTGTCTTCATCCACGAAGCCGCCGCCCTCGAGGCGCACCAACGAACGGCCACCGTCGGTGTCCGGCTGGGCAAAGCCGCTGCCACCAACGGCGGCGAAAGCGAGGAGGCCTGCGATAATTTCGTCCCGATGGATCATTTCCGTGCCTGACGTTTTCAACGTAGTTTCGGACCCGCCCGCCGCGAGCGCATAAAGGGGCGACTACGCCCCGGGCGATAATCAGGATTCCGGACCTGAGTGCGCGTCGAAAAAGGGTCTGTCATTCTGAGCGGAGCGAAGAATCCACTTGGATCAACGCGGCGTTTTCAGGGGTGCGCATGTCCTGCTGGATTCTTCGCTCCGCTCAGAATGACAAGCAAGGAGACCTTTTTCGACACACTCTGAGTGCTTCCCGCGGAGAAACCGCAGACACGGAATCAACTCGAATTTTCGCGGCGCCCTCCCCTTGACTGAGATCGCACCGTGCACCGGCCTCAAAAAATCGAACTGAACTGTGGGAATCAATCGGGCGGATAAGTTGCGTGCCCGACGTTGCGCCCTTTCCCTTTTCCCGACTCCCCATGCCACACGTCCCCGGTCTCCGCAGTGTTTACGCCAAAGTGGGCCGCGTCGTTTATTTCGGCCGCATGCTCGACAAGATCCGGCTCCACGCCGCCGGCAAGCTCCCGGCCGACTACGGGGCCAATCTCGGAGACGCGCAGACCTACGTCCTCGACGGGCGTTGCTGCCGGTTTCTCGGCGTGCCTTACGACTTACTCCGCGAACGCACGCTCGCCGGTGGCACGGATGAGGAAGTTCTCGCGTGGGTGCATGCACGCGGCACGCCTCGCACCGAGGAGGAATGCCACGTGTGGAATCGTTTCCTGCTCAAACTCGGCTGGCGGGACGAACGCTCCGCCGTGCTCCCCCAGCGGATCCGCGACAGCGGCCTAACCGGCAAAGTTATCGAGACGATCGTCGACCACATCGAATACGACGAGGGCCGCGACCCCGTGGCTGACCGTGCTTGGGAGAAAATCTGAAAACGGGGCGCGGGGTAAGCTCGAAACCAAGGAGTGGCCTCCGCCCCTGGGATCGCTGCCTGAAAATCAATTCAAGCCGGGATCTTCCGGCTCGCCGGCGAGCAGGCGCCATTCGTCGCCCTCGCGGCCGAGCACGGTGCGCCAGAGACTATCGTCCTGCGCGTGGGCGAGCAGATCCTCCGGCACTTCGGTGACCACCCACGTGTGTTGCTTCATCTCGTTCTCCAACTGGCCGGCGGACCAACCCGAGTAGCCGAGAAATGCGCGCACCTGCGTGCCAGCCTCAGTCAGCAATTGCTCCGCTTTGTCGGGCTCGATCCCGAAGTGCATTCGGAAACCATCATCGCGAATCTGCCACGCCGCGAGCACCAGCTGCTTCGTCTCGACCGGACCGCCGTTGTAGAGCGGCACACTCGCGAGCGCGCCCAGGGCGAAATCACCACTCAGCTCGCCGAGGCGCTTGCCCATCGGCCGGTTGAGCACGACCCCCATCGCCCCCTCATTGTTATGCACCGACATCAGCACCACGCTCCGTCGGAAATTCGGATCCTTCATCGCCGGGTGCGCCAGTAACAGCGATCCGGCGAGGGATTTCTCGGAGGTTTTGGTGGGCTCGCGCATGGAAGGCAGTGCGGTGCTTCAGCCCGCACTTCGACCACCCAGCCGCGGGCTGAAGCACCGGGCTACGGCTACGCCATCACACTCAAAGCGGGTAGTCGTGTTTTTTTTCATAGTTTAAGCACCGTCACTCCCGCGTCGGCTAGCAGCGGCGCGACGAGCGGATCGTTCGAGTAATCGACGCGATACTTGATCTTCGCGATGCCGGCGGCGGCGAGAATCTTCGCGCAGTTGATGCAGGGGAAATGAGTCACGTAGGCCACACAGCCCTCGACGGAGCTGCCGCGGCGCGCGGCGTCCGCCACGGCGTTTTGCTCCGCATGCACGGTAGCCTGCTCGTGACCGTCGCGCAGGCGCGAGACGTGCGGCGTGCTCGGGAGGAAGCCATTGTAGCCGGCGGCCACGATGCGGTTTTTCCGCGCGCCCCCGGTCACGATCACGCAGCCCACGTGCAGCCGCTCACAGTTCGAACGGGTAGAGAGCAACACCGCTGTCGCCATGAAATACTCGTCCCACGAGGGCCGGTGCGGAAATTTCTCCGTCGCCTCCGCAATCAAATCCACGGGCAACACGGCCGCGGGTGAATTCGGGGGAAAATCGGGCGAACCGGCGGCGGAAGCGGAAGAACTCATGGGAATCGTCGGCGCAATCTGGACAGGTCAGTGGCGACGGGCAACCTTCGTTCCCTAAATTCTGCCGCCGCCCGCACCCCGCATGCAACGCACGCTTCAGCCCGAGTGGCTCGATTCTCTGCCCCACGACCACCCGGACGCGCTGCAAAATCGCCGCGACCTGCGCCTGACCAACGCGATTCTCGGCAACCATCGCTGGCTCGGTCGCGCCTTGCCACGCCTGATCCGTCCCGGCGAAATCGCCCTCGAACTCGGGGCGGGCACGGGCGAACTCGGCCGCCATCTCCGCCCCGCAAAAGTTGAGCTCGATGGCATCGACCTCTGGCCACGACCGCATGACTGGCCCGCCATGCGGGCCTGGCACCGAACCGATTTGCGGACCTTCGCTGGTTTCGCGGCCTACGCCGTGGTCGTCGGCAATTTGATCTTCCATCAATTTTCCGACGAGGAACTCGCGGCACTCGGCGCGAAATTGCGTCGTCACGCCCGAGTGGTGGTCGCCTGCGAACCGGAGCGGCGCCGTATTTCGCAAGTGCTCTACCGCTCGCTCGGGCCGCTTTTCGGCGCAAACCGCGTCTCGCTGCACGACGCCCACGTGAGCATTGCGGCGGGTTTTCGCGGCAAGGAACTGGCACGCACGCTCGGCCTCGCCGCCCCTGAGTGGGAAGTCCACTGCTCCACCACTCTGCTCGGCCTCCACCACATGATCGCCGTGCGACGCTCGCAAATATCCTCGGGCCAGCGCCGAGGCATTTGATCAATCCCCGCATGAGAACATCGAACCCAGCCCTTAGCCGCGAGCGTGAGCGAGTGGACGGATCACCACTCGCTCACGCTTGCGGCGACAGCCCAACCAAGACGATGCACGCTCCGCGGGACCGAACCCCCAGCGCATGAACGCGCAGCCCGTCGAAATCATCGGGGGCGGGCTTGCCGGGCTTTCACTCGGAATCGCACTGCGACGCCACGAGGTGCCAGTGACCCTGCACGAAGCAGGACGCTATCCCCGCCACCGGGTGTGCGGCGAATTCATCACAGGGCTGGCACCCGCCACCCTCACTCGACTCGGCCTCGAAAGCGCACTGGCCGATGCCCTGCACCACCGCGAGGTCGCTTGGTTTTCCCGCGATCGACCGCCGCAAATCCATCGCTTACCCGCGCCGGCATTAGGACTCAGTCGTCACCTGCTCGATGCGCGACTCGCCGCGAGTTTCACCGCGAGCGGCGGCGAATTGATTCTCGACTCGCGCGTGTCCGCAAAGGCGGAAAAGCCGGGCGTGATCTGGGCCACGGGCCGACGACGCGCCACGGCCTCAAAATGGATTGGTTTAAAAATTCACGCGCGCGATCTCGCGCTCACCCGCGAGCTTGAGATGCATTTGGGGGCGTCGTGCTACGTGGGTCTCGCCCGCATCGAAGACGACGCGGTCAATATCTGCGGCCTGTTTCGACGCCGGCCGCTGGCCGGCCCCGGTCCCGAACTTCTCCTCGCCTATCTGCGCGCGGCGGGACTTGAAGCCCTCGCTCAGCGCTTCGCCGCCGCCCGGATCGAGCCGGAATCGTTTTGCGCCGTGGCCGCGCTCGGTTTTGACCCGCAGATGCCGAGAGCAACCCGAGTCTCGCTGGGTGATGCGAGCGCGATGATTCCGCCCTTCACCGGCAACGGCATGGCGATGGCGTTTCAGAGCGCCGAAATCGCCCTCGTTCCGCTGCTCGCCTACACGCGCGGCGAAATCAGCTGGGAAAAGGCGCGCCGCGAAATCCAGCGCGCCCTCCGCTCGCGATTTCGCCTGCGGCTCGCTTCGGCTGGCGCGCTGCATCCGTTCCTCCTGCAACCGCACCGCCAACGCTGGCTGGCCGCGCTCAGTCGCGCCCGGCTGTTGCCGTTTCGTCCGCTTTACGCGACGCTCCACTAGCATGTATCTCCACGCTCTCGCCACGGCCCTTCCCACCACGTCGTTCTCGCAGGCCGAGTGCTGGGAAATCGCGCAGGCTTCGCCGATTCGGCAGCGGCTCAAGAAACGATCGATGCTCATCCTGCACACGATCCTCCGCGGCGACCACGGCATCGCGCGCCGGCACTTTGCGTTGCCCGACATCGGCGGAGTCTTCGATCTCTCGGCGGACCAACTCAACGCCGCGTTTCGCACCGAGGCGCCGCAACTGGCGGGTCGTGCGCTCACGGCCGCGCTCGCCCAGGCCGGGGTGCAACCGGATCAAATCGACGCGCTCCTGATCTGCACCTGCACCGGTTACCTTTGTCCGGGCGTCACCAGCTACGTCGCAGAGCAACTTGGACTGCGCACAAATGTGTTTCTTCAAGATCTCGTCGGCCTCGGTTGCGGTGCGGCGATCCCGACGTTGCGCGCGGCGAGCCACATCCTCGCGGCGCATCCGGGGGCGACGGTCGCCTGCGTGGCCGTTGAAATTTGTTCGGCGGCGTTCTACCTCGACGACGACCCAGGCGTCATCATCAGCGCCTGTCTTTTCGGCGACGGGGCCGCGGCGACGATCTGGAAAAGCACGCCGGGCGCAGTGCCGCTCCGCGCTTTTGAATTCAACACCACGCAACGGCCCGCCGACCGCGACAAACTGCGCTTTGAGCAGCGCGGCGGCAAACTCCGCAATCTCCTCGATCGCTCCGTGCCCGAGCTGGGCGCAAGCGCGGTCGGAGATCTTTGGCGTGCGCGGGGGCCACGGCCCGTGACGCGGGTCGTGTCGCACGGCGGCGGGCGCGACGTCCTCGAAGCGCTCGCGCCAGTCGTGGCGCCGCACTCGCTGGAGGCGAGCGCCCGCGTGCTCCGCGAGCACGGCAACATGAGCAGTCCCTCCGTGCTCTTCGCGCTGGAGGAAACGCTGAGGACCGCGACGCCCGATGCCACGGGAGATTTTTGGCTCGTGAGTTTTGGCGCGGGCTTTAGCGCACACAGCTGCCGGATCGGCTCCGCCCCATGACCACACTCCAAGACCTCGTTCACTACTGCGACCAGCGCACGCGCCGCGCGGCCTTCAAGGATGCGCCGGGCGCCTTCAACGGCCTGCAAGTCGCGAACAGCGGCCGCGTCACCAAAATCGGTGCCGCGGTCGATGCGGGCCTGGTGCCATTTC
Source organism: Opitutaceae bacterium (assembly GCA_031411015.1). GTDB lineage: Bacteria > Verrucomicrobiota > Verrucomicrobiia > Opitutales > Opitutaceae > ER46. Next base: position 4,010 of record JANOAF010000480.1, on the reverse strand, counting down.
AACAAGCGGTGGCCGCCGGCGTCGATTTCCTCATCGTGCATCACGGGATGTATTGGGACATGCCGCGGCCGCTCACCGGCGCCGTCTACGATCGCGTCACTACGCTCGTGCAGGGCAACTGCGCCCTCTACTCGAATCATCTTCCGCTCGATGGCCATCCCGAGATTGGCAACAACGCGCTGCTCGCGCAACAACTCGGGCTCAAACCGTCGCGTCCGTTTCTCGTCCGCGACGGCGAGTCGATTGGGTGCATCGCGAAATCCCCGCTCACTCGCGCCGCCCTGCGCGCGAAACTGGAAAAACTCTACGGACGCGTCATCGCCATCGAGTGCGGCTCGAAGTCGCCGCGCGCGATCGCGTTTTGCAGTGGCTCCGGCAACAGCGCGGTGCCGGAGCTCGCCCCCGCGGGCGTCGACACGCTCGTGACCGGCGAGCTGCGCGAGGAATGGTTTAACCGCGCGCAGGAGGAAAAATTAAACCTCTACCTCTGCGGCCACTACGCGACGGAAGTTCACGCCGTGCAGGCGCTCGCGGCGGAGCTCGCGAAAAAATTCAAGCTCCCGTGGGAATTCATTGCGACGGACAATCCGCTGTGAATTCAAGCCATGGTCGGTTGGTTTGTCATTGCGAGTCCGGCGCAGCCGGGCGTGGCAATCCAGCAAGAATCTGGGAGGGATTGCTTCGTCACTGTGTGCCTCGCAATGACCACAAAAGATCAAACTGCCTGACTCACTGAATTCAAAAGCCAGGAAACCAAGAGCCAAACCCGGATTTGTCTTTTCCTGGCTCCCTGGCTTCTGAATTAATCCCCTCCCTTCATGAAAAAGATCGCCATCCTCAACGGCCCCAACCTCGACCGCCTCGGCAAACGCGAGCCCGAGATCTACGGCCGCGCCACGCTCGCCGATCTGGAGCAGGCGTTGCGCACGGAATTTGGAGCCGCGGCGCAGTTGGAGTTTTTTCAGTCCAACCACGAAGGCGCGCTCATCGACAGGATCGCGTCGCTCGTGGATGCGAAGTTCGACGGGATCATCATCAATGGCGGCGCGTTCACGCACACGAGTGTCGCCCTGCGCGACGCCCTGCTCGGCGCGCACCTGCCGACGATCGAGGTCCACATCTCGAACATCTACAAGCGGGAGGATTTTCGCCACACATCGCTCACCGCCCCCGCCTGTATCGCCGTGATTACGGGCCTCGGGCTTGAGGGCTATCACGCGGCGCTGCGCTTTCTGCTCAAGGGTTGAGCGATGATCGAACTCCGCTGGCTCGTCTGCCACACGCGCCCGCGGTGCGAAAAGAAATTTGCCGCGCTGCTGACGGCGGAAGCGTTCACGCACTATCTCGCGCTGGTCGAAAGCGTGCGGCGCTATGGTGCCCGCACGAAAAAATTCACCAAGCCGCTTTTCCCCGGCTACGTCTTCGCCCAAGTCCCCGCGGCCAAAAAATCCCGGCTCTACCAACAGGACTTGCTGGCCCGCATCATCGCGATCGAAGACGAAGCGAAATTTCTCCGCCAGCTCGCCGATGTGCGCGTGATCGTGGCCTCGGGTTTTGAGCTGAGCCTGATGCCGCTGCTCACGAAGGGCCGGCGCGTGAAGATTATTGGCGGACCGCTCCACGGGCTCGAGGGCTTGGTGGACAATCCGGCGAATCCACAGGGCGTCGTGCTCGCCGTCGATGTGCTGCAGCAGGGCCTGCTCGTGAAGATCCCGGCGGAGCAGCTCCAGCCGCTGCCGTAGATCCCGAGGTAGGGCGAGGTCTTTGACCCGCCCTCGTCCGCGCGAGTATTCGGAGGGCGGGCCAGAGACACCGCCCTACTCTGAGGTCGAGCCTATGCCGCCCATCGCAGCCAAATCCAGCCGGCGATATGCAACGTCGCACAGGCTGCGAGCGCCGCGGCGACGTCGTCGACTACCACGCCCCAACCGCCGGGCAGCGATTGCAGCCGGCTAATGCCGAGTGGCTTCAGGACGTCGTAAAATCGAAACAACGCGAAACCCGCGAGCAGCACCGCCCAGGCGGGCAGCGCTGCCGGCAGCGTGCGCCAGCCGAGAAAGCAGAGCGGCATCACGATAAATTCATCGAGGATGATTTCTCCTGGATCCCTTTTCCGCAGCCGCAGCTCGGCCTCACCGCAAAATACCACCGCGAGATAGGCACCAATCACACTGGCGATCAGAATTCCCCCGATGCTCGTGCGATAGAAAAACACCGCGAAATACAACAGCCCCGCCAGCGATCCCCAAGTGCCCGGTGCCGGCAAGCGGCGGCCAATGGGACCAAGGGTGGCCAACCCGAGCACCAAGTCACGCGGGAGAAAGCGGGGCCACGCCGGGTGCGCGAGACGCATCGTTTAGCTGAACAAGACCCGACCGTGTTTCCGAAAATACGAGATGCCCGAGGTGATCGTCAGCAACGCCGAGAGCACGTAGAGCCCCATCCCGATCATCCGCGCAATTCCTGGCCAGTGACGATCGTCACCCGAAAAATGAAAATCCTGAATCAACATCCGCGCCCCGATCAACCAGCCGATGGCGTTGAGCTGGACGAACGTTTTTACCTTTCCGCCGGCGTCGGCCTCGACCACCTGGCCCTTGACCGCCACCGCCATGCGCAGCCCCGAGATCGCGAACTCACGGGATAGAATGCAGAGTAGCAGCACCATCGCGACGATGTCGTGCCCCATGAAATTCGCCGCATCGTTGACCAACGCGATCATCAGGCCGATGACCATGACCTTGTCGATGACCGAGTCCATGAACCGGCCAAACGACGACACCTCGCCGCGCTCGCGCGCAATCTTGCCGTCCAGCCAGTCGGTGAGCGCCGCGATGATAAAGAGCCAGAACGCGATCGTCGCCGCATACTTCATGTCGGAATACATGAGCCCGACCACGATGAACATCAGCGGCACGCGCGAAAGGGTGAGGATGTTCGGAAGACTCATGCGACAGGAAGACGTGAGAAAACACGGCGCGTTTCAGTGAAGGCAAGCGCGGAGGCCAAGAATGTCGCAGCCGGCCCGTCAACCCCGCTCGCTGGCGGGCGGGAATCAGATTTTGAGCGACTGGCGGTTTGAAGACATGGGCGGCACGCCCATGCCACGTGGCACGAGCGTCCCGCCGGTGAGTTTGAGCGGAGGCGCAAACCTGATTTACGCCCCCACCGGCGGGCTAAAAAAAACGCTGTCGCCACGCCGCACTGACTGGGTTTCGCTCCGAGCCAGCCCATGCGCCATTGCATTTATCCCGGCACCTTTGACCCCATCACCTACGGTCACCTCGACGTGCTCGCCCGCGCGGCCAAACTCTTCGATCGCGTCACGGTCGCCGTCGCCGAAAACGCCGGCAAGGCGCCGCTCTTCACCTCCGCGCAACGGCTCGAGATGATTGCGCCGAACGTTGCGAAATGGCCCCACGTGACGGTGACCACCTTTAGCGGACTGCTCGTCGAGTTTTGCCTCCAACAGAAAGCCGACGCCATCATCCGTGGCCTGCGGGCGCTGTCGGACTTTGAATTCGAGTTCAACATGGCGCTGATGAACCGCCACCTTGAGCCCAAGGTGGAAACACTCTTCGTCATGCCCAACGAGCAGTTCAGCTACACGAGTTCCTCACTCGTGAAACAGGTCGCAAAGTTCGGCGGCGACGTGCGGCATTTCGTGCCGCCAAATGTCGCCACGGCGCTGAAGAGCGCGTTTGCGCCGGTGCGCCTCTAACCGGCCCGCGGCCTTGAGGGCCGTGCGCAAATCGCCGTTGGCGAGGGCTCCGCCGAGCTTCTTGTGATACCAAGCGCCCGCGGTGTAGGTCGGGAAGTTCGGACCACCGTTGAATGGGAACGGACGGACCGCTTCGCCCAGTCCGCCGTTTCGCGCTCCCCCGCCATCTTGGTGTAGGCGACAAAAAACAATGGCCTTGGTCTTCTCGTTCCTGGCGTCGTTCATGGCCGTTTAGCCGGCCGTCGCCCCGTAGCAACTAACCTTCCCGTCACGCGAAGCCGACTTTCGC
>JANOAF010000479.1:0-14726 GCA_031411015.1 Opitutaceae bacterium | reverse complement strand
GCTCCACCATGTTGTCAAACTCCCCCATCCTCACTCGGCGCCAGTTCGCCAAAAAAACCCTCGCCACCGCGGCGGTGTTTTCCGCTCCCGCGTTTCTTCGCGGCCAGAATCTCAACAGCAAACTCAACCTCGCGTTTGTGGGTTCCGGCGGCCGAGGCGGGGCCAGCCTCAAGGGCTGCGCCTCGGAAAATGTCACCGTCCTCTGCGACGTGGACGAAAAACGCCTCGACGCCTCCGCCGCGCCGTATCCGCAGGCCCGCAAGGTCGTCGATTTCCGCAAAATTTTCGACCAGCCCGATGAGTTCGACGCCGTGGTCGTCAGCACGTGCGAGCACACGCACGCGATGGCGACGATGCTCGCGCTCCGGCACAAGAAACACGTCTATTGCGAGAAGCCGCTCACCCACAATGTGGCCGAGGCGCGCACGGTGCGGGAGTTCGCCGCGAAGGCCGGCGTCGTCACGCAGATGGGCGTGCAGATGCACGCGACCGAGAATTATCGCCGCGTCGTCGAGCTGATCCAGGGCGGTGCGATCGGGCCGGTGCATGAGGCGCACGTGTGGGTCTCGCGCGCGTGGGGCTTGCAGAGCAAAGCCGAGTCCGACGCCGCGAAGGACCGCGTGTATGTCGCGGAGCGGCCACCGGCGCAGCCGGTGCCGGCGGGGCTGCATTGGGATTTGTGGCTCGGGCCCGCACCGGCGCGGCCGTTCAATGAAGCCTATGTGCCCGGCCCGAAGTGGTATCGCTGGTGGGATTTTGGCAACGGGACGATGAGCGACCTCGGCTCGCATTGGAACGACCTGCCTTTCTGGGCGCTGAAGCTGAAAGCGCCGCTCACCATCGAAGGGTTCGGGCCCAAGCCCCACCCCGAGATCGCGCCGGCCTCCATGCGCGCGGTGTATGAATTCGGCCCGCGCGGCGAACTGCCGGCCGTGAAACTCACGTGGCATCAGGGCAACGAAAAGCCCGCGCTTTGGACGCAGCAGGCCATCCCGCAGTGGCCGGACGGCGTGCTCTTCATTGGCAGCAAGGGCATGCTGCTCGCCAACTATTCCAAGCACGTGCTGCTGCCGGAAAACAAGTTCGCCGACTTTGTCCGCCCCGCGCCCACGATTCCGAAGGCCGAGACCCACTGGATCGAATGGATCAACGCGTGCAAGGGCCAGGGCAAGGCGCTCGCCGACTTCGAGTATGCCGGCTGGCTCACCGAATCGAACCACCTCGGCAATGTCGCGTTCCGCGCCGGAAAAAAACTTGTGTGGGACGCCGCGAAGATGCGCGTCACCAACACGCGCGACGCCGATAAATTCCTCAGCCGCGAGTATCGCAAGGGCTGGGTGCTGTGAACGACGGCGTCAGCGTTTCCATTTTCCCCGGAATTTGAACCACGGATGGACACGGATAAACACGGACTCACCGAGCAGTTTTCAAAAACCGAAACTTCGCCGTGAAAAACGATCTGTCACGATCATGCAACGCCAGTGTTGAGGCGGTCTTTTTTCCGCATCTGTGTCCATCCGTGTTCATCCGTGGTTAATTTTCTGAATTGGTTCCGCTCTCCATGACTCTCCGCATCGCACTCATTTCTCTGCTCGGCGTTTTCTGCGGTGCCCTCCACGCCGCCGACCGGCTCAACGTCCTCATCGTCACGATGGACGACATGAGCTGCGACTCCGTCGGCGTCTACGGCTGCAAGCTCAAGGACACCACGCCCAACATGGATCGCCTCGCGACGCAGTCGCTCCGCTTCAACCACGCGTTCGTCCAGGTCGGCAACTGCATGCCCTCACGCAACGTGATGTTTTCGGGGCGTTATCCGCACAACAACCGCGTCGAAGGTTTCTACATGATCAAGGACCCCGGCTACCCCGTGATGTCCGATCTCATGAAGGGCGCCGGTTACTTCACCGGCATCCGCGGCAAAGTCGCGCACTCCACGCCCTACTCGCCCTACCCGGCGTGGGACGCGATCCTCGACACGCTGCCCGACGGCTCGACGCCCAACGTGAAGAACGTCGCCTCCTACCACGCCGTCACGTCGCACGGTATCGCGCTCGCGAAAAAAGCGGAGAAACCATTTTGCCTGAACATCAACATCTCCGATCCACACAAACCGTTTTGGAATGAAGACGGCCGACCGGAGGTGAACAAGCCGAGCCGCATCTTCACCGCCGCCGAGGTGCCCGTGCCCGGATTCCTGCCCGACGATCCCAAGGTGCGCGAGGAACTCGCGCTCTACTATTCGTCCGTCCGCCGCGGCGACGATTGCCTCGGCGAGGTGCTGCGCGCGCTCCGCGAATCGGGGGAGGACGAGCGCACGGTGATCTTTTTTCTCTCGGACCACGGCATGCCGCTGCCGTTTGCCAAAACGCAGCTCTATTTTCACAGCACGCGCACGCCGTGGATGATTCGCTGGCCCGGCGTCACGAAACCCGGCGGGGTGGACGACCGCCATCTCGTCTCCGGCGTCGACCTGTTGCCCACACTGCTTGATGTCGTGGGCGTCGCGCACCCAAAGGGGATGGACGGCAGGAGCTTCGCGCCCGTGCTGCGGGGCGAGGTGCAGGATGGCCGCGACTTCGTCGTCACCGAATACAACGAAAACTCCGGCGGCCACCGCCACCCGATGCGCGCACTCATGACCCGCGACTACGTCTATCTCTTCAACCCGTGGTCCAACGGCACGCGCGCGATGGCCACCGCCACCAAGGGCACCGTCACCTACCGCCGCATGCAGGCCCTCGCGAAAACCGACCCCACCGTCGCCGCGCGGCTGAAACTCTTCGACCATCGCGTGCCCGAGGAGCTCTACCGAAACACCGACGACATCGACGCGCTCCACAATCTCATCGCCGCCCCCGAGCACCGCGCCGCACGCGAGCGCCTCATCGGGATGCTCGATGCGTGGATGGTGAAAACAAGCGACGGCATGCTCGACGTGTTTCGCCATCGAGACGACCTCAACGCCCGCGAGGCCTACATGAAGAAAGTCGAGGCCGAGGCCGCCGAGCGCAGTGGCGGCGCGGGCAAGAAGGGCAAAGCCGGCAAAAAAAAGGGCGGCGCCGCCGTGCCCGACCTATGAAGCTGCCTCAGCCGATGTTTGTCATTATGAGCGGAGCGAGGAATCCAGTTGGACTCACGACCCGCCCAGCCGAATGCGAAACTCCTGCTGGATTCTTCGCTCCGCTCAGAATGACACGCGCTTGGGCGCTGCTTCTGCTGCTCGCGTTGCCAGCATCGCGGACCGCGACCGCCGCCGGCTTCAAATTCGGCCCGCAGACCCTGCGCGTGCCCGAAGGCTTCACCGTCGAACTCGTGGCCGGCCCACCGCTGGTGAACCGCCCCATCGCGGTCGCGTTCGACGAGCGGGGGCGACTCTACGCGGCCGACTCCTCCGGCCTCAGCGATCGCGCACCGATCCAATTTGAGCAGAAGCCGCACCGCATCGTGCGTCTCGAGGACACCAATGGCGATGGCGGCTTCGACCGCGCGACGGAGTTTGCCGACAAGATGATGTTTCCGCAGGGCGCGCTTTTTCACGAAGGCTCGCTCTACGTCGCCGCCCCGCCGCACATCTGGAAACTCACCGACACGAACGACGACGGCATCGCCGACAAACGCGAAATCTGGTGGGACGGCGGCACGCTCACCGGCTGCGCCAACGATGTCCACGGCCCTTACCTCGGACCCGACGGCTGGTTCTACTGGACGAAGGGCGCGTTCGCCGAACAGAAGCACACGCTCGGCGACGGCACCGCGTTCGTCTCACGCGCCGCGCACATCTACCGCGCGCGCCCCGACGGCTCGCGCCTTGAGCCCGTGATGACCGGCGGCATGGACAATCCGGTCGGCATCGCGTTCACGCCCACCGGCGACCGCATCCTCAGCGGCACGTTCTTTATCACGCCCTCCGCCGGCCAACGCGACGGCCTCATCCACGCGCTCTACGGCGGCGTTTACGGCAAGGAAAACGCCGCCTCCGCCGGCCACCCGCGCACCGGCGATCTCATGCCGCTGATGACGCACATGGGCGCCGCCGCGCCGTGCGGTTCGACCACCTACCGCTCGGGCGCGTTTGGGGCGGACTACGCCGGCAATCTCTTCGTCTGCTATTTCAATCTCCGCAAAATCACCCGCCACGTGCTCGTGCCCGCCGGGGCGACCTTCAAGACCATCGACACCGACTTCGTAACTTCCGACAGCCCCGACTTCCATCCGACCGACGTGCTCGAAGACGCCGACGGCAGCCTGCTTATCGTCGACACCGGCGGCTGGTATAAAATCTGTTGCCCGACTTCGCAGCTTTCTAAGCCCGACGTGCTCGGCGCGATCTATCGCGTGAGAAAAGCCGGCGCCCCGCGCCTGCGGGCGCCCGTCACTGATCCACATGCCGCACTCTGGACGCAGGGGCTCACCGACAGTCCCGCGGCCCGCGCCGCCACCCGCGCCCGCCTCGGCGACAACGATCCCGCCGCCGTGCAAATAGCACTCACTCTCGCGAGCCTATGGCGGGATGCCGGTGCCTTCGACCACGCCGTGCGCCTCCTCGAAAGCGACAACCTTGCCGTCGCCCGCCTCGCCGCCGAGACGCTCGGCCGCATCCGTGACCCGCGCGCGATCGAACCGCTGCTCAAGTCCGCCCGCCGTTTCGCCATCACGCCACGCACAGCCACGGGCACCGTGGCCGCTGCGGTTGACCGCGCTTTGGAGCACGCCGTCACCTATGCGCTCATTGAAATCGGCCGCGTCGCCGAGCTTCGTCCGGCCCTGAGCGCCACACCTGCCGCCGCCAGAATCGCGCTCGTCGCCCTTGATCAGATGCCGGGAGGGAATCTTTTGCCCGCTGATGTCCTGCCCTCGCTCAACTCCGCCATTCCGATCCTTCGCGATACGGCGGCATGGATCGTCGGCCACCGCCCCGAATGGGGCGAGGCCCTCGCTGACCATTTCCGCACGCGTCTCGCGACACCCGCGCCGGTCGAACTCGCCGCGCAGCTTGCTCCGCTTGCCTCGGCTCCCGCGATCCAGCAGCTCCTCGCCGCGACCCTCAGCACCCAAAACCGCGGCGTCGCGCTCGCCGCGATGCGCGGCGCTGCACTGAAGGAAGCGCCCGCGTCGTGGCTCACGGCGCTCGTGCCCCTGCTCAACGGCCCGACTCAGCGCGAGGCCGTCACCACGGCGCGCGCACTCCCCATGCCCAAGGGCGGCCACCCTGAACTTATCGCCGCCCTCGCCCGCCTCGGCCAGAACCCCGCCGCCGACCCCGCGACGCGCCTCGAAGCCCTCTCGCTCGCCGCGCCCGCGCTCAACTCCGTCGACGATGCGCTCCTCGATTTCCTGATCGCGCAGCTCGGAGCGAAACAGCCCATGCTCCAGCGCTCCGGCGCAGCCGTGGCGTTGGCGAAGGCCCCGCTGTCCGCCGATCAACAACTGAAGCTCGCCGGCCTCATGACTTCGGTCGGCGCGCTGGAGGCTCCGAAGCTCCTGCCTGCGTTCGAGCGCCAGCGCACCGAGGCCCTTGGTCTCGCACTCGTCACCGCGTTGCGCGCCTCGCCCGGCCTCGCCGGTCTCCGCGTCGCCCAGCTCAAGCCACTCTTCGCGAAATATCCCGTGCGCGTCCAAGAAGCAGTCGCGCCGCTCATCGATTCCCTAAACGCGGACATCACGCAACAAAACGTGCGCATCGACGCACTCCTGCCGACGCTCGCTGGCGGCGACATCAACCGCGGCCATCTCGTCTTTAACAGCGAGAAGACCGCCTGCACCCTCTGCCACAAAATCGGCTACCGCGGAGGACTCCTCGGCCCCGATCTCTCAAGCATCGGAAAGATCCGCAGCGAACGCGACCTCCTCGAAGCGATCGTGTTTCCGAGCGCGACCTTTGTCCGCGGCTACGAGCCGTTCACCGTCACCACGAAGAACGGCGAGTCCCACACGGGCCTCGTGCGCCAGGACGACACCGAGCGAGTCACGCTCGCCACCGGCCCCGAGACCACGCAGCGCATTCCGCGCGCCGACATCACGGAGATGCAGCCCGCCAGCGTATCCCCGATGCCACCCGGCATGGACGCCGTGCTGACCAAACAGGAACTCGCCGACCTCGTGGCGTTCCTCAAGTCACGCTCATGAAGCCGCGTCGTTTCACGCGCCGCGCCATCATTTCACTCGCCGGCAAGGCCGCGCTCGCCGGGGCGCTGGCTCCGAAGCTCACCCGTGGCGCCGATGAAAAATCCTCGCAGTCATTCGGCGCCGTCGTCGGCGACCCCATCGCGGCCAAAATCGGCGAGACCGTGCTCCGCGACGGCGGCAACGCGATCGACGCCGCCATCGCGGCGGCCTTTGCGGCCGGCATCTGCGCCGCGCGCAACTCCGGCATCGGTGGCTACGGCGGCCACGCCATGATCGCGCTCGCGGGCGGAAAAAAGATCACCGCCATCGATTTCAACTCCACGGCACCGGCGGCGGCCCGCCCAGACATGTTTCCGCTCGATGCCCAGGGCCGGGTCGTGGGCAACGTGAACACCTTTGGCTGGCTCGCCGCCGGTGTGCCCGGCGTCGCGGCCGGTCTCGATCTCGCGCTCCAGCGCTACGGCACGCGCTCGCTGCGCGACGTGCTCGCGCCCGCCATCCAGATGTGCGAGGAAGGTCGCTACGCCGGCGCCGTGAAGGGCATCGACGATCTTGAGCCCGCCGGTCCGGTGCCTCCGGAGAAACGCCGCAATGTCGCGCTCGCCGCTCTCCTCCGCGCTCTGGCCGAACGAAACTCCACCGAGTCGCTTTATCGCGGCGATCACGCGCGCACGATCGCCGCCGCGTTTCAGAAGAACGGCGGGCTTGTCACCGTCGAGGATCTCGCCGCGTTTCGGGCCCGCGAAGTGGAACCACTCACCCTCGATTGGAACGGCGCGCGGCTCCACACCGTGCCGCTCACGTCCACCGGTCTGCTGCTCCTCGAGGCGTGCTCGATTCTGAAGTCGCTCGACTGGCCAAAGCTCTCCGCGCCACAGCGGCAGCATGCCCGGCTCGAAGCGCTGCGCATCGCGTGGGCCGATCGCCTGCGCACGTTTGGCGATCCGGAACAGGTCAATGTGCCCGTGGGAGAATTCCTCTCCCCCTCCCACGCCAGCCGTCAGGCAGCGATCGTTTCCAAAGCCCTCCGCTCGCACCAACCGGTGCCGCTCGCGGTCGAGCCCAGCAACGCTGGCGGCACCACCCACATTTCCGCCACCGATCGCCACGGCAATATGATCGCCATCACCGTGACACACGGTGGCAGTTTCGGTTCGCGCGCGGTCGTGCCGGAGTTGGGCATGGTGCTCGGCCACGGCATGTCCCGCTTCGACCCACGGCCCGGCCGACCCAATTCCGTCGGCCCCGGCAAGCGCCCGATCACCAACATGTGCCCGACGATTGTGACGCGCGAGGGGGCGCCCGTGCTCGCCGTCGGCGGTGCGGGCGGCACGCGCATTCCGAACAGCGTCTTCGAGGTGCTCCTGAATTTCGTCGCGCTCAGCGCCCCCCTCGGCACCGCGATCGCGGCGCCCCGCCTTCACACTGACGGCACGCTCAACCTCGGGCTCGACAAATTTCACTCCCCTGAAGAGGAGAAGTTCTTCCGGACCGCCGGCTACACGGTCACCCGCAGCCCGAGCGCCATCGTCAGCGCCGTCGCCTTCGATCCGAAATCGGGCGAGTCTCACGGCGCTTCGAGCGGCGGCGCCTAGCTCGAATGTTTCACCCTCAAGGGGGTGAAGAATCCGGGCTCGCCGCTTATTTTTTCTTGCCGGCCTTGGTCGCAGGGCGAAATTCCGGCCGCGCCTGTAGCTGCGCCATATACGGCGCATATTCCGGCGCGCTCATCCAATCGCGTGAGACCGGCTCGTCCGCGGCGACCTTTCCTTCCGGGTAGTCCTTGCCCGAAAAGCTGAGGCCCACGGAGTCATTCCACGCCAACAGCGCGGTCCGCAAACGCCCGCTGAGTTCGGGTTGGGCCGCAGAAATATCCTTGGTTTCACCGGGATCGGTTTCGAGATCGAAGACCTCGAACGTTCCCTCACCGATCTTTTGCGTGACGATTTTGTAGCGGTTATCCACCAGCGCCGCGCGCCCCGTGTGCCGGAACGCGAGCGGTTTTGACCGCGCCGCTACGTCGGCGGTGAAAAGCGGTTGCAGCGAACTGCCGTCAATCGGCGCGAGCATCACATCGGCCGGGAGGTGCAGGACGTCGGCAATCGTCGGGAAAATATCCACCGTGCCGGCCGGGTAGCGGGTGATGCGCGGGGAGCGAATCACCGCCGGCCATTCGATAATCGCAGGCACCCGCAGGCCGCCCTCAAAAACGGAATTCTTGAACCCGCGCAGGTTGCCCACGGTGCTCGGCTTGATCTCCGGGAGGCCACCGTTGTCGCTGCAAAACCAGAGGAGCGTGTTGTCGGCCAGCCCGAGGTTGCGCAGACCCGCGCGCAGCGTCCCGATGCTCCGGTCCATCGCGACGAGTTCGCCGTAGTGGTGCTGCGAAAGCCCGGCGAGCTCGGAAAAGCCGGCGCGATCGCTCTCGGATGCGACGAACGGTGCGTGCGGCGAACCAAACCAAATCACCGTAAACGTCGGCTTCCCGCCCACGCGGCTGCGTTCCAAATGTTTCAGCGCCTCGGCCACGATGACTTCGGAGGAATCACCCGTGAAGGCCTCAAACTTTCCCTTACGGCTCAGCAACGGATCGCGGTCGAAGAAATTTGTGACTGACAGCCACTCGTCGAAGCCGAACGCGCCCGGGTTGTGATCATCTTCCTTGAGCACCGGCGCTCCCGGTCCCTTGAACCCATTGAGGTGCCATTTACCGAAATGAGCGGTCGTGTAACCAGCCGCGCGCAGCGCCTGCGGCAGCGTCTTCTCCTGCCGCCGCAAGGCGTAACCGTGATTCTCGACGCCCGTGCGATCATTGGAACGGCCGGTCATCACCGTCGCTCGGGTCGGCGAGCAATTCGGGGCCCCGGCGTAAAACCGGTCGAAGCGGAGGCCGGCTGCCGCCATGGCATCGAGGTGCGGGGTCTTGAGCACGGGGTGGCCGTTGTAGCTGGTCTCGCCCCAGCCCATGTCGTCCGCCATCACGAGCACGATGTGGGGCCGTGCCGGGTTATCGGCGGCCACCGCAGCCACCGCGAAAATGACAGGAAGCACCGCGCGGAAAAGCAGAAATGGAATTTTCATATGTTCACCACGTGCCCTTCACGCCAATCGTCCAAAGGGACGCGTAGTCGATGCGCTGGCGGAATTGCGCGTGCTGCGGCGTGCTCCGGCCGAGGATTTCCGTGTCCTCGGTGGCGTCGCCGACGTTGCGGAGGTTCACGAAGAGGCCGAGGCGTTTCCAGAAATAGTATTCGCCGAGCACGTCAACGTAGAGGCGCTTCGAGCTGTAGTTGAAGGTTCCCGGCTCGATGCCGGCGCCCGTCACGGCGGCGTTGCGCTGGCGGCCGCGATAATTCCAATTCACGCGCGCGTTCCACTTCGGGCGCGTCAAACTCACGCCCCAGCTTCCACTCTGGGAGATGAAACCCGCCAGCGAGAGCGTCTCGTCGCCCAGCACCCGTTGCCAGGTGCCGTTGGCAAACACCTGCACGCCGCGCGCCCAATTCGGCAGAAAGGTAAGCGCCTGCTTGTAGTTAAAGTCATAACCTTCCATCCGAACCTTGCCCGGCACGTTGAAGCTCGTCTGCACGTCGAACGGGTCGTAGAGCGCCGGATCGAGGTTAAACAGCGCGAGAAACTGTGGCGTCGCGTTGAAGGTCGTGTTGCCAAAAAAATTCTCAATCTGCCGCCGAAAGACGCCGGCCGAGAACAACCCCACGCCCTCGAAATACCGCTCCAGGCGAAAGGTGAAAGTCTCGGCCTGCCAGGCCTTGATGCCGGGGTTGTTCGCCACGATGAGATTGCTGGCGGACGGGAGAAGGTCGGTGTCCGGCAGCGTGATGCCACCAGTATATTGGACGAGATTTGGCCGGCCGACTGATTGAAAATAGGCCGCCCGCGCGATCAGATTTTCGCGCACGTTGTAGCTCGCATTCAGACTGGGAAAGAACCTGAGATATTCTTTCTCCGTGTGTGCGCCGCGATCGATGAACGTGAGCTGGGACACGCCCAGCGCGTTGGTCGTCGGCACAATCAACACGGGCGCGCCGGCGGCGTTGCGGATGACGCGACCACTCGCGTCGCGCTGGAAGTTTCGCGTGAGGTCGGTGAGCGGGCCAGCCGCGTCGACATTCGTTTGTTCGGCCCGCAGGCCGCCCGTCAGCTTCAATCGCCGCTCGAAAAAACTCACGTCCCCGCGCAGGTAGAGCGAGGCCACCCGCTCGTCCGAAATCCGCGAGCCCGTGACCTGATTGCGGTAGGTCGTGTTATCGTTGACGGTGAATTGGGTCGGGTTGGCCACGTAGTGCTCGTAGAACTTCCGGTTGCTGGGCGTTTCCAGCTGGGGAAACCCATAAGGCAAGGTGCGCTGCGAATAGATCGGATCCAAGAAGGGGGTCGGCGAATCGTCATTGCCGACCGGCGTGGTGCTCGCGCGGCCGTCGCGCCCGACGTAGTTGTAGGTGATGTTGCCCCCGCGGAAGTCGCGGCGGTTTTCCCGCACGTCGAATCCCGCCTTCAGGGTGAACGGCACGCTCGTGTAGAAATCGCGGCGCACACTACCATAGGCGGTATGTTGGCGATCATAGGTTTTATCGGCCTGCCGCGTCGCGGAAACGGTCGCATAGGTCGCGAGCGCAAAAGGGTCGAGCGCCGCGCCCGTCGCCGTGTCGGTCACGCGAATCGAGCGCGGGCGGAGATAGAAAATATCGTCGAACGCGATCGTCACGTTCGAGCGCTGCATCGACATCACCCGAAAGTAGCCCTGATCGGTGTCGCGGTTGTAGTCACTTTGCTGCGAGAGCCCGAGCCCGAGATCCATTTTGTAGGTCGGACCCTCGTGCCGCCAGACGAAGGTCGGCATGTAGGTGCGATTGAAACGATTTCGCTCTTGGTGTGCCGACTGGAGCTGGCCGGTGACCCGCGTTGAAGTCGGCGTGAAACTGCCCGGCGCGACATTCGTGCCGTTGAACGTCACATTCGAGACGACAAAGCGGCCGTCGAACGACGAATACTGGAAGGCAAACGTCACGCGATCATGCGCGGTGAGCTTGTAGTCGACGGTGGCACCCAGGGAGCGGCGCGTCGTGACCTTGGGTGCGTCTTGAATCAGAAATTGCGAGAGATACGGCCGGTCGAAGGAGGTATTGGGAAACGCTGCCCCGTTCGTCACCGCGCCGGCACCGCGCCATGTCATCTGGATGTTGTCCTGCGGGGAGTAGTTGGTGGAGTAGCCGGCAGAAAGCGTGTAACCGAAGCGCTTGTTCACCGGCGCGACGTAGGCGAAATCGAAACCGGGATGGACATTGCGGGTGGCACTGGGCTTCGGGCCGGGAACCTTTTTGAAATCGCGGGCGTTGTCCCGCATCAGCACGTAGGCGCTGGCGTTGAACACCGGCTTGGTCCGCTCAAACGAGCTGCGCGGCACCATGTTCACCGAACCGGCGAGGGCCGAGCCCGGCGACTCTGGCGTCGGGGAAAACGAAACCTCGATGCGCGAAAGATTGTTGATCGAAATCATGTCCGACTGCACCGCGCGGCTCGTGGTCCCGCCGGTCGCGGCGGTCGCCACGCTGAAGCCATCGACCGTCACCGGCACGTAGGCGGAGGGCACGCCGTTGAGCGAGATGTCGCGGGCGTTGCCCCCGGTGTAGTCGATGCTCACGCCGGGTAGAAATTTCAGAAATTCCGCCGCGTTGCCTTCGGCCACGTTGCCAAACTCATCGGTCGAGACGACGTTCTTGATGCTGGACGCAAACCGCTGCTCGTTGATGGCGAGGGCCGCGCCGTCCATCTCGCGCGAAGTTGCCACCCGAAAGGCGTCGAGCTTCACAATCGTGCCATCGGCATTTTTATCCGGCGCGCCGAGCGTGATGTCGTGAGCGAGCATCTTCTCCGCCGTGACCATCACGCTCGAAATCGAGAGCGGCAGACCCGTGAAAAATGCGCGCACGCGGACGGGTCCCGGTGGCACATGAGAGAACTGGTAGGAGCCGCCCTCGGCTGAAAAAGTCTCCAGCGCGGTGCCCTCAATCGTGAGGCGCACACCTTCGAGGTATTCGCCGGTTCGGGCATTGACGACCCGACCCTCCACGATGCCGGTGCCGGTGCCGGCCGTCTGCGCGAAGGCTGGCAGCATAAAAATTAAGAGGGCGAAACAAGCGCGCGCGAAGGCACGCGGAAGCGAGGTAGTCGGGGGTTTCATGGGGCAGGATGAGACGATTGAAAGAGAAGTTTGCGGCGAAGCAACTGGAGGTTGCAGCACCGCCGGCGATGCGCGTGACTTCCGTTCCCTCCCCTACAGAATGAAATCAATCGTCCGCGTTGTCCTTTCCCTGCTGGCGTGCAGCGGCGCTTTCGCCGCCGACGCCAAAAAGGCCGCGCCACCCCAGGCCGCGCCTACGCACGCCAACCTCGCCTACGGCACCCACGAGCGGCAGGTGCTCGACTTCTGGCGCGCCGAATCCGCGACGCCGACGCCACTCGTGTTTCACATCCACGGCGGCGGCTGGGTCAACGGCGACAAAGCCACTGTCGCGCAGCTCGAGCGCTACCTCGCCGCCGGCATCTCGGTCGTCTCGATCAACTACCGCTTCGTCACGCAGGCGATCGAGGCGGGCGTGAAACCGCCGGTGCAGTGGTCACTCCACGACGCGGCGCGCGCCCTGCAATTCGTCCGCAGTCACGCGAAGGAATGGAACCTCGACAAAGCGCGCATCGGCGCGACCGGCGGCTCGGCCGGCGCGTGCTCCAGCCTGTGGCTCGCGTTTCACGCTGATATGGCGGACCGAAAGAGCAGCGATCCCATCGCGCGCGAATCGACGCGCCTCTGGTGCGCCGCCGTCAACATCGCCCAGACCACGCTCGACCCGCAGCAGATGAAGGAATGGACGCCGAACAGCCGCTACGGCGGCCACGCGTTTGGTTTCATGCCCGACACCAAGGATCTCAAAACCCGCGACACGCAGTTCGCCGCTTTTCTCGCCGCCCGCGAATCGCTGCTCCCGTGGATAAAAGAATACTCACCGTTCCATCATGTCACCACTGATGACCCGCCGATCTACATGTTCTACACCACGGCGCCCGCGCTCGGTCAGGATCAGAAAGACCCGACGCACACCGCGAACTTTGGCGTGAAACTACAGGAGAAAATGCGCTCCACCGGCATCGAAAGCGAACTCGTTTATCCCGGCGCGCCCGGCGTCACGCACCCGCAGGTGCACGATTACTTGATCGAGAAACTGAAGGCGAAATAAGCTCCGAGGTGGAGCGCGTTGACCTCAACGCGCTCGGGCTACGGCGTGACTCCGAAAGCGCGGTGTGGTCAACGCGCGCCACCTTACTTCCGAAAGGACTTCGTGAAATCCTCTGAGGTATTCTCCACGACTTTCTTTTCGTGGCGGGACTCAGCGATGAGTTGATTCAATTTTTTCTCCCAGGCGGCACTGTCCATCGGCAACTCGATCGTCTGATTGATGAGTGACGAGTAGAGTAGCACGTTGGCCAACTCGACGGACCCCATGCCTTCCGCGCCGGGCGCGATGAGCGGCGTGCCGTCGAGGATTGAGTCGACGAAGTTCTGCATCAGCACGCCGTGCGCGTTGGCGACGCTGTCGAAGGGAATTTCGATGTTCCAGACCTCGGGCTTCGCGAAACCGCTCTTCGAGGTTTTGCTAAACTCGATCATGTCGGCGTCGTTACGGTTGAAGGTGAGCTTGTTGTTTTCGAGCACAACCTTGCCGCGCGTGCCGCAGATCTCAAAGCGGTTCGTGCCGGGCGACTCGCCGGTCGAGGAGACAAACGATCCCGTGCCGCCATCGGCCCACTCGAGGTAGGTCGTGATGTTGTCCTCGACCTCAATGTTGTGGAAGCGCCCGAGCTGGCAAAAGCCCCGCACGCGCGCCGGCATGCCGCAGAGCCACTGGAGCATGTCGAGCTGGTGAAGGCATTGGTTGAGGAGCACACCGCCGCCCTCGCCCTTCCACGTCGCGCGCCAGCCGCCGCTCGCATAGTAGGCCTCAGTGCGAAACCAGTCGGTGATGATCCAGTTTACGCGGACAACCTTCCCGAGTTCGCCGCTCTGAATCAGGTTGCGGATTTTTTGGTAGCGCGGCTCGACGCGCATCTGAAACATCCCCGCAAAAATCTGCTTCGGGTGCTGCTTTGCGACTGCGATGAGCCGCTCCGCGTCGGCCTTGTGCGCCGAAATCGGTTTCTCGATCATGACGTGCAGGCCATTCTTCAATGCGTCGATCCCGATGGTGGTGTGGAGAAAGTGCGGCGTCGCAACGACCAGCGCATCGATGCAGCCCGAGCGAATCATTTCCTCACAGCTCGCGAAGGTCTGGAGCCCGGGCTTGCCTTCGAATGGCTTCAGGCCCGGTGCGTAGGCGTCGCTCACGGCCGCCAACGTGCAGCGCGAAATTTTGTTATCGAGCAGGTATCCCGTGTGGAACTTGCCGATGTTACCGAGACCGACGATGCCGAGGCGGACGTTTTTCATGGGTGGGAGTAAGATGGAATCGACAGTGTGCGCGCGCGGGAAAATCCGCGGCAACTTCATTCTGCCGAAAGTAGGGCGGGGTCTCTGACCCGCCCTT
>JANOAF010000478.1:0-1798 GCA_031411015.1 Opitutaceae bacterium | reverse complement strand
TTCGCGACCCAGGATCGACGGACAACTCCGCTTCCAGTCGCAGAAAATCCGCCTCGGAAATGTCGCCGTCAAGCAGCGCGTCGATGAGTTCGTTTCGTTCCTTCGGGTTCATGTTTTAGCCTCCGTGCTGGCCAGTTGTTTCTCGATGCAGCCAAGAAGCGCATTGCGCAGGCGATGCAGTGTCACCTTCAGTCCGCCCACACTGCGGCCCACCTTTTCCGAGAAATCCTCCAGCGTCCCTGCCGTCGCCGTATAGCGATGCAGCAACAGGTCGCGATCTTGCGGCCGGAGCTTTTCCAAACAGCCCCGAAGCGCCTCGTGCCGGCGCTCGGTGTGGTCATCGCGCTCCACCAGGTCTTCGGCAAAGGTCTCCGCCAGCGTGTCGCTGAACACGAGTCGGGCATCTCGCGCCTGCTGTTTCCGGTAGTTGAGCACTTCGAAGCGCGCCACACTGAAGGCCCACGCCTTGAAATTCGTGCCGAGAACAAAATCTCCCCGCTTGCGCCACAGCGTCGCGTTGGCGAGCTGCGCCACATCAGGCGCTGTCCGATCACCGGGTAGCAGCGATTGCACGTAGAGCCGCAGCGGCAGTTGGATTTCGGTCAACAACGCGACGATCTGACTTTCGTGCTCGGTTTCACTCATGAACCATGGCAAATGCCAAAACCTGAGAAAGGTTAACCACATTTCTCCGGCTGTCTCCGACCGCCGCCCGATTAATCGACGCCCCGTTCTCCACGCAGAATTTTTCCACCCGCAGGAAATATGCACCTTCTCCTCCTCGTTCTCACCCTCGCGACCACCCTCTCGGCTCAACCCGCCGGCGTCCCCACCCCCGCCGACTCCGCGAAGAACGCGAAGATCAAATGGGTCAACGAGCCCAAGCCCGGCCAGCTCCCCGAGGGCGTCACGCACCATACGTTTCGCAGCGCGGCACTCGGGCGCGACGTCGGCTACTGCATCTACCTCCCGCCCGGCTACGCGACTGACCCCGCGCGCCGCTACCCCGTCATCTACAATCTCCATGGCGCCGGCGGCAACGAGCTCCACAGCTTCTCTTCGGCCAAGGCGCTGCACGACGGCATCGTCGCCGGCCGCTGGCCCGCGATGATCCTCGTGTTGCCCAACGGCGGTTCACACACGTTCTACAAGAATTCCGCCGACGGAAAACTCCCCGCCGAGACGCTCATCATTCGCGAACTCATCCCGCACGTCGACGCCACCTACCGCACCATCGCCACGCGCGCCGGCCGCGCGATCGAGGGCTTCTCGATGGGCGGCCGCGGCGCCACGCGCCTCGCGATGAAATACCCCGAGCTCTTTTGCTCGCTCCACAACCAGGCGGGCAACGTCATGCACCTCCTCGACCTCTACGACCCGAAGAAACCCGATGTTTATCCCAACAGCTACCTCGGCCCCGACCGCGCACGCTACGAGGAGAACGACGTCTATTCGCTCATCAGGAAAAACGCCGCCGCGATCAAGTCCGGCGTCCGCATCGCCATCACCTGCGGCACGCGCGATGACGGTCACCTCCCGACGGTCCGCGACTATCACGCCGCCCTCCTCGCCGCCGGCATCGACCACACCTATCTCGAAGTCGAGGGCTTGGCGCACGAACACGATACGCTCGTGACGATGTTTCGCACCACGTGGTTCGACTACCACGCCGATTCCTTCCGCCGCGCAGGGAAGTGACGGGATTATTCGCCGCTCCTCTCGCCGCCATCACAGGAGAGCAGAGCAGAATTTTCACCGCAGATTACGCGGATGGCGCGGATGGGCTGAGCTATTCCTG
>JANOAF010000477.1:0-2184 GCA_031411015.1 Opitutaceae bacterium | reverse complement strand
ATCGTTATCGAGACGCGTGCGGCAATGATGGGTTCGCCCGCCGATACGCGGATCGAGGTGCTCGACGCGCACGGTGCGCCGGTGCCGCATCTTTTGCTCCAAGCCACCAAGGATTCGTGGATCACACTCCGCAGCGAAGACGCGAATGATGCCGCGATTCGCCTCGGGCAATTCGATGAGATGCAGTTGAACGACTACATGTACTTCAACGGCGAAGTCGTGAAAATCTTCCGCCTCGCTCGAGGTCCAGACTCGGACATGGTTTATTTTTCCCGGGATGGAAAGAGGCGGGCGTCGTTCTTCACGAGCCCGGCGGGACACGGGCTGGATGAGCCTTGTTACGTCGTCGAACCCAAGGCCGTCGGGAGCCGCATCGTGGCGAATGGCCTGCCTGTCTTCACCCTGAACTATGCGAATGATGACGACGCTGAGCGGCAACTCGGCAAGGATTCGCGGCTCATTTTCACGGCAGCAGAAGCGGGCACTTACTTCATCCGGGTGACGGATACGCGCGGGTGGAACGGCGAGCGTTTCGCCTATCGACTGATTGCACGCGCACCCGAACCGGACTTTTCCGCAAAGCTCACGACCAAAGGACTCGACGCTCTCCCATCAGGGAGTGGTTCGCAGTTTCTTATCGAAGTGGATCGCAAGGATGGCTTCGAAAGCGACGTACGGGTGGACGTGACGGGGATTCCAGACGGCTTCTTCGTCTCCAGCCCGATCGTTGTGCAAGCCGGGCATCTCGACGCGGCGGGTTGTGTTTATGCGCTGCCGAATGCGAAGTTGGGACAGGCGGATTTCAGCAAGGTGCAACTTACTGCCACCGCTCTTCTCGGCGGTCAGTCCGTCACCAGAAAGATCGGCGGTTTCGAGAAGATCACCGTCGCAGCCGTGCCGAAACAGGTGCTCCACCTCGAAGCTGATGCGGACGGAAAACCGCAAGGCGACGGAAAGACAGTGCCCGCCAAACCTTTCGAAATCGTCATCGAACCGGGCGGGCGCGTGCCCGTTTGGCTGCGAGTCGATCGCCGCGGGAACGATGCGCTCCTCGCTCTGGACGTCGAAGGTCTGCCGCACGGGGTGATCGTGGATAGCATCGGACTGAACGGCGTTCAGGTGCGCGCGAATGAGTCCGAGCGCGAAGTTTTTCTAAGCTGCGCGCGCTGGGTCGCGGAGCAGGATCGTTACTGCCACGTGGTCACCGGGAGCGCCCGCGCCAATGCCAGTCAAGAGGGATTGCAGGCCAGTTTTCCGGTGCTTTTGAAGGTCCGTCGTGCGCCGCTTGCGGTTGCTGCGGGAGGAAAGTGACGTCCGATTAGGTAGCGAGTAATGGCGGTTTGAGCGGCAGATGCGCCTCTCTGGAAGCGGAGGTGTTCGGCAGCGAGGCATGATGTCCGGCTCTCAATTGAGTAATAAGAGCAGTTGACGAATAACCAAAGGCCGTCCTATTTCTTGCCTCTCATGCCAACCACCAACACACCATCCGTCCACCAGCTTAAGCGCGCCGTGGAGATTTCTGAGCAGATTGCCAGACTCGAAGGCGAGCTTAATGCCATCCTAAATCGTTCATCCGCCGCCGCCGCTCCAGTTGCTGCGCCCGCGAGCAAAGGCCGTCCAGGCCGCCGCCGGAAAGGAACTTTGTCCCCTGAAGCCCGTGAGCGCATCGCCGCCGCACAGCGCGCGCGTTGGGCCAAGGCCAAGGGCACCAAAGTTTCCGCCGCTCCTGCAGCTGCTCCTGCAAAAGCCACGGGCAAACGCCGGAAGCGCCGCGCGGTTTCCGCCGAAGCGCGGGCCAAGATGGCCGAAGCCGCCCGCCGTCGCTGGGCTGCTGCCAAGAAGTAACCCACCGCGGGACGCGAGCCAAAAGCCGCAGCCCCGCCAAACAATAACCACCGAAAACGGCACCCTCCGTATCCCTGCATTTGCAGGAGCGAGGGTGCCGTTTTCTTTTTCCATTGAGCCGGAGCGCTTCTGTTGGAATTGCGTTTCTACAGTTGGAGTAACGAGCGGGCTAAGGCAAACCGCGCCGCCATCGACACCTTCCCATTCGATGACGGCGCGGCCCACCTTCCGCCTCCCTCGCTCACCGTTCCACGCCTGCCCAGATCGACTTCGCCCGCTCCATCAGCGCCAGGCATTCTCCGCGGTAACCATCAACATCTTCGTCTTTGCCTTCATGGG
>JANOAF010000476.1:0-6131 GCA_031411015.1 Opitutaceae bacterium | reverse complement strand
GCTTTTTTGCCGCGCAGGGTGTTGTCCAAACTGTTCGTCTGCGACGTTTCGAAATAGGTGACCGAGCCCGAAAGAAAGCCGCCGAGGTTGAATTTTAGTCCGGTGTCGACGCCCTCGCCCGCCTGGGTCGGGATCAGTTCCTGGTTGATGGTGCGGTTCGACTGATTGAAGCCGCGGTAGTTCGTCGCGCGGTTATAGAACAAGCCGAAGTTTTTGTGCACATTCACGACGGCGCCGAAGAGATAGGGCCGACCGACGTCGCGGAGGAAAGGCGCGGCCGCGCCGCCGCGGGCGTCGGGCCAGAGACCGTTCGCGCCTTTGACGTAGTTCACCGATGTAATGAGGAGTTCATCCCGACGCAGTCCGCCCGTGAGAGAAATGAAATCGTCGAAGAGCAGCGCCTGGGCGGCGACGGCGTAGGAATTGGTGCGAGTGACATTGTTGCGCGGGGTGCTGGCGGCGCGCTCCCAACTGGAGTTGATGCCGTTGCCGGTCACAGGATCAAAATTACCGGCGTAGAAGTTCTCCTTGCCCGGGAGGAAATACCACCGGCGCTGCACCAGATTCACACCGTTGCTGAGATCGCGCTGGGTGGTGAGCGGGGTCGTATTGGTCTCGGCATATTGTTCGAGGAACTGATGGTTGGCCTCGTTGTTCCAGAGTCCGCCCAGCGAGAACCGGCCCAGACCGCGATTGAAGACCTTGAGATGGCTCAGGGATTTTTCATAGCTGAGCGTGGCCCGCAGTTGGTTTACGTCGGTCGGGATGTGCTGCTCGGTGGGCCGGATATCGACGAAGGCTTTGCCCACATTCGGATTGGGCGTGCCGTCGGGCAGCTGGGCGTTCGGGTCGACCTTGATCGCGACGTTGTTGCCGTCCGTTTCCCGGTTGAAGCGGTAGTTGTGGTCGTGCTTGCCGGCGATTTCGAGGTAGAGGTTGGGCGCGAGGCGCTGCTGAAAGAAGACCGAATAGTTCTCGTTGTGATACTCCATTAGATCGCCGTTGCCCACGATGTTGGTGTCGAGGGGAACGATCTGATTGGGCGAGCCGACGCCGTAACTGATGGTGCGGACACGGGCACCGCGCACGGTGGGCCGGCCGCCGTAGGCCATGGCGCCCCAATTCGCCACCCCTTGCCCGGGAATATACACGGGATAACCGCCGGTGGTTTCAAACTCCCAGCCGGGGCCGGCGGCGGTGTTTTTGGCGAGCGCCTTGATCGGTTTTCCCGCGCTCGCCCAGAGATTATACCAGTCGTAGAATTCGAACGGGCGCGCGATCTGCGCGCGTTGGTGATTCGATTCGGCACTCACATAGATCAACGAATTCTTCGCGGGTTGAAACGTGACGGTGCCAAAGATGGAATTCCGCTTGTTGTAAGCCGGCTGGATGTTGCCGCGACGGTCGTCGCGCAGGACGTCGAGGCGGAGGCCAAGTTTTTGCGGCACAATCACCGTGTTGGCGTCGAACGCCGTGCGGAAGCTGCCAAAGGAATCGACCTTGAGATCCAGCTTTTGGAAATTCCGGCGCAGGTCCGCCTTGTTGCTCGTGATATCGACGGTGCCGCCGGGGTTGCCGATCCCGAACAGAATCGCGTTGGGCCCGCGGGTGAAGGTCATGCGATCGGTGTTATAGGAATCGACCGGGAAGTTGGCGGTGAAAAAATTGGTCGAGAGCGAGTCGGACCGATAGCCGCGCACGACAAACGGACTGCCGGTGCGGAGGCCATTGGCGTTGCCGTCGCCCTCGTTGCTGCCGTAGGAGAACGTGCTCGGGAGGAAGTCCACGACGTCGTAAAAGCTCGTCGCACCCATGTCGCGCAGCATCTCGGCGGTGATGACGGACATGGACGAAGCGACGTTCTTGATATCGGTGCGCAGCCGCGTGCCGGACAACGTGTCCTTCGCTGCGTAGCTGTCGTCGACTTCGGCCGTGATGACGAACGGGTTCAACTCGATCGGGGTCTGTTGCGCGGCTGAGGCCGCGGAAGGAGCGAGCGGTGCGACGGATTGTCCGAGTGCGGAGCTGGCGAGGAGCGACAAAATCAGGGCGAGGCGGGGTCGTTTCATGGTGGGGTGGGTGGGAATGATGGCTGGAATGAAATTGGATCTTCCGGGGTCGGGCCGGGTGAGGTTATAGGGAGCAAAGTCCTGAAATCGGCCCGTGCCCATCAAGGGGAAATTAGCCCTCATTACGTGTGCCAATGCCCAAAGTTTTTGCACGGCCAATCGGAGTGCCGGGCGGTGCCGTCGCG
The DNA here is from genome assembly GCA_031411015.1 of Opitutaceae bacterium. Taxonomy (GTDB): domain Bacteria; phylum Verrucomicrobiota; class Verrucomicrobiia; order Opitutales; family Opitutaceae; genus ER46. Next base: position 3,877 of record JANOAF010000476.1, on the reverse strand, counting down.
GTTGTTCCCGACTGGGGAGGAGTTGGGAACACCCGAAGCAAGCCAAGCGGCTGAATGGATTCCTGCAGCGATTATTCCGAACTGGCGAAAGCACGAGGGGACACCACCTCCGTGCGGTAGTAGAGGCAGGTGCAACTGAGGGAGACGGCGGTGAGCACGTGCCAGACGGTGTGACCTTGGCACCACGTATCAGGCCCGCTGAAACGTCCTGCGATATCGAGCTGACGGCACGCGATGGCCGCGGCGAGTGCGAGCACCGACAGCACCGGCCAGAGCAGCGACGAGCGGCGCGTGGGATAGAAACGGTCGAGCCGCGTGAGGGCGGTGATGGAGAGGATGAGTGTGGTCAGGACATGGTTGGCGGACATCGACCATTTGTAGACGTAGAGCACGACGGTGGTGTTCACCGCGAGCGCGGCGAAGACGGGCCACGTCGCCCGGCGGGCGCCGCCGAGATTTACGGCGGGCAGCCAGCGGCCGACGCCGATGGCGAGGAAGGTGAGCAACGGACCCTACATCGAGGCGACGTCGAGTTGTTGGCCGACGCGCGTGAGCGAAGCATGAAAAAATCCGCTGCCCGCGCCGAGGGCGCAGCAAGCGGCGCCGAAGAGAAAACTGAGTGCGGGCGTTTGCCCGAGATAGCCGGCGGGCGCGGCGCGCGGCCGCCGCAGGTCGCGCCAGTCGAACGCGAGGCCGTAGAAACCCACCGCGACGTAGGCGAAGTTGGACCAATTGTTGGCCCGCGTGCGGAGAACGTGATCGAAGTAAACTTTCTCCGCGTAGTTCGGGCGTCGGAGATTGCCGCTCTCGCTCCAGCCATCCCAGATGCGTTGCCCGTCATAGGTGCGCGCGATGCCGGCGAGCGAGAGGATGAGGAAGAGCAGCGCGCCCCAGACGAGGGCGTGCGTGCGGCCTGAAAGGTGAAAGGTTGAGCCGGTCGCGGTGGGCTGGGCACTCACGGCTTCCCTGCAGCCGTCAACATCGCGATCAGATAGTCTTGGGTGGTGGCGTGCTTCACTTCGGAGGCACCGGGGTAGACGAGTTCGCAGGCGACGCCGTTGGCGCGGCAGTGCTCCTGGAGTTTCACGCCGAAGTTCGAGGTGTGCGTCGGGTCCTTCTGCGGCGTGCCGAGCGCGGGCGCGACCGAGTAGGTGAGATAGACCGGCGGGTCGTCGCGCGAGACGAGCGCGTAGGGGGAGTATTCGGCGATCCACGGGAGAATGGTGCCGCGTTGCGCGAGGAAGTTGTCGAACTTGCCGAGGCCGAAGGCGTGGCCGCCGTAGGTGCTGTTGGGCGTCCACTCCTTCATCTGCTGCGGATCGAGCGTGGTCTGCGCGCCGTTGACCGCGGCGCAAAGGAGACGCGTCGACTCGCGCGCGATCGGATCGCTGCTCGCGGGGTCGGCGAGGTCGGGGTGAAACGCGAGCCACAGCGAGGTGCAAGCGCCGGCCGAACCGCCGCTGGCGGCGATGCGGGTCTTGTCGAGGTTCCACTCGGCGGCGTGGCTGCGGATGAATTGGAGCGCGCGCGCGGCGTCGTGGAGCGGGCCTTTCACGGGGGGAGAGACGTTTTCGGCAGTCGCTTCGGCGATGAAGCGATATTCGACGGAGGCGACGGAGATGCCGCGCTTCAACATTTCCGGGAGCATCGCGCTGAGGCCGCTGAGGCGTCCGCCGTTTTGCCAGCCGCCACCGTGAATGAAGAGCAGGAGCGGCGCGGGTTTGGCGGACTCGGCTTTCCAAAAATGAATCAGCTGCTTGGGGTGGGGGCCGTAGGCGACGTCGTAGAGCGTGGGGTTAGGCAGCGGCGGCGTGGCGAGTTCGCGTTTCACTTCGTTGGCGGGAATGTTGCGGACGTAGATCGCGCGCCAGCGGATTTCGCCGCCGTGCGTCTGCAGCATGAGTGGGCCGCGGGCGGGGAACGGCTTTCCCTTCTCCCAGAAATTTTCCATCAGCGCGCCCTCGACGACGAGGCGGGTGTTGAGCGTGACCCACGTGCGCGCGCCGACTTGGCGGATGCGCAGGGTGTTCCATTGGCCGAACGGTTTGTCGGCCTTCATGATTGGGTCGCGGCCGAGGGTGGCCGGAGTGTTGTTGAACAGTCCGCCCGAGCCGAGATGCGGGCGGCGCGTGGGATTCTTCGGATCAAATTTTTGATTGGTGTCCCAGATCTGCACCTGCGGATTACCGCGCAGGTAGATGCCGCTGTCGGCCTTGGCCACGGTTTTGTATTCGATGAGCAGCTCGATGTCGCCGAACTCTTCGTCGGTGGTCGCGTAGGGGCCGGTGCCGGAGTTCACGAGCTCGCCGCCCTCGACGCGCCAGTGTTGGGCGAACTCGGCGCGCATCTTCGCGAGCTCAGCGTCGCGCTTTTCGCCGGTGAGTTTGGCGACGCTGTGCGGGTTGAGCCCGTGCCAGCCGGTCAGATCGTGGCCATTGAAAATCGCGCGGAAACCCTCAGGTGGTTTTGGCTCCGCGGCGCGGAGGAGAAACGGGACGGCGGCGAGGGCGAGGAGACGGAGAAGTCGGTTCATGGCGTATACGAAGGACTCAGTTTGCCGCTTTCTTTTTCTTCTTCGGCGCGGCGGGATCTTTCGCGGCGTCGCCGGCGGGTGCGGCGGGTTTGACGAGCGTGGGATCGCCTTTCAGCCAGCCGAGCGACGCGAGGAATTTGTCGGTGGCGACGAGCGATGCGTGGTAGGAGCTGTTGTCGCCGCGGCCGTAGTTGAAAAAGCCGTGGGTCTCGCCTTCAAAGCCGACGAGTTCACAGCGGTTGCCGGCTTTCTTCATCGCGGTGGCGAACGCTTCCACCGTGACGTAGGGCACGGTGGTGTCGGCCTTGCCATGGAAAATGATCGTGGGCGGCGTGCCGCGCTTCACGTGATGGGTCGGCGAGAGCTTGATGGGCTCGGTGCCGAGTCGCTCCGCGCCGACGGTCGTGCCGAAGCCTTTGAGATCGAGGCCCTCGACGGGCGCGAGCGTCAGCGCGGGATTGAAGAGCACGAGTGCATCGGGGACGGAGCTGATCTTTCCATCCTCGGTGGGCTCGTCGAAATCAGGGAGCGTGCCCGTCGCGCCCGCGATGTGACCGCCGGCGGAGCCGCCGCCGGCAGCGATGCGTTTCGGATCGAGGCCCAAACGGGTGGCGTTGGCGCGCAGCCAGCGCACGGCGGATTTGGCGTCGGCGACGCACGCGGTGGGCTTCACCTGCTGGCGCGAGGCGACGCGGTAGTCAGCCGTGATGGCGACGATGCCGCGTGTCGCAAGGTAGCGGCAGTGTTGTTCAAACTGCGTGGGCGAGCCGCTCGTCCAGCCGCCGCCGAAAAAGAACACAATCGCGGGACGATTTTCCTTCGGGCCGGACGCGGGCTCGAAAATGAACAGCGAGAGTTTGGTGTCGCCGACGGTCTTGTAGATCTCGGCGCGGGCGTCGGCGAAGACGGGTGGGTAGGCTTGTGCGGCGTGAAGGGACGAAAGCGACGCAATGGAAACAAAACCTGCGAGCGCGACGAGGCGGAGAGCGGGGTGGTGCATGCGAAAATGGGAAAGCGGTGAGCCGCGGTTGGCCAGCCCGTTTCGCAGGCGGCGGACGACCGGAGCAAAGAAAGTCAGGAAGTGAGCGCGCCCTGGATTTGCAGGCGCAACACGGGCAGCAGTTCGTCTTCGAACCACGCATTGCGGCGCTGCCAGATGCGATTGCGTGGCGAGGGGTGCGGCAGCGGAAGGAATCTCGGGAGGTAGTCGCGGAAAGCGCGCACGGTCTCAGTGAGGTTTTCGCCCATGCGATCGCCGAGGTAGTGTGCCTGCGAGTATTGGCCGATGAGGAGCGTGAGTGTCACGGCCGGCATTTTTTCAAGGAGCCGCGGATGCCAGAGCGG
>JANOAF010000475.1:0-7631 GCA_031411015.1 Opitutaceae bacterium | reverse complement strand
CACGGGTAATACGATGGTCCGCACGCCCGCAATCGATTCGCTCGCGCGCGACGGCGCGACGCTCGACCGCTTCTACGTCTGCGCCGTGTGCGCGCCGACGCGCGCCGAGATGCTCACCGGCCGCTATCATCCGCGCGGCGGCGTGCGGGGCGTCTCGACCGGACAGGAACGGCTGAACGTGGACGAGAGAACACTCGCCGACGCCTTCAAGGCCGCGGGCTACGCGACGGGCGCATTTGGCAAATGGCACAACGGCAGCCAGTGGCCCTACCATCCCAACGCGCGCGGTTTCGACGAATACTACGGTTTCACCTCGGGCCACTGGGGCGAATATTTCAATCCGCCGCTGGAGCATAACGGCCAGCGCGTGCGCGGCGAAGGCTTCATCGCCGACGATCTCACCAGCAAGGCGATCGCGTTCATCGATAAAAACCGCGAGCGTCCGTTTCTCTGCTACGTGCCCTACAACACCCCTCACTCGCCCTTCGCTGTGCCGGAGAAATACTGGCAGCGCTTCAAGGACAAGCCGATCACCCAGCGCGGCCCCGACGGCGCCGACGAGACGGTGGACATCACCCGCTGCGTCCTCGCGATGGCGGAGAACCTCGATGACAACGTCGCGCGCGTCCTGCGCCGCCTCGACGAACTCAAACTCGCCGACAACACCATCGTCATTTATTTTTCCGACAATGGCCCGAACAGCTTCCGCTACAACGGCGGCATGAAGGGTCGCAAGGGCAGCACCGAGGAAGGCGGCGTGCGCGCGCCGTTTTTCATCCGCTGGCCCGGTAAGATCAAACCCGGCTCCACCGTTCGAGAAATCGCCGGCGCGATCGATCTCCTCCCCACGCTCACGAAATTCGCCGGCGTCGCCCTGCCGGGCCCGAAGCCGCTCGATGGGAAGGATCTCTCGCCGCTCCTCCTTGGCGCTGGCGGCGGCGCGTGGCCCGACCGAATGATCTTCTCGCACCAAAACGGCAACGTGAGCGTGCGCACCCAAGGCTACCGGCTCGACAACCGCGGCGCCCTCTACGACATGCTCGCTGACCCCGGCCAGCAGCGCGACGTGGCCGCGGACAAACCCGAGGTCGCGAAAAAGCTTTCCGGGGCGGTCGTCGCTTGGCGCAGGGATGTGCTCGGTTCCGCCGCCACCGCGGACCTCGCCGAAGCCTCGGCGAAGGCGGGCGACGCGAAAAACGCCAAGGGCAAGAAGAAGGCCGGTGGCAACCTAGGCCTTCCTCCGGACGACCGTCCCTATCCGGTCGGCTACGCCGAGTTCCCCATGACCCCGTTGCCTGCGCGCGACGGCATCGCGCACGGCACGATTCGCCGCAGCGCCAACGCACCCAACAGCTCCTACTTCGTGAATTGGACGAGCTCCACCGACGCGATCACGTGGGACGTCGAGGTCAACACCACCGGCACCTACGACGTCGCCATCGACTACACCTGCCCCGTGCCCGACGCCGGCTCGACGATCGAGCTGAGTTTCAATAGCGCGAAACTCGTCGGCAAAGTGTCTCCCGGCTGGGACCCACCGCTCTACACCAACCAAGACACGCTACCGCGCCCCGCCGGCGAATCGCAGATGAAGGAATTCCACCTTCTCCAACTCGGCACCGTCCGTCTTGAAAAAGGCCGCGGCCAACTTACTTTGCGAGCGACGCAGATCCCCGGAAAATCCGTGATGGATATGCGGCAAGTCACGCTGACGTTGCGGAAGTGAAGCGACTTGGCGCCGTGTTTCTGATCGGATTCGGCGCCAACGCGAATTCCGCCCCGCCGGCCTCCGCCGATCTAACGTTCTGGGCCGGGGGGGATTCCTGATCGGTTGTGGGTTGTTGTAGGGCGGTATGTCATACCAATCGCCCGGCGCTTTTCACCTGTAGATGCCCGGCCAACGGCCGGTTTGTTATACTTTGTGACGCTGCAGCCTGACGGCGAAGGCAATCCCGGCGGGGTTCGGAGACCCCGCCCTACAACTGAAACCAATTTCGCGCGACCCTACTTCAGCGTGCGCGTGAGAAACGCCCGGATTTTTTCCTTCACCTCATCGGTCGAGAATTCCTTTCCGCCGTGGCCGGCGCCGGGGAGCACGATCAGCTCGGAGGGCACGCCGGTTTCCTTGAGTTTCGCGTGCAGGCGTTGGCTTTGGTCGAGCGGCACCTGCGGGTCCTTGTCGCCGTGCAAAATTAGGAACGGCGGGTCGTCTTTCGACACGTGGTGCAGCGCGCTCGCCTGCCGCGCGAGTTCGGGCCGGTCGCGCACGATGCCGCCAAGGAGTTGCGCGCCGTTGGCCTTCGCGAGATCGGCTTCGGTCTTGCCGGGCCCGGGGACGTTCGGCGGCATCGTCAGCAAATCGCTCGGGCCGTAGAGATCGAGCACCGCGGTGGCGCGGCTCGAGATTTTTTCGTCGGCCGGCGCGGCGATCGTGCCGAGCACCGCGGCGATGTGGCCACCGGCCGAGCCGCCGGAGACCGCGAGGCGCGCGGGATCGAGGTTGAAGCGCGCGGCATTGGTCCGCAGCCAGCGGATGGCGGCGCGCGCGTCATCGAGCTGCGCGGGCCACTTCGCGGCGTAACTCAAGCGGTAGTCTATGCTCACGACGGCGTGGCCTTCGGTGACGAGCCAAATGAATGGACAGGCTTCCTTCGTGCCCTTGTTCCAGCCGCCGCCGTGAATCCAAAGCAACACGGGCAGCGGTTTCGCGGGGGATTTCTCCGGTAGATATAAATCGAGGAGCTGTCCGCCCTGCGGGGTCATCGCGTATTCTTGGTTGGCGACGCGCTTCACGCCGACGGGCAGCGCGGCGCGGATATCGCCGGCGGGGCGGACGTTTGCGCCTTTTGCGCCCGTAATGCTGTCGCCGAGATCGGCGCGCGCGGCTGCGATGCGCGCTTGCAAGCGCGTTACGATGTCCGGGTGCTGCGTGGCGACGTTGACGGTCTCGGTGGGATCCGCGCGGACGTTGTAGAGCGCGATTTCAGTTTTCTCGAATCGGTAGCCGTGGCGGCTTGCGATGCCGCGGATACCCGAGTTCTCGATCGAGTCGGGTTTCATGTTGGCGTAGTTGGACGGCTTGCCGACGCGGCCGGGCTCGGCGGCGACGGTGAGATATTCATGCGGCACGTGGAGCTTCCAATCGCCGAGGCGCACGGCGTGCAGTTCCTCGCCGGAGTAGAACCAGAATTCCTCGCGACCCTTCGCGCCGGGCTGGCCGGTGAGGAGCGGGAGCATGTCGGTGCCATCGAGCTTCACATTGGCGGGCGTGCCGCCGGCGAGGCGCGTGAACGTCACGTTGAGATCCATCGTGGAAAAGGGCTCGTCGCTCACGCGCCCGGCGGGCACGCGGCCCGGCCAGCGGACAAGGCACGGCGTGCGCATCCCGCCCTCGAACGTGGTGAGTTTCCCCTCGCGCAGCGGTTTTGCGTAGCCGGCGTGTTCGCCGTAGGAGAGGAACGGGCCGTTGTCGCTGGAGAAAATCACGAGCGTGTTTTTGTCGAGGCCGTGGCGCTTGAGCGCGGTCATGATTTCGCCGACGCCCCAGTCGAGCTCCTGCACGACGTCGCCGTAAAGCCCGCGCTGGCTCGTGCCCTTGAATTTAGCCGAGGCAAAGATCGGCACGTGCGGCATGACGTGCGGCACGTAGAGGAAAAACGGTTTGTCGTGGTTGCGGTCGATGAACGAAACGGCCGCCGCGGTGAGGCGCGCGGTGAACTGCGACTGGTCGGGATCGATTTCGATCACGTCCTCGTTTTTATAGAGCGGCAGCGCGGGGATGCCCTTCGTGATGGGATGGAGCGGGCCGTTGTCGTTGGAATAGGGGATGCCGAGCCACTCGTCGAAGCCGCGGCGCGTCGGCAGAAACTGCGGATGGTGGCCGAGGTGCCATTTGCCGAATGCACCGGTCGCGTAGCCCTGGTCCTTGAGCACCTGCGAGAGCAGCCGCTCGCGCACGTGGAGGCCGACCGTGCTCGTGTGGTTGAGCGCGCCGCTCATGCTCACGCGATTCGCGTAGCTGCCGGTGAACAACGCCGCCCGTGACGCGGTGCAGACCGCCTGGGCCACGTAGAAACTCGTGAAGCGCGAGCCCTCGGCCGCGAGCCGGTCGATGTTCGGCGTGCGAATATCCTTCGCGCCATAGCACCCGAGATCGCTGTAACCGAGATCGTCGGCGAAGATGAAGACGATGTTGGGGCGCGCGGGCGTCGCCGCCCGAAGGCCAGCGAGGAGCGCAAGGCAAACGACGAGTGCGCGGGCGAAACGGAACAGGGGCGGGTTCATGCGCGTGAACGTAGAAACGGCGCGCCGGGTGGCGAGAGCGGAGTGGAGGGTTTTCGGACCGTCCTCCGCCGCGGGGCTCGCCGCATCGAAAGCGCGCCCATTGCGTCTTCCCTGTTCCCGAAAATCCCCATGATCTCCTCACCCCGTGTCCGTCCGCTCGGATGTTTCGCTGCGATCATTGTGACTGCGGCGGTCGGTTTCGCCGCCGGGCCACCGCCGCATCCGTGGCCGAGCGAGCCGCAGTTTCTGCCCGTCACGCCCGAGCGCATCGCAGCGTTGCCCGCCGCGGATCAACCGGCGTGGCGCGCCTATTGGGAGCGTTCGCAGCAGGTCGCGGCGGCCCTGCCGAAGCGCGAGACGTTTGTCACGCCGAGCACGCAGAACCTCGAGGGTGCGGGTATCCCCGGCAAACACAGCCGCGGTCTCCAGCTCAACGCCGCGAAGGACTGGTATGCGGGAGAGGCCGCGCGCGCGATCGCGGATGGCGTGGTCGGCTACCAATCGAAGGCTGGCGGTTGGACGAAGGGCAACGACTACACCAAACTGATCGCGGAGAAATCCGGCGTCGCGGATGTGTGGAGCGGCGGCACGCTCGATAATGACGCGACCACTTGGGAAATACGCTTTCTCGCGCTCGCGGCCAGCGCGACGGCGGATGCTGCGAGTGCCGCGAAGTGGCGCGAGTCCTTCGTGCGCGGGCTGCGCTACGTGATGGCCTCGCAATATCCCCACGGCGGCTTCCCGCAAATCTACCCGCTTGCCGGCGGCTACCACGACGCGATCACGTTTAACGACGATGCGATGGTGCAGGCGCTGGAGCTGATGCGCGACATCGGCGAAGGGAAGCCGGAGTTTGCCTTCGTGCCGGCCGAACTGCGCGCCGACTGCGCTCCGCGGGTGAGACGTGGCATCCGTTGCATTCTCGCGACGCAGCTGAAAGACGCCGCGGGCCGGCCCAATGTCTGGTGCCAACAACACGACGCGCTGACACTGAAGCCCTGTGCCGCGCGCAACTTCGAGCCGACCGCCGCGTGCACCAACGAGAGCGCGTCAACGTTGCGTTTCCTGATGTCGATCCCGAAACCTTCCGCCGAAATCGTCGCTTCCATCAAAGGCGCGGCGGAGTGGTTGGAGAAAACGGCGCAGCTCGATCTTGCGTGGAGCCGAGCGAGCGGCGCGGGCAAGCTCGTCGACCGTCCCGGCGCGCCGCCCCTCTGGGCGCGCATGTATGAGATTGGCACCGAACAACCGATCTTCGGCGACCGCGACCGCACGGTGCACTACGCGGTCGCGGAGCTCTCGTCGGAACGGCGCAACGGCTACGCGTGGTATGGCACGTGGCCCACGCGCGCGCTGGAGGAATTCCAGGCGTGGTCGAAGCAAAACCGATGAGTGCGCGGGCGCTGCTCGCGGCGGTCGTTTCGCTCGGCGCGGCATTCGCGGCCGAGCCGTCGGGCGCGCCCCGCGATTGCCGTGAAGCTCGGCGGTGAAGGCAAGCTCGCCTATACCGACGGCCCTGGGTTTCTTGGCTAACGCGCCCTTGGCTTTCCCCCATGCCTCCTCTATGAAACCCTCCATTCGTCTCGCTGCGCTCGCGGCCATCTGCACGGTTGCGGTCATGTCTGCCGCCGACTCCGCCAAGGCTCCGGCTTCGACGGCCAAGCTGCCTTCGAAAATCTACGATTGGACGACATTGGAGCCTAAGCCCACGGCCAACGGCGTGCGCCGCGACCTGTTCGACGGTCCGACGACGACGCTCGACAAACTCCACAGCCACATCACGACGCTCAATCCCGGCCAGAATTCCGGTGAGCCGCGCAAGCATCTCCAAGAGGAAGTGCTCGTCGTGAAAGACGGCGCGGTCGAAGTGCATCTCGACGGCAAGCTGCAGACGGTAGGACCGGGCTCGGTTCTATTTTTTGCCGCCAACGCCGTCACTCGTCTGCGCAACGCGGGCGAGACGCCCTGCATCTATATCGTCATCTACTACTACACGCCGCTCACACCCAAGAGCTGAACTCACTCAAAAATATTTCCCCATGAAAACTGTCCTTCGCCTCCTCCTCGCCTCGTTCACGTTCGCCACGGGGGCGTGCGCGGCCGACTCCAATGTGAAACTCACCACGCTCGACGACCGCGTGCGCGTCGAGATTGGCGGCAAACTCTTCACCGAATATTTCTACAAGGGTGCCACGCGGCCCTATTGCTACCCGGTGCTCGCGGCCGATGGCACCTCGCTTGTGCGCGACTTTCCGATGAAACAGACGGAAGGCGAGGAGACCGATCATCCGCACCACCGCGCGCTGATGTTTGCGCACAGCGACGTGAACAAGGTCGACTTCTGGAACGAAGGCACCGCCGGCACCAAATTTCCCAAGGGCCGCACGGTGCATGACGGTTTCATGGAAACGAAGGACGGCGCCGCCGGGGTGATCCGGGTGCGCAACCGCTGGGTCGATCCCGATGGCAAGCTCATCGCCACCGACGAGACGACGATGCGTTTTCGTGGTGCCGGCGACACGCGGACGATCGACTACGAGGTCGCGATCAAGGCGCTGGCTGATGCGCCGCTCGTGATGGGCGACAACAAGGATGGCACAATGGCCATCCGCGTCGCGCAGTGGATGACGCTGCCGCACAAATATCAGAAGAAGGATGTGCCCGGTGCCGGCCACTACGTCATGGCCACGGGTCTGCGGGACGCGGCGGCGTGGGGCACGCGTGCCGCGTGGTGCGACACCTTTGCCGAGCGCAACGGCAAGACCTACGGAATCGCGATCTTCGATCATCCGCAGAATGTCCGCCACCCGACGTGGTGGATGGCGCGCGACTACGGCCTCTTCACGGCGAATCCATTTGGGCAAAAAGATTTCGAAGTCGCGGCGAAACACCCGCCGGGCAAGGGCGACTACACGATTCCCGCGGGCGGCACGCTGACGCTCCGCTACCGTTTCTATTTCCACATGGGCGACGAGAAGGCGGCCAAGGTCGCCGAGCGCTACGCGGATTACTCCGCGGGGAAGTAGAATAAGTCGGGCGGGTCTATGACCGCGCTTGGCTCTGAACACTGAACGCGGGAGGGGCGGGGCACAGACCCGCCCTACTTTCCAACCCCGCAGTCGGAAGGAATCCGACCTCAACGGTCCGCTCCTGCAAGGCTACCCCTCATCGGCGCTTGTTCACCTTGTGAGTATTTCCTGCCGCACTGGCCCGTAACTGAAGCCGGGCGAGGTCCGCGAACAACTCACGGGCCGCAGTGAACTCGCCGAGCCCTTCGGGCGCTTCCCGGAAAACCTCGCGGCCAACCACGTGGACCTCGCGAACACGCGGGGCCACGGGGGCGCGCC
>JANOAF010000474.1:0-2998 GCA_031411015.1 Opitutaceae bacterium | reverse complement strand
AGTGCCGGGCTCGGCCTTTTCTTTGCCGACGAGATCGAAATAGATCGGACACCCCTGCAGGCCGAACTCTTCGACGAGGCCCGCTTCGAGGTAGCGCCGATACTGCTCCGTGAGCTTCTCCCCCCGGTTGCAGAAGATTTTCATGCGGAACGGGCGCGTGCCCGTCTGCGTGACGTAGTAAACGCGGAAGCGTTTGCCGCCGACCGCCGGGGGCGGAGTGCGCTCGGACAGGTAACCGATCACCTTGTTGAGCTTCGCCGTCGAAATCTTCGTATCAAGCATCCGGTTGAGCTTCACCGCCGCGTTGAGCATGCGGTCCACCTCGTAGCCGCTGAGCGCCGAGACGTAGATCAGCGGTGACCCGGGCGTGAAATAAAGTTTCTCGAACAGGGCCTTCTCATATTTTTCGCGGTAGTCGCGCTCGCTCTTGTAGGGAGCGAAACCGCCCTGGCGCTTGAAGGCCTCCTTCACGAGATCCCACTTGTTGACGACGACGACGATGGGTTTCTTTTCCTTGATCGCCTCGCCGGCGATGGCCTTGTCCTGCTGCGTCACGCCGTCCATCGCGTCGAGCACGAGGAAGACGACGTCGGTGTTCTTGATGGCGTCGAGCGAGCGGAGGCGGGAAAAATATTCAACCGGCGACGCGAGCTTCGTGGCGGCCTTGATGCCGGCCGTGTCGATCAGGCGGAATGGGTATTTTTTGCCGTCGCGGCCCTCGAACTCGAATCCGAGTTCAACCGAGTCGCGCGTCGTGCCGGGCACCGGGCTCACGATCAGACGGTCGCTCTTGAGGAGATTGTTGCTCAGCGAAGATTTGCCGACATTGGGCCGCCCGATGAAGCAGACCGTCAGCGCCTGCGACGGATCGCGGACGGCGTCGCCCTCGACCTCGACCGGTCCCAGCGCGTCGATAATCGCGTCGCGCAGTTCGCCCTCGCCGCGGCCGTGTTCGGCCGAGACGCGGAGCGGTTCGCCCAGCCCGAGCCGATACGCCTCGGAGAGCTGGATCTTGTCGTCATCGAAGTCGGCCTTGTTGATCACGAGGCGCACCTTCTTCTTACTCTTGCGCAGCATGGCCGCGATCTTCTCGTCGAGCGACGACAGACCGGACAGCCCGTCGATCACGAACAGGATGAGCGAGGCGGTCGCGATGGCGAAATCCACCTGCTGTTCGGACGCGGCCGTGAGGGCCGCGGGCGTATCGATGCCCTTGTAACCGATGCCGCCCGTGTCGAGCAGCGTGTAGTCTCCGTCGCGAATCTCGGCGGAGATGACATCCCGGGTGACGCCCGGCTGGTCGTGGACGATGGAAATGCGTCGCTTGGCGAGCCGGTTGAAGAGGCGGCTCTTGCCGACATTGGGTCGGCCGACGATGGCGACAGTGCGTGACATAATGGTGTATAGAAACGCCGGGAAGGCCGGGAAGAGAAGAACATTCCCTCCGGCCCCTCCCGGCGTCACAGGCTGAATTTACTTTTTGACCGACTGCACGAACCGCTCGGCGCGGTCGCAGGCTTCGATGATTTGGTCGTAAGCCGTCGCAAAACACGCGCGGACATGGCCGATGCCGTTTTCGCCGAAAGCGCTGCCGGGGACGACGGCGACTTTTTGGGTGGTGAGCAGGCCGGTCGCGAATTCCTTCTCGGTGAGCCCGGTGGCCTTGACGCTGGGGAACGCGTAAAAGGATCCGCGTGGCGAGTGACAGGTCAGGCCGATTTCGTTGAAGCGGCGCACGATCAGATCGCGGCGGCGGTGATACTGCTCGCGCATCTTGAGCACGCTGTCCCATCCGTGTTTCAGGGCCTCGAGGGCGGCTTCCTGGGCGATGATCGAGGCGCACAGCATGGTGTATTGGTGCACTTTCATCATCGCATCGATCAACGGAGCCGGGCCGCAGGCGTAGCCGATGCGCCAGCCGGTCATCGCGAACGCCTTCGAGAAACCGTGGAGAAAAATCGTGCGCTCGGCCATGCCGGGCAGGCTCGCGATGCTCGTGTGCGTGCCATCGAACGTGAGTTCCGAGTAGATCTCGTCGCTCATCACGAGGAGGTCCTTTTCGCGGCAAAACGCCGCGATTTGCTCCAGTTGCGTGCGATCGCAGGTGCCGCCCGTGGGATTGCACGGGAGATTCAACATCAGGATTTTCGCGCCCGGTTGCCACGCGGCCCGCAGGGCTTCGGCGGTGAGGGCAAAGTTGTCCTTCGCGTAGGTCGGCACGGCAATCGCCTCCCCGTGCACGAGCGTGACACTCGGCGAGTAGGACACGTAGCACGGCTGGTGGAACATCACCTTGTCGCCGGGATTCACGAACGCGCGGCACGCGAGGTCGAGCGCCTCGCTCACGCCGACAGTCACGATGATCTGGTCGTCGGGCCGGTAGGTGACGTTGAAGTGCTCCTCGACGTAGCCCGCGATGGCGCGGCGCAACTCGATGAGACCGAGGTTCGATGTGTAGTAAGTTTTCCCGCGCTCGAGCGCGAAGATCGCGGCCTCGCGGATGTGCCACGGCGTGACGAAATCGGGCTCGCCTACGCCGAGCGAGATCACGTCCTGGCCTTTCATTTTTGCGACGAGCTCGAAGAAGTCGCGGATGCCGCTTTTCGGAAGCGCGGCCACGTGGCCCGCCACCCAGCGCTTGGGGTCGGTGTTGTTGCTCATGGTGCGTGGGCGCTCAGGGCGCGACGTTGAGTCGGGAGCTTTGCGCCTCGCCGCCCTCGAGCAGGAAACCCTGCTCCTTGTAGCAGCGCAGCATGAAGTGCGTGGAGGTCGAGAGCACGCCCTCGATGGTCGAGAGTTTCTCCGACACAAAGCTCGCCACCTTCTGGAGCGAGCCGCCGCGCACGAAAACCAAGAGATCGTAGCCGCCCGACATCAGGTAGCACGACTCGACCTCGTCGAATCGCGCGATGCGCTCGGCAAAGCGGTTGAACCCGCCCCCGCGCTCCGGCGTGACCTTGACCTCGATCACCGCGCGCACGGCGCTGGCGGCGGCGGC
>JANOAF010000473.1:0-3010 GCA_031411015.1 Opitutaceae bacterium | reverse complement strand
TGATGATCATCGCGCTGTTGTGCAGCGTGAAGCCCATCGCCGCCGCCGCCCAGCCCGAATAGGAATTGAGCATCGAGACCACCACCGGCATGTCCGCCCCGCCGATGGGGATGATCAGCAGGAAGCCGATGATGAAGGCGAGAATGGTGATGATGGCGATCACCCACAGGCTCTGGTCCATCGTGAAGTAAGCGGTGAGGCCGAGGATGGCGACCAGCAGGCCAATATTGATCACATGGCGACCCGGCAGCATGATCGGCGCGCCACTCATCATGCCCGCCAGCTTGAGGAAGGCGATGACCGAGCCGGAGAAAGTGATCGCACCGATGGCGATACCAAGCCCCGCCTCGACGCGGCTGACCGGGTTGATGACACTGATGTATTGCTGAGTTGCTGGAACAGTGCCGGTAACTGCATCCAGCAGATTCTCCGCCGGCACCTGAATTAGAATGCCGAAGGCCTCGGGGTTCAAATAAGCCGCCCAGCCGACGAGCACGGCAGCAAGGCCCACAAGGCTGTGGAAAGCCGCCACCAGTTGCGGCATGTCGGTCATTTTGATCTTGCGTGCGGTGGTGAGGCCGATAGTCGCGCCGATGGCGATGGCGGCCAGTATCTCCAGAAGAGAAAACGTGTCGTACTTGACCGACGTTTCATAGATATTGGGCAAATCGTTTGGCTGGTCGAAAACCGGCACATGCGTCACCAGCGTCGTCACCACCGCAATCAGCATGCCCACCATGCCATAGCGGTTGCCCGCACGGCTAGTGGTCGGGTGCGACAGGCCGCGCAGCGCCAGGATGAACAGGACGCCCGAAACGAGGTAGGCGAGCATGGCCCAGGGCGGGGAAGAAGCGTGTTCCATCACTTCTTCTCCTTCTTCTTGTACATCGCCAGCATCCGCGCGGTCACGGCAAAGCCGCCAAAGATGTTGACGCTCGCCAGCACCACACCCAGCAGCCCCAACCACTTGGCCGCCGGACTACCCGAAGCAGCCGCCGCCACCAGCGCACCCACGATGATCACCGAACTGATCGCATTGGTCACCGCCATCAACGGCGTGTGCAGCGCCGGGGTGACCGACCAGACGACGTAATAGCCCACAAAGCAGGCCATCACGAAGATGGAGAGGATTGAGATGAAGTCCATATATTTCACCTAATTAATCTAAGCGAGCCGGTTGGTCGCAGTTTAACCAAACAAATCTCTTGTGGCGCCGTTCAGAAAAACGACACGCCGGTGAGGCGCTCAAACACGAGTGAGAACCGGCTGGTCGGAATTTGCAGATCAACCCTGCGGGACTTCCGCTCCAAAGACATGTTCTGCACGCCGATGATCAGCCCCGGAACTCCGCACTCGAACCTTACCGAATCGTCTTCGGAAACGGCCTGATTTTGAAGATTACAAAGGCGATTGTAACTTCTGCCATCGATGAAGAGTTGCATGGCCATCTGACGCTCAAACTGAAAGGTTACGTACATTGTCCCGTCCAATGTGCGCGCGTCTTGTGCCGATCTGACCTGTTCGGCCTCTACAATCAGCAATTCGCCGTAATCTTCGAGTTGAACTGCTTGCTCAAGCGTTTGCCGGTATTCGCCCACGGCATATCTATCGAATGTCCCATCGTTCTCATTATCTATGAGGCAAATTCGCTACCTGCGAGATCGATAATCCCGGCCACCGGAAGCCGCTAGCGAGCAGTATGTCTTGTACGTGGCCCGCATGGCGTAAAAGAGAGTCCCCTCTGGCGCGAGACGTTCGCCTTGTTCGCCGATTACATCGGCGTTCGCACGCACCAGTCCGCTCACACCGATAAGGAAATCCCAGCGAACCTGATGGTCGAAAGCGTGTTCGACTGTCGAAGCTTCGAGTTGCGCATCGGAAACGACCCAATCGATCGCCAGTGATTGGGCCGAGACGGCTTGTGAAAGCCCCGTCATCGCCATGAAGAGCCCATCAGCCAGATTGGATTGAAGGCCCTAATTCCCCTCACCCCCCCACAACCTGCGCGACTTCCACGGCATTGCCTTCGGGGTCGGTCAGGTACATCACGCGGATGCCTAGCGCGGCCACGTCGGTCGGTTCCATTGCAATCGTCGCTCCGCGCGTGGCGAGCTCGGCGCGGACGGCGGCGATGTCGTCGGTTTGCAGCGTCACGTGGGTGAACCCGCGCACGCCCGCATGGGCCGGAGGCGCGGGATGCGGAGTGCCTGCGGTGGAGCCAGCCGCCTTGACTAGCTCGATCCGCTGCGTGCCGTTAGTCAGCCAGCGGAATTGCACCGCGCCGTCGCGCATCGAAGCGTCCTTCTCGACCACAAAATCGAGCACGCGGGTGTAAAACGCCGTCTCCGCCTCGATATCATTCACCGAGATGGCCACCATGAACGGACTGAACTCCAGCGCGCCGTGGCTCTGCGCCTGAACGGGCATCGTGGTGCATGCAGTGCAGGCCAGAGCACTGGCGGCGAGTGCGTAGATCAGCTTGGTCATGGATTACCCCTTGAGCCTCTCGTTGACGATGGCCCCACCCTGCGTCAGCCGCACGGCATTGCCGATTTCCTCGTCCAGCACGGGTCGGCCCGCCTCCTTGTCCCAGAAGGCGGAGAGGAAGTTGTAGTGGTTGCGGCTGAACAGGGCGCTGGCATCCGCGGGCAGGTGCGCGGGGGTGTTTGAATAGCCCATGATGTGCACGCCGTGGCGCGTCACCACCTGATCGGGTACGCTGCCTTCCACATTGCCGCCTTGCGCCACGGCGAGGTCGAACACGACCGATCCGGCGCGCATGGTGGCGATCTGGGCGTCGGTGATCAGGCGCGGCGCGGCGCGGCCGGGGATCAGCGCTGTGGTGATAACCAGGTCCTGCTTGGCGATATGGCTGCTGACCAGTTCGGCCTGCGCGGCCTGGTATTCGGGCGACATCTCGGTGGCATAGCCGCCCGCGCCCTCACCCTCGATGCCAGCCACGCTCTCTACGAACACGGCCTTGGCGCCCAGCGACTGGATCTGTTCCTTC
>JANOAF010000472.1:0-2203 GCA_031411015.1 Opitutaceae bacterium | reverse complement strand
GCATGATCACGATGGACAACAGTCTCATGGCCCGCGTGAAGGACGGAACCATTACCGCGCTGGAAGCCTACATGAAAGCCGCGACCAAGGCGACGTTCGCCCCCCTGCTCCAGCCCGGCGATCTCGACGGCGGGCATTGAGGCACCGCGCCTTGCGGGAGCGGTTGGTGACCCACCGGGCCGAGCTGCGTATCGCCGATCACGAACTCGCGTTGTTTGTCCTGAAAAATTCAGCGCGCTCCATGATACCGGCGGCGGTGGCGCACCGACCGACTGATCTGTCCAAGGGTGCGATTCGCCGAGAACTCCTCGCGACCGCCCTCGGTTTCCTCACCGGGAGCTGGGAAGGCATGATCCCGGGTCGAAAAAAATGCGATGTGGGCGGTGGCCAAGTGGACTCCCAGAGATTTTAATCTGCCGCGCGTGGTGCCGCAATTGGAGCATTGGCTGTGGCCGCGAGACGCGTGGAGATCGAGGAGGCTCGGGGGAATTCCGGTGTCATGGCCGCAACGGTCTGGGCGCGGTTGGCAGGAAGCATCCAACGGAACCCGGCAAAATAGGATGGAGCCCCTCCCGCTTCGCCGTTGTATCGCCCGATGCGCAAATCCGTGCTGCTGACCCTTTGCTTCGTCGTGGCGTGGGCAGTCGGGTCGATCGGATGGGTAGCGCAGCAGACCGACGATCCGTTGCTGGACCAAGATGAGGTCTATTGGATCGGTTCGGCCTACTACTACGATCTCGCGTTTGTGCAGCGGGACTGGCGGCACGAGGCTTGGCGTTGGCTCCCGGCGCGGGAAAACCCACCCATGGCGAAATATGTCATCGGACTCGGGCTCGCCGCCGCGGGCCATCGCGTCTCGTCGATTGAGAGCCTGGGTTATTTCTACCTGAAGTGGCTGCGTTGGGAAAAAAATCCCTCCGTCCAGCCCGTCAACGCGGGCGAGGAAAAGAGGGCGGAGGTCGTGCGCGCCAGCGGCCCCGCTTTCCGCGAGCAGGTGCTCGAGGGCAAACGGGCGCCGCTTCCGCGCGCCGTCGTGGCCGCCGGGCGCAACACCGTGCTCGTCTGCGCGGTGCTCGGCAGCCTCGCCTTGTTTGCGCTCGGCTGGGCGGCGGGCAATCGCCTGGCCGGCCTGATCGCGAGCCAGTTGAGCTTGCTGCATCCGGTCGCCGCGGCGGCCGCCAGCCACGCCATGTCCGACACGATTGCGCTCATGTTTGCCATCGTGGCGGCGTGGGGGGTCTTTGGCTGGTATCGGCGTTTCACTGACCCTGCGCCGCCCACGTTGGTGGCGGGGCTCCGCGCCTCGCTACTGGCCGGGGCGCTGCTCGGTCTGGCCTGCGGGGCCAAGATGAACGCCCTTGTGCTCGTGCTCCTCGCGGGCGCGATGGTGGCGCTGACGCTGGTGCAGCGTGGGCGCGAGGGCGCGGTCCGTGCGGCCGTCTGGGCCGGCGCGCACGGGCTCGTGGTGCTTGCGACGGGCTTGGTGGTCTTCGTCGCGATCAATCCGGCGATCTGGCAGGACTTTCCCGGGGGCCTGTGGGCGACGGTGGCGGAGCACCGCTACACCGAATCGGTGCAGGTCGATTTGCGCGACCCGCCTCCAACCGGGGTCTGGGGTAGGCTCGACGCCATCGGTGCGATGGCGTTCTACGGCCGTGAATTTTTTGTCGTCATGCTGGGCATTGTCGGCTGGTGCGCGATCCGGCGCTGGCACGATCGGGGCGTGCGGTTCGCCGTTTGCTGGTGGGTGCTCGCGCTCGCCGGGGTCACCCTGTGGCTGCCCTTTGCGTGGCCTCGCTACGTGCTGCCGTTGTTGCCTCCGTCGGCGTGGCTGGCGGGCTGGGCACTGGCCGCAGCATGGCGTCGCCTGGAGGAACGAGCCCGGAGCATGGCGCCAGCCAAGTGGCGCGCCGTCCGGCCGTGAGGTGCATCCGTCGACTCAGTAAAGCGAGGCCGCGCTCCCTGTTCACGGTTTCAGATCCGTTAGCGCGCGCAAAAAAGCCACGAGCGCGCGCTGATCGGCGGGGGAAAGTTCGAGGCCTGCGTCCGGATGCTTCGCAAGGTTGGGATCGAGATTCGCCGCGCGCTGAACGCCGTGGTCGTAGTGCGCGACGACGTCCTCCAGCGTGGCGAAGCGGCCGTCGTGCATGTAGGGGGCTGTTAGGGCGACGTTTCGCAGCGACGGCGTGGAGAACTTTCCCTG
>JANOAF010000471.1:0-10064 GCA_031411015.1 Opitutaceae bacterium | reverse complement strand
CACGCCGGAACTGGAAACGAAATCGAAGCCTTCTCCACCGCCTCTGGCGCCGCCACCGACTCGCCCGGCGATCAATTGGGAGCAGTTCATGGGCGCGAAACTCTTTGCGTGGCTCGGCGGACTCGCGGCGTTTCTCGCGGCGGCGTTCTTCGTCAAATATTCCTTCGATCACAACCTGATCCCGCCCGAGGTGCGCGTCGTGATCGGCTATCTCTTCGCGCTCGGGCTCATCGTCGGCGGGTTGAAAATTCCCCGCGCGCGCTACGATGTCACGGCGCAGACGCTCATCGCGACGGGCATCGTGTCGCTCTACGGCGTCACCTTCGCGTGCAACGCGCACTACCACTTTCCGTTCTTCGGCCTCGTGCCGACGTTTCTCCTGATGACACTGATCACCGCGACCGCCTTCCTGCTCGCGGTGCGGCTCGAGGCGCGCGTGATTGCGGTGCTCGGCATCCTGGGCGGCTTCCTTACGCCCGTCCTGCTCTCAACCGGCGTGGACAATCCCGCCGGTCTCTTTGGTTACCTCGCGGTGCTGAACGTCGGTCTGATCGCAGTGGCCCTGCACCGGCGCTGGAATTTTCTGCTGCCGCTCGGCGCGGGCGGCACGATTTTCATGCAGCTCGCGTGGGCGGAGAAATTTCTCACCGCGGCGAAAGCCCCGACCGCGATGGTCGTGTGCCTCGCGTTCTGTGCGCTGTTTCTCGCGGCGTATTTTGTCGCACGCCGGCTGGGCCGTAGCGCGGTCAGCCGGACCGCGACTCCGGATGAGCACGGGCAGGCTGACCGTGCTACGAATGCCAATGCCCCGCGCGTTCCGCTCGCCTTTCGCATCTGCGCGGTGGCGTTTCCGGTCGTGGCGCTGCTCTTCGCCACCCGGTTCCTCGGCTACGGTTCGGTCTGTGCGCAACCAGGCCTGCTCTTCGCTTTTATCTTCGCCGCCGATCTTTGTCTGCTGGCGCTCGCGTGGTGCGACGAGGAACTGCCCAAGCTCCACCTCGGGGCCGGCCTGGCCGTCTTCGCGCTGCTCGCCGCGTGGACCGGCGCACATCTCACCGCGAACCTACTCCCGTGGGCGCTCGCGTTTTACCTGCTGCACGCGGCGCTCCACACGGCGTTTCCCTTATTGCTGGAGCGGCACAAATCCGGCGCAGCCCCGACCTTCTGGAGCCAGTTGTTTCCCCCGCTGGCTCTGCTGCTGATGGTCGGGCCGCTCCTGAAACTCGACAGCGTCTCGCTCGCGTTCTGGCCGTGCGTGCTCCTCGTGGACTTGATCGCCATCGGGCTCGCGTTGGTCACGGCCTCGCTGGTTGGTGTCGCCGTCGTGCTCGTGCTCACGCTCGGTGCGACCGGGCTGTGGATTTTCCGCGGCACGGTCACCGCGGGCGCTTCCACCGAATTTCTCTTCGTCGTCGGCGGGTTCGCGCTAATGTTTTTCGCTGCGGGCATGTTTCTCTCGCGCAAGCTCGGCTCGCGGCTCGCCCTGGCCACGGAAAAAACCACCGCGATCTTCGGCGATGCGCGCGCGCAGCTTCCCGCGTTTTCCGCGCTGCTGCCGTTTCTGCTGCTGGTGATGATGACGCAGCGGCTGCCGCTGACGAATCCCTCGCCGGTCTTCGGCCTCGCGCTGCTCCTCATCGTGCTGACGCTCGGCCTCACCCGCCTGCTCGCGATTGCGTGGTTGCCCGCGTGCGCGCTCGCCGGCTTGGCGGCGCTCGAATACGCGTGGCGGGCGCGGCATCTGGCCGACGCCGAACCGGCGCTCGCGCTCGGTTGGTTTGTCGGCTTCTACGCGGTGTTCGCATTCTTTCCGTTTCTGTTTCGTTCGCGCTTCGCGGCGCTCACCGGGCCGTGGGCGGTCGCCGCGGTCGCGGGCGTCGTGCAGTTTCCCCTCGTCTATCAACTGATCGAACGCTGGCAGCCGAACGACTTCATGGGCGTGCTGCCCCTGCTCTTCGCGCTGCCGCCGCTCGCCAGCCTCATCGCGGTTCTGCGCGCGCCGACAGCCAATGAACACGCCCGGCTCAACCAGCTCGCGTGGTTTGGGGGCGTGGCGTTGTTTTTCGTCACGCTGATTTTCCCGATTCAATTCGAGCGCCAGTGGATCACCGTGGGCTGGGCGCTGGAGGGTGCGGCGCTGCTCTGGTTTTTCCACCGCGTGCCGCATCCGGCGCTGCGGGCGACCGGCGTGGTGCTGCTCGCCGCGGCGTTTGCACGACTCGCGCTCAACGCCGAGGTGCTCGGCTATCACCCGCGTGGCGCCGCGATCTTCAACTGGTATCTCTACAGCTACGGGCTCGTCGCCGCCGCGCTCTTCGCTGGCGCCCGTCTGCTCGCCCCACCGCGGGAGCGCACGCTCGGCATCAACGCCCCCGCGCTCCTCGGCACGCTCGGCACCGTGCTCACGTTCCTCCTGCTCAACATCGAGATTGCGGATTTCTTCAGCACGCCCGGCACGCGCGCGCTCGCCTTTGAGTTCTCCGGCAATTTCGCCCGCGACATGACCTACACCATCGCGTGGGCGCTCTTCGCCCTCGGACTCTTGCTCGTCAGCTTTGCCAAAGTGATCCGCGCCGGCCGCTACGCCGCGCTCGCGCTCCTCGGCGTGGCGCTGCTGAAACTCTTCTTCCATGACCTCGCTCACCTCGAGGCGCTCTACCGCATCGGCGCGCTCCTCGCCGTCGCCGTCATCGCGATCCTCGCTTCGTTCGCCTACCAGCGCTTTCTGCCCGGCCATGATAAAAAATCTTCCTAAACTCCGTGAATTAATCGCGCTCGCGGCTTTGACCGCGATGCTCACCCCGCTCCGCGCGACCGACTTCGCCGAATGGAAAAATCGTCAGGCTCTGCGCGTTGACGCTCCGGGGATCGTGACCTTCGCCGTGCCGACCGAGACCCTCGACGCCGCGCGCGCCGACCACGGGGATCTCCGATTGCTTGATCCAGCGGGACGCGAGGTGGCGTTTGGGCTCACGCGCGTGACGCCGGCCGTGACAAGAGCGGGCCGGGCGAGTTCATTTCGCAGCAGGCTCACCGCTACGGCCACGGAACTTGTCATCACGACCGGCGACGAGACGAGCCCCTCTCTGGTGCTGGAAACGCCCGCACCCAATTTCATCAAGCGCGCGCGCATCGAAGCATCGCCTGACGGCGACACTTGGCGCCTCGTCGCGGACGGGGTGCCGCTCTTCCGTCAATTTGGCGCTGAGCAACTCGCTGTCAGCGTCAGCGCAGCGTATGTCCGGATCACGCTGGACGACGAACGCTCCAAGCCGGTGCCGTTCACCGGTGTCAGCGTCATCCCGCGCGCCGCAGCCTCACCGGCGGCATTGCCTCTGGGAGTGCGCATCGCACAGCGCCAAGAATTCGCAGGTGAAACCGTCCTTACGTTGGAGCTCGACGCGGCGCACGTGCCGCTCAACGCCCTCGATTTTGCGACGCCCGAGCGACTCTACACGCGGCGTGTTACGGTTGGGATTCGCGAACTAAATGAGGGAACCGCCGTCGAGCGCACGCTCGCCACGGGCACGATTTTCCAAGTTGCATTCGACAATGATGCGAGCCTGCGGCACTCCACCGTCCAACTCGGCTTCGTCCCACCTTCCCGCGAGCTGATCCTCCACATCGCCAACGGCGACAGCCCACCGCTCGCGGTCACAGAGGTGCGTGTGACGCGCCACGAGGTTCGATGCTATTTCGACGCCGCCACCGGCGGCGACTACGCTCTCCTCAGCGGTCACGAACGCATCAGCTCGCCGCGCTACGACGTCGCCGTTCTTCGCCCCCGGGCCGAGGTCGTGAAGTCCGCGCCCACCCCCGGCCCACTCACGCCCAATCCCGGCTACCGCACCCCCGAAACTTTGCCCGGCACCACGCTCCTCGGTGCGGCACTCGATCCCGCACCGTGGCGTTTTCGCAAGGCCGTCCAAGTCGCAACCGCCGGCGTGCAACAGCTCGAACTCGATCTCGATGTGCTCGTGCGGGCCCAGTCCGGCTTCGGTGATTTGCGGCTCGTGCGGGACGGCGCGCAGGTGCCCTACCTGCTGGAGCGGCCCGCGCTGTCGCACTCGCTCGATCTCGTGCTCAAGCCGGCCAACGACCCGCAGCGCCCGCGCGCGAGCCGCTGGGAAATTACGCTGCCGCAGGCCGGCCTCCCGCTCACGCGGCTCACGCTCGCGTCACCGACGGCGCTGTTTCAACGCTCCCTCCGCGTGTTAGAAACCGTGACCGATGACCGCGGCAACCGCCATGACCGCACGCTGGCGAACGCTGAATGGAGTCACAGGCCGGGCGAGACGAAGCCGCTGACACTTTCGTTCAACGCTCCGCCCGCCACCGCCACGTTGCTCGTCGAAACCGACAACGGCGACAATCCGCCGATCGCGCTCAGCGCGGCGACCGCCACGCACGGGGTCGCGCGCCTGCTCTTCAAAACCGATGCCGCGCCGGTCGCGCTCTACTACGGCAACGCCCAAGCCGCGGCGCCGCGCTACGATCTCGCGCTCGTGGCCGGGCAAATCCTCGCCGCCCAAAAGATCGTCGCCGCTCTCGGCCCCGAGGAGAAAGCCCGGTCCGACGGTTGGGCGAAGAACGCGCTCGGTGGGGCGCGCGGCGGTGTGTTGTTTTGGGGCGTGCTCGCGCTCGTCGTTGCCGTGCTGCTCGGCGTCGTCGCGAAGCTCCTGCCCAAGCCGCCCGCTGCCTCAGCCTGAAGCCGGACGCAGGTCCGCGGCGCGGGCGTTGAAAGCGCCGAGCAGTTCCGTATGTTCCGGCGCGTCCGTGCCGTCGAGGTGCATGAGCCCACCGCCGAACGGCGCACGCTCGCCCGGCTCGTCCTCCCAGCGCGCCCACGCATAGCCGACCACCGCCGGATGGCGCGCCACACGATCGAGGGCGAGGCGCGCACGCCGCAGCATGCGCTCGATCGTGGTGAGCCGGCTGGCCCGCGGGCCCGCCTGCGGCCGCAAAAAATCCGGGCCCACCCAACTGACTTCGCCCGCCAACACCGGATGCACCGGCGCCACACCGGTCGCCGGCAGCTCCGCCCAGTGCGGGAGCGCCACATCGACCGCCGGATAAATACACGCGCCGAGCACCGCCGCACCGACCTCGGTGCGGAAACGACAACCCAGGACGAGGTGATTCGGATCGGCGGCGCGGATGGCCGGGGCGATCGTCGCAAAATAGCGCCGGGCAAATTCCCGCGCCCAGCGCACGTCGTCGCGCAGGTAGCCGCGGGTGCGCAGGCCGCGTTCGACGCGGGTCAATTCGCGCACGACTTCCTTGTTCGCCAGCGGCACTTCCCACGCCTGCGCCAACGCGTCGAGCCGGCCGGCGTGGAGCGCCAACGCAAATTCCCAGGCCGCATGATACGCCGGAAAACTCGGCTCCAGGCTCAGGCAAACTTGCAGCAAAGACGGACGACCCGCCGCCGTCGGCAGCCCCCAAGCGAGGTGCGCATCGCTCACCCACCCGACCAGTTCACGACAATCTTTCTGCGGCGGGCAAATTTCGAGGGCGCGTTCCGCGGCGAGCCGGGTCCACTCCGGATCGAACACATCGGGCAGGCGCAGGCCGCTGCCCGTAATGATCTGACCAGCCGGCGCAAATTCCACCGTTGCGATAAACGGCCAGCCGTCATCGCGACCCGTCGCGTCGCCCCGGCCAATGCCGATGGTGTTGAAACCCCAGTCCCGCAACCGCGCCAGCGAATCGGGCGGCAACGCACCTGCACCGGGCGCGTGCGCCGCTCGCACGCCATGCACTCCACGCAGGTAGAACGGCGCACCCGCCGGACTGGCGAGCCACCAGCGACCCGCCCCATCCTGTCCCACGTGGAAAAAACCCGCGCGCCCCCGCACGCTGCCGGGCCGCAAAAAACGGGCCGGTGGCACCGCAACGTCATCCGCGGGCAGCATGGCGCGCGGTTACTTGTCCCTGCCGCCGCCTTTTTTCGCGCCGCCCTTGCCATTGCCGACGGCCAACACCGTGCCCGCCAGCAGTCCCACGGCAAAGATCGCAAAATAGATCAGGCCCGCCGTGGCGTGGATCGGTTTTTTCTCCGTGATGCCCGCGATGGGAAAACGGAAATCGATCTCGTGAGTGTTGTTCATGCCCACATAGAGCATCACGAAAAGGATCGCGAGGAACACGATGGTTTTGACGACGGCTTTGAGCATGGGTGGATTGGCGGGAGGAGCTAGACGCCGCCCCCGCGCTCCGCAAACGGAAACGCGATCGCGCCACGGAACAGCACCGCGGGCTACGGCAATTCGTAGGCTTCGATCAGGCCAACGCCCGTCGTGTTACCGACGCCCGAGAGTTGCACCGTGTAGGCGCCGGGCGCGAGGGTGAGCAGGAGCACGGCATCGAAGCTGCCCGAGGTGAGAGCAAAACCGCCGGCCTGCTGAGTCGCTGAGATAATTTCCGCCGCCGTCGCGCTGCCCGTCTGCACCGACCAGTCGTCATTCGCAGCGACGGTCGCGGTGCCGCGCAGCACCGTGATCAACGGATCGGCCAGCGCACCCGCCACGCCAAATCCGGTGAGCGCGGGACCGATGCCGCGGATGAGCGCACGCTTGCTGTCGGCGCCCGAGACCACCAGGCCCGCGATCAAAACATCGCCCCCGGTGCCGACTTGTCCGCGGGTCGAGAGGTTGATCAAGCGGCGGCCCGTCGCATCGGCATCGGCGGCGACATCGGCGTCGTAAACTTCGACGAGCGCCACGCCCGCGCTCGAAGTGCCGGTCGCGGCCGAGACTTGAGCGGTGTAGCTGCCGGGTGAGAGCGTGGTGAGAATCACGGCATCCTTGGTGCCGACACTCAGAGCAAAAGCGCCCGCTTGGGTGGACTTGTCGATGATTTGGGCACGACTCGCGTTGTCATCCCAGTTGTCGTTGGTCGACAGCTGCGCCGTGCCGCGAAAGAGCGTGAGCACGGGATCGGCGAGGGCGTTCGCAATTCCGAAGCCACGCAGAGTCGGTCCGACCGCGCGGATCAACACGGACTTCGCCGACGAGCCCGTGATGCTGAAGCCCGCGATCATCGTGGAGCTGCCGCTGCCGGCGAGGCCGCGCGTCGCGACATTGATCAACCGCGTGCGCGAGGCGACGGTGGGCGTGGTGTTCGTGGAAAACGTGAGGTAGAGCAGCAACGCGCCCGCGGCGCGATTGTAGCCATCGACCGCGATTTGGTAGGTCGTGCCGCTGCGCACGTTTGCCGCCACGCGACTCGTGCCATTTTCGCCGCTGTCATCGTCGGCCGCGAGCAGGCTGAGCGTGCCCAACGATGTGCCAGTATAGACGGCGAGCACCGTGTCGAAATTGCTGCCCTCGGTGCTGAGGGTCATCGTGCCGTCGGCCGGTGCCGTCCACGACCACCAGAGCGAGGCTCCGCCGGCCGACCCGGCGTGATTGGGCTCACCCGTTTCCTTCGTCGCACCCGCACTCGTCGTGGCAATCGACACTGGGCTGCCGGAGAGTGGGGTGCGGGCGGCAAACGCATCGTTGAGCGGGCGCGCCCCCGCGGCGAGGAAGCCGAGCGCGAGGCGCACGCGGCCATTCGCGCCGTCGAAACCATCGACCGCGATCTGGTAGGCGACGCCGCGCGTGACGGGTGTCGAGAGTGACGACGAATAATCGGGTCCGCCGTCGTCATCGGTGGCGACGGTGGTGAGCGCGCCTACCGCGCTGCCGGTGTAAACCGCGAGGAGTGTGTCGAAGGTCGAGCCCGCCGTGGAAAGATTGAGTGTGCCGCTGTCGGGCGCGGTCCACGTCCACCACAGCGAGCGAGCGCCCGGCGAGGCATGGACGGGTTCGCCGGTCTCGCGCGTGGCGACAATGTTGTTGCCGGTCGCGCTCGCCAAGCTGCCCATGAGCGGAGCACGGGCGGCGAAGTTGTCGTTGGCCGAGGCGGACGACGAGTGCAGGACCGTGAGCGTGAGATCGCCGGATTCGCCATTAAAGCCATCCACGGCGATGAGGTAGGTCGTGCCCGCCGTGGTGTTGAAACGCACATAGCTGGTGACTAAATCGTCGTCGTCATTGGCGGCGACCGGCGTGAGGGCCGTGATCGCGGTGCCGGTGTAAACGGCAAGCAAGGTGTCGAAATTCGAGCCCCGCGTGGCAATCACGGCCGTGCCGGCGGAGGGCGGCGTCCAGCGCCACCAGAGCGAACGGCCGCCGGTGTTGGCCGCGTGGGCCGGCTCGCCCGTTTCACGCGTCGCTCGCGTCGTGGTCGTCGTGACGACATCGCCCCCCGCCGCGATCACGGTCGCACCCGCGAAGAAGTCGTTGCTCGCCGCCGCCGCCGCAACGATCCGGATTCGGCGATCCACGCTCGCGGTCGCACCGCGGTTGTCCGTGGCGGTGGCGCGCAACACGACATCGCCCGCCGTGCTGAAGTTGACCCCGCGGAGAGTGGTGAACGTGGCACCGGTCGTGGGCGTGACGCGCCCGAGACTCGTCGCAGGCGAGCCGAGGAGAATGAACTCCACGTTCGTCACGCTGCCGTCCGCATCGCTCGCGGTGACCGACAGATCGACGGGGTTGTTGGTGAGCAGCTGGATGTTGTCATATTGCGGCGAGGACCAGCCAATGACGGGCGCGGCATTGACGGCCGGCACCACGACATCGACCGAGGTGAGGAGCCCGCGGTTGAGCGAATCCACGCCGGTCGCGGTGAGCGTAAACGTGCCCGCCGCGGTGGGCGTCCACGCCGTCGTGTAAGTCAGGCCCACCCGACCCGCGGGCTGATTGGCGTCGGGCGCCGTCGCCGTGCGGAGGATGGTGGAGCCCAGGCGAAACGACACGCTGCTCACGCCGACGCCCGCGGGCGTGGTCACGCGCACGATAAAATTTACCGGGGTGCCGAGGTTCACGGTCGAACCATTGGTGGGCGCATCGATCACGATGATGCTCGCGGCCGTCGGAGCCACCGCCGCCGGAATGATTTTGATGAAGCTGCCCACTTGGGAAAAATCGACGTAGGGCTCATCCGGATTCTGATAGGGATCGGAGAAGCTGCCCTTCCAGTTGTCGTGAATAATGGCCCAAGTGGTGTTGGTGACGCCGCCGACCGTGCCCGCGAAGTAGCCCACGGCGCACACGGCGTGCCCGCCGTAGTCGTTGTCGGTGGCGTTGGTGCGGCGGTAATTCTGGAGGTTGAGCTGCACGGGCCGCCCGGCATCGATCTCCGAGGTAAACTGGCTGAAGGCCATGTTGGTCGAAGTGACGTCGCGAAAATTACTGCGTGCATGATAGGCAAACGTGAAGCCGTTCACCCCGCGCTCCTGGAGGTAGGTGCGCGTGCCGCTCATCTGCAGGTGCGCGTAGGTGCCGTCAGTGGTCCACTCCATGAGCGTGCGGAGCCTCAACCGCAGGCCGGTGAGGTCCGCCTCGTTCACGAGTGCGGGGAAGCCGTTGCTGTCGTGAAACAGCAGGATGTCCATCATGCTGACGATGCCGCAATCGGGCGTTTGGCCCTGGTAGAGATACGGCACGCGTTGGATGTAGCGGGTCGAACCGAATTGCGGGGTCGCTGCGACGGGCCGCTCGTGCAGCTGCGGTCGCACGCCACCCCGATCGATTGCCGCCCACGAGGCCGTGATATAGGCCGCGGCCTCCGCCGAGACCGGATCCCGCCGGGCCGCGAGGCCGGCCACATCAGCCCGCGTCAGCTCCACCCGATCGCGCAGCGCGGCGAACGTCTGCTGCTGGGCCGCATCCTGCCGCGGCACCCAAAGATCCAGCGGCCCCTCCCACCGCAGATCGGCGAAATCAGATTTGGCGTCACCGCGCCGCGACTCCGCCAGACTCGCCCGCGCCGCCGACAGATAACCGGGGTCCGCGTGCCACGGCAACCCGCGCCAGTGCATCACGATCGGTGGCAGGGCACGGGTGGCGGCCGCGACCACCGTCACCGGCGTATCGCTGGAAGCGGAACGAAACTCCAGCACCCACACCGCGGGCTGATCGTCGAGATTCCGGTAGAGCCGCGCCGAAGCGAGCGTCGGCGCCACGAGCTGCTCCTGCGCGACGGACAGCGCGAGCGCTTTGGCGACGGTGAGC
>JANOAF010000470.1:0-2053 GCA_031411015.1 Opitutaceae bacterium | reverse complement strand
TAAGAAAACCCCGAACGGCAGCGCCGTCCGGGGGGAATTTTGCAACCTCACGGTCTTCACTTCCGGCGATCGTCAGTGGGCGACAACTCGCGTGCCGTCTTTGCCCTCTGTCGTCGTGACGGCAGCGGGCGTCTCCTCTTCCCACGCGATCGCATCGGGCATGCGAACGAGCGCGTGCTTCAACACATCGTCGGCGCGGGCGACCGCGACGATTTCAAGCGCGTTCTTCACTTCAGCCGAGATCTCCGCGAGGTCCTTCACGTTATCCTCGGGGATCAGCACCTTCTTGATGCCGGCCCTGAGGGCGGCCAGCAGCTTCTCTTTCAATCCGCCGATCGGCAAGACGCGGCCGCGCAGCGTGATCTCGCCCGTCATCGCGATATCCTTGCGCACCGGAATGCTGGTGAGCACGGAGACGATTGCGGTGACCATCGCAACACCTGCGGACGGACCGTCCTTCGGGGTCGCGCCTTCGGGAACGTGGACGTGGATATCCTTCCTCTCGAACATCGAGGCGGGGATGCCGAAGTCGACCGATCGCGAACGCACGTAAGCGTTGGCGGCCTGGATCGATTCCTTCATCACGTCGCGCAGGTTGCCTGTGACGGACATCTTGCCCTTGCCGGGCATCATCACGCCTTCGATCGTCAGGATCTCACCGCCGACTTCGGTCCAGGCAAGGCCTGTCACGACACCGACCTGATCCTCGAGTTCGGCCTCGCCATACCGGTACTTCGGCACGCCGAGATAGTCGGAGAGATTGGCGCCCGTGAATGGCACGGCCGTTTTCTCGCCGGCGACCAGTTCCTTGACCGCCTTGCGCGCGAGCTTGGAGATTTCACGCTCGAGGCTGCGCACGCCGGCTTCACGGGTGTAGCGGCGGACGACGCCCTTCAGCGCGTCATCGTCGATGCTCCACTCCTCGTTCGTCAGGCCATGTGCTTGACCAACGCCGGGAATGAGATGGCGACGCGCGATCTCCACCTTCTCCGTCTCGGTATAACCGGCCAGGCGGATGATCTCCATCCGGTCCATCAGGGCCGGCGGGATGTTCAGCGTGTTGGCGGTCGTGACGAACATGACGTTGGACAGGTCGTAATCGACCTCCAGGTAATGGTCGTTGAACGTAGCGTTCTGCTCGGGATCGAGCACCTCGAGCAGAGCCGCTGCGGGATCGCCCCGGAAGTCCGAGCCCATCTTGTCGATCTCGTCGAGCAGGAAGAGCGGGTTGGTGCGCTTGGACTTGCGCATCGACTGGATCACCTTGCCCGGCATCGAACCGATGTAGGTGCGGCGATGGCCACGGATCTCGGCCTCGTCGCGCACGCCGCCCAGCGACATCCGCACGAACTCACGGCCGGTCGCGTTTGCGATCGACTTGCCGAGCGACGTCTTGCCGACGCCGGGAGGGCCGACGAGGCAGAGGATCGGTCCCTTCAGCTTGTTGGTACGGTTCTGAACGGCCAGGTACTCGACGATCCGCTCTTTGACCTTCTCAAGCCCATAGTGCTCCTTGTCGAGGATGTCCTGCGCTTCGACGAGGTCCTTCTTGACCTTGCCGCGCACACCCCACGGGATCGACAGCAGCCAGTCGAGGTAGTTGCGCACGACGGTGGCTTCCGCCGACATGGGGCTCATCTGACGCAGCTTCTTGAGCTCGGCCAGGGCCTTGTCGCGGGCCTCCTTCGACAACTTGGTGTTCTCGATCTTCTCTTCGAACTCCGAAATGTCGTCGCGCTCGTCGCCGTCGCCCAGCTCCTTCTGGATCGCCTTCATCTGCTCGTTCAGATAGTACTCGCGCTGGGTCTTCTCCATCTGGCGCTTGACGCGCGAGCGGATGCGCTTCTCCACCTGAAGAACGGAAATTTCGCCTTCCATCAGGGCAAAGACTTTTTCGAGCCGCGCCTGCACCGAAGTCATTTCGAGAAGCTCCTGCTTCTCGGGAATCTTGATCGCGAGGTGCGAGGCGATCGTGTCGGCGAGTTTCGAGTAATCCTCGATCTGGCCAGCGGCGCCGACCACTTCGGGCGATATCTTCTTGTTCAGCTTGACG
>JANOAF010000469.1:0-1592 GCA_031411015.1 Opitutaceae bacterium | reverse complement strand
GGCTGAAACTTGAGGTGGACTCAGGACCGACTGCGACTGCGTCACGGCCGCCGGTGTGATCGTGGCCGTCGAGGCAGCCGGGCCGCCGAGCATGCGCAATCCCGCGCCATCAGGCAGGCCCGTCGGCAGCGCGCCCGGGGCGGGCGAGAGTGGGGTGGTGGCGGGGGCGGGCCGGGGCGCGGGATTTGCCGCCAGAATTTGCACGAGCTGATCCGACTGCGCGGTCGTGAGCGGCGCGCCCGTGTAGCTCAGTCGCTGCTGCAGTTCGCTGACCGTGTTGCGCTGCGCTGCCGTTTGCTCGAAGGCCGTGAGCTGCGCAAACCCCGCGTCTCCGATCACGCCCTTAATCGAGCGGTTGATCTCCTCCTGCGTTGTGGCCACGAGCTGCTGCAGCCCGGGCGCGTGGTTGCGCAGATCGACCCCTTGATCGCGCGCGACGGCCGCGATGTCGAGGAGGGCGGTCCGGCGCTCGGTGAGGAGCGAGGCCAGCCGTGCGAGCTGATCGGCCGGGAGATTTAGGCTGCGGAATAGCGAGGCATAGCGCGCCTCGATCTCGCCGCGTTGCTGGGTGGCATAGAGGGCCTGCACGTCGGGCTTGGCGAAAAGCTCACTCATGGCGGCGAGCTGCAGGTTGGGGTCGCGCCGCGCGGTGCCGCCGGAGTCGCCGCGTTGCGGGCGTGAACCGGGCGCCGGCGTGAGGCCCTCGGCGGTGGATTCGCGGTTGGTCGTCTGCTGCTTCAGCTCGCGGTTTGCCCTTTCGAGATCCCAGACACGTTTCTGGAAATCCGCGCGCTCGTCGCGCGGCATCGTGCCGGCGCGAATCGCGGCGAGTTCACCGTGCTGCCGCCACGCGAGGAACGCTCCGCCCAGCGTCGTGAGCGCGAGGAGGACGATGAGCCAGGTCTTCGCGGAGTTCACGTGACGGCTGACGAGCCGGAGCCGGTGAAGTTACCGCGGGGGAAACTCGAACTCCGCCTTCGTGCCGGTCTTCGACAGCACGAGGTAGGCGCCGAAGGGCATGCCGCGCTTCGACATGAAGCCCGGGATGAGATCGGTGCGACCACCCTCGAAAAGCTTCAACGCTTCCTCGGCGGGAATGTCGCGGCCGCAGAGCTGCTTTTTCAGCGTGAAGACGATGCGGTTATCCTGCTCGGGCCGGCGCACGTAGAAGGCTTCGGCGGTCTCCACGATTTCGCCGTCCTTGTGCGATTTGCTCTTCCCGAGCACGACGCCCTTCGAGAGATCGGGCGGGGCCTTCGCCTTGCGCGCGATCGGGTTGCCGTCCTTGTCGAGCTTCGGCGCGCGGGGCGGAAACTCCCACGAAAACTTCGGGCCTTCACGCTTGAGGATGGCGTTAAACGGCCGCCCTTTCTTGGAAATAAATCCCTCGATCACGCCGGTCTTTCCCTCGGAGACCATCGCGATCGCCATTTCGCGGGTGATTGCTTTCTGGCACATGAGGCGACCGATGCGGAAGGCCTGTTTCCAACCTTCGCCGTCGCGCTCGCGGAGGACGTGGCTTGAGCCGACTTCGCACAGCCCTGAGCCCGTCGCCGGATCGGTCCAGTAGGGTTCGACGGTCCCGAGATCGA
>JANOAF010000468.1:0-14020 GCA_031411015.1 Opitutaceae bacterium | reverse complement strand
GGGCGCGGATGCTGACGGCATAAGTAGAGCGGGTCTGTGACCCGCCCAGCGAACACCAACAATCCCAAAGGGCAGGTCACAGACCCGCCCTACTTTCCATGAGCACTTCCCTTTTCCCCTGCCCCCACTACATCGGCGGCCAATGGCGCGCGGCCACTGGCGGCGCGACCTCACCCGTCTTCAATCCCTCGACTGGCGACGTGATCGCCGAGTGCCCGCTGGGCTCCGCAGCGCTGGTAGATGAGGCCGTGATGGCGGCGCACGCGGCCTTCCCCGCTTGGCGGGAGACACCGGCGGTCGACCGGGCGCGCATCTTTTTTCGCTACCGCCAGCTCATCGAACAAAACTACGACAAGCTCTGCGTCACCGTCTCGCGCGAACACGGCAAGACGCTCTCCGAGGCGCGCGGCGACGTGCACCGCGGGCTCGAAAACATCGAATACGCCTGCGGCGCGCCGACGCTACTCTTCGGCGCTACGCTGGAGAATCTCGCGCGCGGCGTGGACTGCGAGACGATCAACCAACCGCTCGGCGTGTGCGTGGGGATCACGCCGTTTAATTTCCCCGCGATGGTGCCGCTGTGGATGTTCCCGCTCGCGCTCGCATGCGGAAATACCTTCGTCCTCAAGCCCAGCGAGAAAGTCCCGCTCACTGCTAACGTCCTCGGTGAGTTACTGGAGCAGGCCGGCCTGCCGAAGGGCGTGTTCAACATCGTCCACGGAGGTCGCGAGGCGGTCGATGTGTTGCTCACGCACCCGAAGGTCCGCGCGATTTCCTTCGTCGGCTCTTCGCCAATCGCGAAATACATCTACGAGACCGGCACTCGCCACGGAAAGCGCGTGCAGGCGAACGGCGGCGCGAAAAACTACATCGTGATCATGCCCGACGCGGACATCGGCAAAACCGTCGAGGCGCTCTCTACCGCCGCGTTCGGCTGCGCCGGCGAACGCTGCATGGCCGGCTCCACCGCGCTCACCGTCGGAGCAGCCGCCGAGCGCCTACTCCCCGATCTCGTCGCCGCCGCGCGCGCGATTAAGGTCGGCCGCACAGACCAGGCCGCATCGCAGCCCGACATGGGCCCCGTCATCACCGCCGCCCACCGCGACAAAGTTTTGAGTCTCGTCGCCAGTGGCGAAAAGGAAGGCGCTAAGATCATCGCGGATGGTCGCGGCGCGAAAGTCGCCGATGCCCCGCGTGGTTTCTACCTCGGCGCAACCATCGTCGATGACGTCCAGCACACGATGACGCTCGCGCGCGAGGAGGTCTTCGGCCCCGTCCTCAACGTCATGCGCATGGGCGATCTGGACGCCGCGATCGCTCAGGCCAACGCCTCAGCTTTCGGCAACGGCGCGGCGATTTTCACAAACAGCGGCAAGGCCGCGCGCGAGTTCAAGCATCGCGTGAAGGCCGGAATGGTCGGCATCAACGTCGGCGTGCCCGCGACGATGGCGATGTTTCCCTTCACGGGCTGGGACGATTCGTTCTACGGCGACCTCCACATTCAGGGCAAAGAGGCCGTGCAGTTCTACACCCAGCAAAAGGTCGTGACGACGCGGTGGTTCGGGGAGGGCGTTGGCGATGTGTGGAAAAAATAGTCGCGCACCGACCGGATGGTCATTGAGAGTCGTGATCGCTCCATGACGATATCCACCGCCCACCCCGCCGAACGAATCCTGCTCGGACCCGGACCCAGTCCGGTCCCGCAACGCGTGCTCCGCGCGCTCGGCGCGCCGACGCTCGGCCACCTCGATCCGCAATACCTCGCGATCATGGACGAAACATGCGCGATGCTCCGCGAAGTATTTCGCACTAAGAACGCGTTGACGTTTCCCGTCAGCGGCACCGGCATGGCCGGCATGGAATGCACCGCGGTGAATCTCGTCGAACCCGGCGATGAGGTGATTGTGTGCGTCAACGGCGTGTTCGGGGCGCGGATGAAGGATGTCTTCGAACGCAGCGGCGCAATCGTCCACGCCATCGAGGCGACGTGGGGCGAGGTGTTTTCTTTCGACCAGATTTCCGCGGCGCTAGCGGCTCATCCGAAGACGAAACTCGTCGGCATCGTCCATGCCGAGACGAGCACGGGCGCACACCAGCCGCTCGAAGGTCTCTCGGATATTGTTCACGCTCACGGTGCACTACTCCTCGTCGATGCGGTTACGAGCCTCGGTGGCCACGAGCTGCGCGTCGACGAATGGGGCATCGATGCCATCTACAGCGGCACGCAAAAATGCCTGAGCTGCCCGCCCGGACTTTCGCCAGTGAGCTTCGGGGACCGGGCGCTTGCGCGCATGGATGCGCGTAAGACCAAGGTGCAGTCGTGGTATCTCGATGTCTCGATGCTCCGCAAATATTACACTGGCGGCGGCGGCGGTGGGCGCGTTTATCACCACACGGCGCCGATCAACATGACCTATGCGCTGCACGAGGCGCTCGTCATCGTCCTGGAGGAGGGCCTGCAAGCCCGCATCGATCGTCACGCCGCGATGCACCAGCGCCTGCGCACCGGGCTCGCCGCACTGGGCCTGAGCTACATCCCCACTCGTTCGTTGCACTCACTGAACTGCATCCGCATCCCGGACGGCGCGAACGACGCCGCGGTGCGCACGCGCCTCCTGACCGACTACGGTATCGAGATCGGCGCAGGCCTCGGTGTAATGGCCGGCAAGGCATGGCGCATCGGCCTCATGGGCCACGGCGCCACGGTGCGGAATGTCGACCTGGTGCTCGCCGCGCTCCGCACGATCCTCGGCTAGCGCGGGCGGGTGCCTGGCTCAGAAACCTGCCTTACAACCAGCTGATTTTCTCGGGCACATAAACGGTGTCGTGTGCCTTGAGGTAGAACGGCTCGGTGTTGCGGCCTTCCAGCACCGCTTTGAAATCAATTTGGTAGGTCTCAATCTTGCCTGCTTCCTGACGGATGATGCGAACCTGCTTCTTGTTCGCCTTGGCTTCATCGAAGCCTCCCGCCTCCATGATCGCATCGAAGGCTGTCAGCTCCCGCTCCGAGGTTACTTTTCCAGGCTTCATCACTCCACCGGTGACAAACACCGAGAATGCCGAAGAGACCACGGTCACCTTGATTTCCTTGGAAACAAGCTGGGAAGAATACGCTACGACCAGTTCCTTCTCCAGATCAGCGGGAGTTTTATCCGACGCCTTGACCTCACCGATCATGTAGAGATTAACCCTGCCGTCGCGGCGGATGGACTGGGTCGTGTTCAGGTTGGTAGCGCCGGGGAAGTCGATTTTTATGACGTCGCCGGGGTTCAGCGTTTGCACGCCAGCCTTAACCTGGACGGTGGGCACCACCGGAGGGGCGCTCGCGCAGCCACCCAAAGACACGGCCAACCCGAGCAAAAGGGCGGTCGTGACCGACAACCCACGTGATAACAATTTGGGGATTCCCGCGTTTTTCATCACACTTGTCATATCGACACACCTACCGAATCAGCAAGCGGAAACATGTAATCAGGCACTCGCGATGACGCGTAGGATTCCCGTGAAGCTACGTAATCTCTCCGACCTGCGCTGTGATTCACTTCAATTCCGCCAGCGCGCGCGCCGAGCCAAGGCGGTCACCGTGGGACTTGCTCACGTGCGCGAACCGAACCTTGCCGCCACGGTCTAGAATGAAGGTGGAGGGGTAAGCCGTTTCCTTTTTCGCCTCCCACCGCAGCCCATAGGCGAGGGTGAACGCATAATCAGGGTCGACCACAAAGGTGAATTCGGCCGGCCACTGCTTGTTCTGCAAAAACTCCTGCGCATGCGCCTTCAACTGCGCGGCTGGTCCCGGGTAAACCATCAGGACGCGGGCTCCCTTGCGCGCAAACTGCGCGGCGTTGGCGATGTATTCCTGCACCTGCCGCGTGCACACCGGACATTGATATTCCGGCCAACCGCGCAGGACGACGAGCACGACCGGTCCTGCGTCGGTGAGCGACTTTAGCTCCACCGGCTTGTCATCGAGTGTCCGCAGCGTGAAATTCGAAGCCTGTTCGCCGGCGACAGGGGGCGCGGCATGGGCTGCGGTGGTCACCAAAAGTAAAGTCAGGGCAACCGACTTCAACCGACGAACCCAGACTTCGCTGGAAAAGGGAGCTGTATTATTCATAAATTCAAATCAATCGCCGTAACACCGCGTCGCCGGCATCGGTGACGAGCGCATATACATTTTTTTGGTCCGCCCACGTTGCGAAGGCCTTGCCGGCAGCCGATGCGACCACGGCTTTCGCTATCGGCAACGAAGCACCCGAAAAATCTTCGCGACTCACGGCGTAGAGGTGAAACCACGCCCCGTCGCGTTGGAAGCAGATCTCGAAAACTTCGCGCCCACCCATGCGGACGCTGCGGCAACGACCACGACGCAGTTCCGCAAGATCGATGCCGGCATCGGCCAGCAAGGGCAGCCGCGCACTCGCCAAACGGGTCTGCACCCCGGCCAACGGCACGGGGAACCCATCGTGTTCGTCATGTGCCGCGGATAGATCTGTGAGGGCAAAGGCGGCAAAGGCGGAGAGCGCGGAATCGTTTCGAGTCGAAAATAGCCAGCCCCCGATCGTCGCGATCACGGCAATCGCGGCGGCCGCCGCCAGCCAGCCGGGAGCCATCCACCATGATCGGCGCGGCCGGCTTGCCCGCCCGCCCGCCAGAATAGCCTGCTTCAAATCGGAAGGAGGCGCGATGTCGTGCAGGCGTCCGGCCACGGCGGTGTCGAAAGCCCGCTGCCGCTCCAGCCACTGACGCAACTCCGGATCTCGATCGACCTGCGCCAGCGCCTCGGCAAAGGCGGCATCATGGGCGTCGCTCCCATTGGGACGGTAGGCACCGAGAATGAATTTGGCCTCTTGATTGTTCATGCGCGGATGCTCGTTTTTGGAAAATTAATGATGGTCCCGGCCGTTGATTTCTCCGCCAACCGGGCGCGGAGATGCACCTTCCCCCGCGACAGGCGCGACATCACGGTGCCGATCGGCACGGACAGGATTTCGGCGATTTCAGTGTAGGAGAGATCTTGCAGGTAGAAAAGCGTGAGGGGCTCGCGGAACACGAGTTCGACTTCCTGCAGAGCCGCCAACACGAGTTGCGCGTCCATCTTCGCCACGAGATCGACCTCAGCGTCCGGCACGTCCTGATCGCCCGGGGGCAAATCTTCGATCCCGGTAAACTTCCCTCCCCGGCGACGGATGCGGAGGAATTCGCGATAAAGGGTCGTGAAGAGCCAGGTTTTGGCTTTGGCCACGTCACGCAGCGACTGACCCTTGGTGGCCCAAATGAAAAACGTCTGCTGCGTGAGGTCACTCGCATCAGCCGCATTCTTCGCTAGGCTCAGCGCAAAGCGATAGAGCGCGGCATAGTGGGCTTCCACCAGATCTGAGAAACTCGCTTCGGGCATCGGGAGTGGGAACCGCGAGGGCACGGCATTATTCCGCGAAATTTTCGCGCTGCACTAATTCCGCTCGCGCATCCCTTGGCAAGCCCACCCATGCGAAGCAAACGCTCTCACTCGTCGAGCACGGCCACTTCCGAAAGGTGCCGCTCTACTACGAACCGAAATCCAACCTCGCGCGAACCGAGGTCTTTGGACCGAGGCGCCACGACGACTTCAGCCGCCCGGTCCGGCGATCCTTCGCTGCGACGGTGCTCCACCAACGTCATCGTGCCGGCACCTGAAGACGGCAGCAGCCACACCGCCATCTCACCCGAAGCCAGCAGAGGCGGGCGCGTGGCCATCGTCGCCAGCCGAAACTCCCTTTCGGTTGGGAGCCGCACCGTTTCCCCCATGATCCAAGAAAGTCGTCGGCAGAACTCGTCCGCCTCCGCCCAACTCAGCGATTCCACGGGCAGCGTCGAGCCACGGTTGCGGCTCGGGTTAGCGTGCATTACGAATGAGTAGAGCGCCTGCGCTACCACGGGCTCCGCAATCGCCAGCCGTGTCATTGGAGGCTGGGCGAGCAGCTGGCGGCGGACTGATTCTTGAATCTGCGCAATATCCCGACGCTTAAGTGCGAGATATTCAACCCGGCGCGCGAGCTCCGGATCCCACCGGGCACTTCGCGGAAACTCTTCCCCGGCTCGATCCAGCGCGACGAGTGCCTCGTCTAGATTGATCAACGCCGGCTCAATGGCACAACGCCGCAGCAACTGCGCCGCTTCGCGATCGAGCGTCAAAGCCCGGGCGAGCAACGGCTGTGACAGTGACGTCTGACGATTAACTTCAAATCGCTCCGCACCCGGCAGCGAAGCCTCGCGGCTACTTGGAAAACGAAGGTTGAGGTCGCGCTGAACGGAAGCGGCCACCGCCCACTCTTTTCCCGCCGCTGCAAAATCACCCGCGAGGTCAGCCCGCTCGGCCGCCGCCACCGCCGCGTGCAAACGAATCGTAAGTTCACGGGATTCGATCGTTTCGATTTCTGTATTTAGTCTGGCCACGGCAGCCGGTGTTGCCGCCTTGGTGTCACGGAAAGTTTGATTAATCGCGAGCTGGCTGGCCTGCGCTTCGCGGAGCGCTTGCGCCGCGCCAATCGCATCGCCTGTGACCAACGCCGTGTCGGCCCGCTGGCGCGCGGTGGCAATCGCCGCATGCAACGGCCGCGCGGTGCCGAGCTCGACGGCCGCCCGCAACCGGCCTTCGCGCTTAAAATCCTTCAGTCCACTCGCCGGCGCGAGGCCGTTCGCCTCATCTTGCAAACGCAGCGCCGCAGCAAGTTTCTCCAACGAGGCCGTGTTCCGCCCTTGGTCAGCCAGGGCCGAAGCTTCTTCCTCCAAAGCCACGCTGCGCGCCACCGCGGATCGGTTCCGCAGCGTGCGCCACGCGACCTCAAGTTCGGCGGCTTCCATTTCATCCGCTGGAACGGCGATTTTCGCCGCCCGAATTCGCTGCTCCACCACGCCGAGCAGGCGGCCGAGCACGTCCGCCGTGCCGTCGAGATCGTGGTGGGTGGCAAGCGCGGCCTGGAAGGCGGGTTGCCAAGCAAGCGCATCAACCGTGGACGCGGGCTCGAAAATCTTGGATTGCGCCGTGCCGGGAGGGTGGACGCTCACAGTATGGTGGCGGACGCGTAACCAGCCCACAGTGACGAACAAAACCACCGCAATGGCCGCGGCGGCGATGGGTGAACCGACGCCGCGTGCGTGTCGCGCATCGATCACCGGATCGCAATCGGGCGCGAGCTTAAGATGATCGGCTGATTCCCCGGAGCGGTCAGAAGGAAAAGGGCGGGAGTTCATCGCTACACGAATTGGTTCAGTCTTTTGCTCGCGCCACGCTTTCCGCCACGACGGCTAGGGTGCGTCCGCTCGAGACCACGCGCGCCTTTGCGTTCGAATGCGCCAGAGACTTCGTCAGAGGTTCGGTTGAAATCACCGCAGTCTCGCCACGCACCGCACGACGCACCTGCAAAAACAGTTCGGGCTGGGCAACCCGATCAATTGCCAGCAGCGCCTCGGAAAGAATCTGCCGTGAGGGTTTTTGGAGGGCGAGGACCTTGGGGACAAACTGCAGAAGGCCGGATTGATTACGGGTTCGCGCTTCAATCCGGACAAGTTCTTCCAGCACGGGCTGCGCAAAAGCGTCCATTTCGACCGCGCGCGCGAGGACTGTCCGCGCCCCCTGATCGTCACCCACAACGCTCAGCTCGCGGGCGAGGAGGAGCGAGTCACGCGCAGTAAATCGCTCCTGACTCACAAAGATTTTCACGCCGAGGCCAGCTCGCGTGAAATCACCACTCGCAAACGCCGCCGCCGCATTCAACCCCACGACAAGCGGCACAGATCCATCCGAATGCCCGGCCGCAGCAGCCGCGACGGTAGCGCTAAATCCGATCGCGTCACGGAAGCGCCCTGACGCCAGGGCAAGCTGCACCTTGGCCAACTCAAACTCCCCTGTGCCCGCAGGGGAAACGTTGGCCGCCATGGCGCAGACGCGACCGAGCAAGTCGGCCTGCTGCGTGTCGACGGCATACCACGCCAAATTCGAGAGTGCCTTGGCGTCGCCAGCGAACTCGGTCAGATACGACGAAATTTCCCGCGCTTCGGCCACGCGATCATTCGTCGCCCGATAAGCGTGGAGGAGATCAATGCGCGGGCCGGGGCTCTGCGGTTCGTTGAACTGGCGCAACAAGGCGATGCGCCGCGCCTCCGCGACATTTCCAAGCTCGCGGTGGTAGCGGACGAGATGGAGATAAAGTTCATCGCGCTGAGAAAATCTCGTGAGCTCGCCCGTGAGTCGCTCAAGCGCCCGTGTGGCCTGGCCGGTTTCCCAATCGATCTGCGCGAGCAACACGACGCCTTCGAGGGAATTGGCCAAACCCCAACCCTCCAGCAGTTGCTCCGCCGGTTGAAAGCGCCCGCACTCAAAATGCGCCGTCGCGGCCACCAGCGCGACGAACTGATGCGTCAGATGGCGGTCGATTTTGGTGGGTAAAATTCGCTCCGCCACAGTGACGGCGCGGTCGTATTGCCGTGCCTCCAACAGCCAGCCAAAGGTCAACTTCAGGTAGTCAAGGTCGGGATCGAACGGGATGCCTTCAACCAAAGTGTCCAATGCACGCGGCAGCAGGCCCGAGCGAACCTGAATCGTCGCCACGGTGCGACGCGCCTGAAGATCTCCTGGAAAACGACCAAGACCGGCGATGAGCAGAGCGTAACCTGTGCGGTAGTTTTCTTTCGAAAATTCGATTTGCCCCCGGGCTAAATTGTGCCGGGCCAAGCCCTGCTTGATCGCAGTCGCACGCCAAGGATAGAGCACCAGATCGGAGTATTTCGCTTCAGACCATTGTCGGCCGAAAACCAAGAAACCCCAGAGGGCGCCAGTCGCGAACAGCCAACCACCGAGGCATAGCGCCGCGGACGTTACGGCAATGCGTCGCCAAAAAAAATGCAGACGCACTCGATCCGGTTGCACGACCCGCGCGACAAGCTTCCAGCGATTCGCCGAATCCCGCGGATCAAATGCGACTAAATCGTCCTTCGTGAAGTCCATGGATATGGGTGGTCGCAGAGACTAATCCGCAACTGAAGCGACGGCGCGCCCGCGCCGGAAATAGCGCGCAAAGAGCAGCGAGATTGCGCCGAACATCGCCGCATACGTCGCCGGCTCTGGTATCGCAGCACCCGGAGTGAGATACCCGCTGGAGCTTATCGATGCTCCGGCCGAAAAACCGCTGAAAGTGATTTGACTGAGCTGCTGCGCCGTGAGGCCGCCACTCGTGGTGCCGATGCGCAACTGGTCGCCGCTGGCGGAATTGTAGTTGATAATCGTGAGGGTCCGGCCAGCGCTCCACGACGTGGCCGAACTATTGCCGAACGAAATTGTCGTCGCCCCAAGTCCGCTGCCAAAATCGATCGTGCTGTTGGCCGTCAGGGTGAGCGTCCCGCTTGAGGCAAATGTGCCGGCCACGCCAATTTGCAACATGCCGCCGCCCAGCGAGAATGAGGAGGCCGAGGGCAACGCCGCCGTCGCGGCATATCTTAGTGTGCCCGCAGAAATAATCGTCGAGCCGGTGTAGGTGTCCGTGCCGGAAAGTGTGAGCGTCCCGCCGCTGCCCGCCATCGTGAGACCGCCCGTGCCGCCGAGATTACCGGCAAAACTGGTTGCCGTGGTTTGGGCGATGGTGAGGCGATGGCCAGCGCCAAAAGTCACGGTGCCACCGGCGCCGGAGAAGGAGCCGACCGACTGGGCCGCGTTGTTCAGCGCTAGCGTGCC
Source organism: Opitutaceae bacterium (assembly GCA_031411015.1). Taxonomy (GTDB): domain Bacteria; phylum Verrucomicrobiota; class Verrucomicrobiia; order Opitutales; family Opitutaceae; genus ER46. The sequence continues at coordinate 4,314 of JANOAF010000468.1, read as the reverse complement.
ACCATTCATCGTGAGCGCGCCACTGGCGGCGGCGAGGGTAGCGCCGCTGCTAACTGTCAGCGTGCCGGCGGAGAGCACTGTGCCGCCAGTGTGCGAATTTCCAGCGTTGGCGAGAACCAGAGCGCCCGCACCCGATTTGGTCAGGGCGGTGCTGCCGGTGATGGCTCCGCTGAGCGTGAGTTGAGTGCCAGCGACGTTGACGGTGGCACCACCTGCACCAAGTGCCAGAGCCCCGGCGAATGAACTGGTGCCCGTCGATGTCGCGACCGTGCCGCCATTGACGGTGACCGCTTCCGCCGTCGAGTAAGCGACATTTCTAAAATCCAGCGTCGCACCGCTTGCGACTGTCGTGCCGGATCCAGCGGTGCCAAGGGCATTGTTAACTGTCAGGGCGAGCGTGCCAGCGCCCACGGTCGTTACGCCGGAATACGAATTAGCACCTGAAAGCGTAAGGGTATTCGTATTGCTCTTAGTCAAGGCACCAAGCCCGGTTACGACTGAAGCGAGGGTAAAGCTGGTCGTAGAATTGAATGTCCAAGTGAAGCCGGAAGAAATGCTAAATGTCGGTGAGCCCTCTTGAATCGTCACAGTTCCGACGCTCGTGTTAGCATTGATCGCAACTGTGTATGCCCCTGTTCCGTCTGACCCGGCGGAGAAAACGGCATTGGCATTCGTCGTCCATGCACCGGCGAGATTGCTGCCACCCTTAGTTTGGCCATTGCTGCCGGCGCTCCAGAAACTACCACCCCAGCTATAGGTCGCCCCGTTTGCTACCCCCGAACCATTAGTGGAAGAGCTGGCACCCGTGCTAGGACCGCCATTGACATCGAAATAAAGGGTCTGGCCGCGAGCCGTGGGGTTGCCGAGCAACAGGAGAAGCGAAAGGCAAAGAGGCTGATATTTCCGAGAACGGTCGCGCAAGCAATGCAATGGCCACCACTTGCTCAAAGCAAACAGCCCAGCCAAGCGAAACCAGCTCCGGTTGAAGCACGACCTGTCGTTTCCGAAGGTTTTGCGGGCCCGTTCCAAGGCCGGTGTTAGCAATTGCATCATGGCTAGGACGGCATTGGCCGAAAACTTTAGGCTGAAATCAATGTCCCCACTGATTTTGCGCCTGTTTTACATAGGAGTTACTCCCTACACGCGCTCGGGATATTCGTTCGCATGGCGAAAAAAAAACGCCAATCAAACCAACCGAATCTATGCTCGGCGGTGCAGGCGTTTGAGGTTGTAGGCGAGCGTCACGAGCGTCCATTCCAGCGCCACTTTCGCCAAGCCGCGCAGCGAGAAGCGTCGGAAGCCGAGCACTGCTTTGATCACCCCGAAGGCCGGTTCGATGGTTTGCTGGCGGAGCTTGTCGCACGCCCGGCCTGCGGCGGTCGCGGTGCGGTGGGCGAGGCGCGCGGTGAAGGTCGCCGCCGGCGGCGGGGCGGGCGGGTCGGCCCGTTTTTCCAAGTCGGCCACGGTGCGGCCGTGGCGGATGCGACCGACGGCCGCGAGCACGCGCACGCCGGTGGGCCGGCCGGCCGGGGTTTGTTCGATGGCGGTCACCGCCGCTTCGCTGACGAAACCGGAATCGATCAACACTTCGGCCACCGACTGGATCGCTGGCGCGATCGCGCGGAAGGTCGGCGGCAGTTGTTCCTTGTCGTTCGGGGCGCGGATGACGCGAGCGGCGACGATGAGCCGGCTCTGCACTTCGAGCGCGGCTTGCGCATTGTAGCTTTGCTCGAAGTGCTGGCCGCTGCCGGCCTTCATGATGGCGCTGTCGGGATCGGTGAAGTTGATCTGCTCCTTCGGCGCGGGCGGTGCTGGGGGCGGCGGGCCGGGTTGGTCGGGGGCGTGTTGCGCTTGCTCGGCCAACGCGCGGGCGTAGGCGCGCGCTTCCATCGCGGCGCGGGCTTGGGCCATTTTCGCTTTGCGGGTCTGGCGGCGGGCGATTTCGTCCGGCACGCTCAGGCCGTCTTGCAACGGCGTCGCGTCGGCCTGCGCCGCCTTGGCGAGCAGTTCGGCGACTTCGAGGTCGAGCTGGCGCATCGTCTCGCCGGCGCGCGCGTAGCTCACGGCCGCGTGCTTGCTCGCGTGGGCCAGGATTTTGGTGCCGTCGATCGCCACGGTGATGCCGGCGACTTTCAGCACGCCGCAGTGCGCGACGAGTTCGAGGACTTGCGCGAAGGCGGCCAGCAGGGCGGCGTTCTCCCGGCGGAACGTGCAGAGCGTGTCGTGATCCGGATGAAGGTCGGCGCAGAGCACCCGCACCGCCACACTGTCGTGGGTCGAACGCTCGATCTGCCGGCTCGAAAACACGCCCGAGGCGTAGCTGTAGATCAGCAGCCCGAGCAGGAGCGACGGCGGGTATTGGTCGCTGCCGGTGCCGCGCCCGTTCACCCGTGCCAGCCGCACGTCGAGCTGCGCCACCGCTTCCACGATGAAATGCACCAGGTGGTCCTCCGGCACCCAGTCCCGCAGGTCCGGCGGCAACAGCAGCGCCGTGTCCCGATCCACCTTCACGAATTTAGCTGGCATGACCGCTCGACGTCTCGTCCGCCAAAACGATCCGCGCTCAATTGGAGATAGTCCGACAAACTGCTAGGCTTTCTCTTGGGCCGCCAATTTCTTGATGATGCTTCGCGCAAGCATCTCATTAATCTCCGAATGACGAGGCACGGGCTGGGAAATTTTGGTCTGCGGGTTTTGGAACCAATCGTGCTTTCCGCCGTGCCGAATGAAAATCGCTCCGCCTTATTCTATCTTTCTGACGAGATCCCGGCGCTTCATGCCAATTCGAGCTGCGCATGTCGACGGGCATAAGGGATCAACCCGGCGCTAGGATCCCGATAGAGATCTTCTAGGTGCTGCTGCAGATCATCCATGCTGCTTCCCTGCGTGGAATAGTCGGGAAACTCGTCGAGATAACCGATCCAGTCTTTGCCGTCCTGCCAGTAGGTGAAACCAAGGGTCTTCATGACGGCTACGCTGCGCTTTGTCGCAGGAAGGTCAATTCTTTGGCTAACGTCATCAGTCAGACACGGAGGGGCGAAGCCCCGGCGTTGTCTGCAGTGATCTGGATAGGCATCCTTTTTTGCTCAGAAGATCCCGAGCGCGCGTCGCCGCCACGGCGGATTCATAGCTCGGTCGAGCGGCTTGAGGTGCTCGCGTATTTCCACGGGACATACGGCATGCTCTTCTTTCCGGCCCAGGCCACTCGCGAAATCTTGACAAGAGCAGAATAACGGACGTCCAGCTCAAACGTTATACCCGCGACATCCGTGGGGCAGAACGGAGAACAAACGGACTACTACGGGAAAATACGGTGTTCACCCCAATGCGTGAAATCAAAAATGTTTCGTAAATGCCGATGGGTGCTGCATATTCCCTTGTGTGATCTTTGAGTGTCATGCCGATATGGGCGTGACACGCTGAAACGTGCTACCCTACTTGGACGCATTTGCTCCGCAGCAAACCGCGCACCTTGATGGCGGCAGCTTGCCCGGGCACTACGAACGGAAATCGCCCGCTCCGTATAGCAGACACCACAGGTAGACAGATCTCTGCGCCAAAATACCCACTTTCGCAGCATTCAATACCAACCTACTGCCAAAAAAGCCGCCGTCTTTGTTTTCATTTTTCAAACGACCGCAAGCACGAGGCACAAAGGCCTGAAAAGACCAGCTTGAGTTTGTTCCGAGAGTTGAAAATAGTTCTTCCGTTGAAGACCGAGTCCAACTGGTATTGCGTCCACACGAAACCCCGGAAAGAGCGGCCGGTTGCCAGTTACCTTCGTGAAACGCTTCAGCTCGAAACGTATTTTCCGCAACTCCGTCAATACCGAACGATTCGCCGCGTCCGCAGGCTGGTAACCGCGCCGTTGTTTCCAAGATACCTGTTCTGTCGCTTCGACCTCGCCGCCTCCTACAGGGCGGTACGATACTCGCCCGATACTATCGAAGTGGTGCAATTTGGTGAGAGCCCGGCCGTCGTCGAAAACTCGCTCATCGATGAACTAAAGGTTTGGGCAGGCGAGGCATTCGACATTATCGATGTCCGATCTCCTCTTCAATCGGGGGATCAAGTCGAAGTTATCGACGGCCCCATGCGCGGTCTGTCAGGAAAAATTCTTCGCAGCAACGACGACCGCGACCGCGTGGCCATCCTACTTTCGATTTTGGAGTGTGGTGTCCAAATCTCAATTAGTCGCTCTCAAATCAAGCGGACCGGCTGAGGTTCGCTGAGCGGCCGATGGAGAGTTCGCGAGGCTGACGACAACATCACACACATTGTTCGCGCCCGTCACTATGTGCTGGCCGCGGGCGC
>JANOAF010000467.1:0-10011 GCA_031411015.1 Opitutaceae bacterium | reverse complement strand
GCGACCCGCGAGGCGTTCTGGAAATTTGCCGCGCTCGCCGCCGCCGGCCCGGTGACCGAGGAGAGGTTTGAGACGAGTTTCGGTTTTGATTTCGCGGAGCTGCGCGACCGGCTCAGCGACTACCTGGCGCGAGCCGTGCGGGAGGAGCCGCGGATCCAGCCGGGACCGCCGCCGGCCCTCCCGCCCATCGAAGTGGCGCGCGCCACGCCCAACCAGATTGCGCGCGTCCGCGGCGAGTGGGAGCGACTCGCGATTGGACACGTGCAGCGCCGCCTGCCGCAAGTCCGCGAGCCCTACATCGCGCAGGCGCGCCGCACGCTGCGCCGCGCCTACAACGCCGGCGATCGCGATCCGCGCCTGCTCGCGACGATGGGACTCTGTGAAATCGACGCGGGCAATCCCGCCGGTGCGCGCGAATTTCTCGAGCCCGCGGTCGCCGGCGGCGTGGTGCGGCCGCGCGCCTACTACGAGTTGGCCCGGCTGCGCTTCGCCGCGCTCCAGCAGAACGAGCCGGAAACGAAAACGTTTTCCTTCACGGTCCTCGCGCCGGTTTTTCAACCGCTCCAGCGGGCATTGACGCAGGCCCCGCCGTTGCCCGAGGTTTTCGAGCTGCTCGCCCAAGCGTGGGCGCGCTGCGAGACGTCCCCCAACACGGCGGAGTTTGCGGAATTGGAAATGGGCGCACGACTCTTCACGCAGCACGCGACCGTGGCCTACGCCGTCGCGCTCGCCCTCGCGCGGCACGGGAAAAAGGCCGAAGCGGTCGCGGTGCTCGGTGCGTGCACCGGCGAACCACCGGACGATGACACGCATGCGGGGCTGACGCGATTGCGGGCTGAGCTGGCGGGCGCGTCGGCGCGCCCGGGAGTCAACCCGTAGCGCAGATCACCACGGTGGCGATTCACTCCGCTTCGGGAGTTCGGCCGAGCTTACTTCGTAGCCTTGGCCTTCGGCAGCACGGGTAGCGCGTTACCGGGGATGAGGAGCGGACCGGGGAGGAAGACGGCTTGCGAACCGGGATCGACGGTGACGAGCACGGCGTGGAGATTGTTGGCGCCGAAGGATTCGAGGCGGGTCACGTTGGGCACGATCTCACCGGCGGCGTGGAACCGCATTCCGAAATTCAGACGGTAGCGGTGTTCGTCGGCATGCACGAGGAGCACGGGTTTGGCAAAGGCGCGCGCGAGTTCCTCGGTGGTTTTGAGGAAACGCTCGAAGCCGTCGGCGTAGCCCGGCTTGTCGCCGCTCTCGATAAAGGGCGCGGCTTGAAAAAAGAGCGCGACGCCCGGCGCATTGATCTTGGTGGCCTCGGCGAAGGTCGCGCGGAGCCAAGCGACGTTGGCCTCGTCGCGTTCGCGGTATTCTTCCATGGCACCGGGGATGTTCGGCTGGCGGTTATTGTGGCTGCCGACGACGTGCACGGTGGCAAACATCACGCCGCCGTGGGTCCAGCGCGTGTTCTCCACAAACTTGGCGAACTTCGGATCGCGGCGCTGGGAGACGAGGGCGATCGGTTTTTGGCCGAGGCTGCGCTCCTCCTTGAAATAGATTTCGCGGATGCGCGCGAGGCGTTCGAGCGGGGCAAAGCCGCCGGCCTTTTCCGTGTGCGTGTCGGTCCACTCGTTGTCACCGGGAGTGTAAACCAGCGCGGTGGACAACGTGTTGAATTCATCGCACCGCTTGAGGAGGAGCGCATCGGTGGCCTTTTCACTGCTGCTCAGGGTGTCGCCGAGATGCACGCTGAACACCGGTGACTGCCGATTCACCTCGGCGATGAGCCGCGCGTAGCCGGCCGCGCTGTCGGGAGCCGACGCATAGGGCAGACAGCCGAAGGCTGTGAATGTGAACGGCGCGGCGGCGGCCGGCTGCGCGGCGGAGAAATCTCCGAGCAGCGCAAACGCGGCGAAAGCAACGAGACGGAGCGGAGCGACGAAGCGCAGTGGGTTGAAGCGAGAATTCATGGTGGGGAGTGGCCGACGCTCGTGGGGTGGCGCGGGAGTTTCAAGCGTTCGTCCTAGGCGGGCCGTCCGTGGAGCGCCGGCCCGCTTTCAGCCCGACAGGGATCGCGGCTCAGAAACGAAACGTCGCCCCGATGGTCGCGCGCCAGGAGTAGGTCGTCGTGTCCTCGGGATTATCGGTGCGCTTGAAGCCCTGATAGGAGACCTGGGGTTCGTCGGTGAGGTTATTCACGTTGAGGAAGAGCCGGGTGGTCTTTCCGAGTTGGTAGCTGGATTCCCAGTTCAACGAGGTGTAGGCGCTGAAGTAATCGTCGAAGGTGTTGTCGACATCGAGGCCCTCAAGGTAGTCGGAGCGGTAGGTGTAGCTGAGGCGGGCGCGGAATTTGCCGGCGTTGTATTCGAGGGCGGCGTTGTAGATCGCGTCGCTGAAGCCGTAGGTCGGGAGCTTCTCGTCGAGGCGGCCGGGATATTTGCCGTCGCTCTTCGTGAAGGTCGCGGAGAGCGAGACGCCGAAGCCGTCGAAGGGTTTGGGGAGGAAGAACAGGCGCTGGCGCGCGATGAGTTCGAGGCCGTAATTTTTCGCGCCGAGGGCGTTGAGGGTGGTGGAGAAAACGAAGGGCCCGGTGCCGTCGAGAACGGGGTAGCCGTTCGCATCGGTGGTCGCGAACCGGCCGGTGGAGCCGTAGTAAAAGCCCTTCATGTTTTTGTAGAACAATCCCGCGGAGTAGAGGCCGCCTTTGGGCGTGTAGTATTCGAGCTGCGCGTCGAAGTTGTCGGAGGTGGTTTCCTTCAGGTTGGGATTGCCGCCCGAGACGTTGCCGGTGGCGGGATCGAGCTGGAGGCCGGCGACCATGCGGTCGATGTCCGGGCGGCTGTAGCTGCGGTTGTAGCTCTCGCGCAAGATGAGGTTGGGCGCGAGGGCGTGGCGGAAGTGGAGGCCGGGGAGCCAGACATCATAGTCGCGCTTAGCGTGGACGCGCGCGGGGGTATTGGAGGCGTTGGAAGCGAAACGGAAGGTGTCGGACTTGAAGGTGTTTCGCTCGAGACGCACGCCGCCCACGATGGTGGTGCGGCCGAAGACGAGCGTGCCCATCGCGTAGCCCGCGGCGATGCCCTCCTCGGCTTTGTAATCGTTGATCACGGCATCGCGCAGCGCATTGGCGGTGCCGAGGGAGAAGAGATTCGGCGAGGTGCGGAAGAGCTCCTCCGTCTTGTCCATGTCAGGCTCAAGCGACATCGGAATGCCAAAGACCGAACGGTTGCTGCGGCGCATGATGGCCGCGTAGGGGAAGCCGCTGGCGTTGGTGCCGGTGAGGTAGACGCGTGAGGATTGGTCCTGCTCTTTTTTGTTCACGCGCAGCTTGGCGCCGAACTTGAGGGTGCCGCGGAGATCGGAGCCGGAGAATTTTTTCTCCACGTCGAGGCGGGCGCTGAGGGCCTTTTCCAGGGCGTCGCGGGGGTTGAACGTGAGGTCGCCGCGGTTGATGGTGGTGACGTCGAAGGGGTCGCGGCCGTTGAGAAGGGTGTATTTCGGATGGGTGCGGTCGGTCTGGTCGTAGGCGACGCTGAAGCCGGGATTGCGGATGACCCAAGAGAGACTGTGGTCGCGGTTGGACTCGTTGGCGGAGGCGAACCCATCGTAGGTGAACGTGAGGGAGTCGAGCTGGGTCCGGCCGCCGAGCGAGATGCCGTAGGCGTCGTTGTCGGTGGTGCTTGTCTCGTTTTGGTAGCGGTAGTCGGTGAGCGTGGTGGCCGTGCTGCGGCCCGTGTTGTAGGTGAGCTCGGCGATCTGGAGGACGGACGTCGCGGTGAACGACCCGTTGGCGTTCATGTAAAATCGGTTGCGGGGCTTCTCGGCGTCGACGACCGACTTCGTGTAGAAGGGGCGCACGTAGAACGACGTCTCGGAAGAGAGACGGTAGTCGATGGAGCCGCTGAAGCCCTTGGAGGCGGTGTCGCGGAAATTTGTCTGGGGCGTGCCGTTGACGTGCACATAGGTGGGCTCGCTGAGGCGGAGGTGCGGGGCGAGCTGGGGCGTAATGAGCGCGTAGTCTTTGTCGAGGTTGTCGTAGTCGCGGGAGCTTTTGTAGGTGGTGACATTTAAGCTGAGGCCGAGGTTCTTCTCCCCGCCCCCAAGGCTGAAAATATCGAGGTAGGTCAGGCCGACGTTGTAGCCCCACTTTTCCGTTTTGTCGTAGTAGAGTCCGCTGGACGTGAGTTCGAAGCTGCGGCCTTCGCGTTGGAAGGCGGAACGGGAGATGACGTTGATGATGCCGCCGATGGCGTCGCCGTCGCGGTCAGGCGTCGCGGCCTTGACGACCTCAATGTTGCTGATGCCGTCGGCCGTGAGCTGGTTGGTGGCGAAGCTGCGGCTGTTGCCGGAGGTGGGGAGGCGGTTGCCGTCGACCTGGAAGGAATTATATTTCGCCTCAAGGCCGCGGATGTTCACGCCGCTGGGCGTGCCGTCTTCATCCTCGTTCACCGTGATGCCCGGCAACTGCTGCAACGTGTAGCCGATGTTACCGTTGATCATGTTGCTGAAGGATTCTTCGGAAACGATGTTCACGATGCCACTGGCGGTTTTCTGCTGGTTGATGGCCTGGGCGGCGCCGCGGGCTGACTCGGCGACGGTAAACGCCTGCATTTTGAGGGTCTCACTCCGCAGCGCGGCGTCGAGCGTGGCGACAGTTCCGGGCGCGAGGACGATTTCGCGCACGACGGAATCGAGGCCGACATAGTCGACCTCGATGCGCTGCGAGCCGGCGGGCACACTACGAAGAGAGAAGCGGCCATCGGCATCGGTGGTGGCGGTGACGGCAGTGCCGAGCACGCGGACGACCGCGCCTTTCAGCGATTTGCCGGTGGCGCCGTCAGAAACGCGCCCGCTGACGGAACTCGTCGGCTGGGCAATAAGCACCACGGGGAGCAGCGCGAGGAGAGTGAAAAACACGCGAGGGAAGGAGGAGGCGAGAGACATGCGGCCGCATGTTGGAGGCGATGCGTGTCGGCCGCGCGACGCAGGCGTGACGGTTTCGTGACAACGCAGCGCCCGGGGCCGGGCCCTCCGAATTCGTTGAATCGTAACCGGGCCGCCACGCGTTTGGCACGCACGTCCGCTCTACTGCTGAAAAGAACAAATCACGCCCGCACCCACGCACCTTGTGAAACTCGCCCTCGTCATCGAAACGTTCCCGCCGGAAATCAACGGCGTGGCGATGACCTTTGGGACCATCGCGCGGGAGCTGGGACGACGGGGCCACGCGGTGACGGTGTTCCGGCCACGGCGAGACGACCTGCCGGCCGGTGGCCCGCACTCCGAGTTTGCGGAAGTGCCGCTGCCGGGCATGCCGATCCCGCGTTACCCGCTGTTGCGTCTGGGTCTGCCCGCCGGTCGCACGCTGCGGCGGATGTGGTCAGAAGATCGGCCGGACCTCGTGCATGTGGCGACGGAAGGACCACTCGGAGCCTCGGCGGTGACGGCGGCGCGGGCGCTGGCGATTCCGGTCACGTCGAGCTTCCATACCAACTTTCACACCTACACGCGGCATTACGGCTTCGGACTTTTTCACTGGCCGGTCCTCGCGTGGTTGCGGCACGTCCACAACCGAACCCTACGGACGTTTGCGCCCACAATCGATCTGTGTGGCGAGTTGACGACTCTGGGGTTTCGCCACACGGCGCTGCTTTCGCGCGGCGTGGACACCTGGCTGTTTCACCCGGCGCGTCGGGCGGAGGCATTGCGGCTCGAATGGGGCGCCGCGCCCGAAGACCCCGTCGTGATTCACGCGGGCCGGATGGCGGCGGAGAAAAATTACGGGCTGCTCTTCCGCGCGTTTGCCGCGATGCGCGCGGCGAATCCCCGCTGCCGCTTCGTGCTGGTCGGCGACGGCCCGTTGCGCCCGCGGCTGCAACGCGAGCATCGCGATTGCATCTTCCCCGGCTTCGTGCCGCGCAGCGAACTCGCCCGCCACTATGCCTCGGCCGATATCTACATCCACGCCAGCCTGAGCGAGACGTTTGGCAACGTGCTCACGGAGGCGATGGCGAGCGGACTGGCGGTCGCGGGCTTCGACTATGCCGCCGCCCGACAATTCGTGGTGCATGGAAGAAACGGTCTCACCGTCCCCTGCGATCAGCCCGAGGCCTTGGTGGAGGCGGCCGGGTTGCTCGCGACGGATGAATTGTTGCGGGCCCAGTTGCGGCCGATGGCGCGAAAAACGGTCGAGCCGCAGGCCTGGGAAAAAGTCATTGCGAAGTTCGAATCGGACCTCGCGCACGTCGCTGGTGTGGCACGGGCATCCTGCCCGTGTGCCCCCTCCGATCACGGGCAAGATGCCCGTGCCACGCTCATATGAAACCACGCATCCTGATTCTCACCGCCGGTTATGGTGAAGGGCACAATGCCGCGGCGCGCGCGCTGCACACCGCCTGTGACGCGATCCATGGCAAGGGCACGGCCGAAGTGGTGGACGTTTTCGCCCTCGCGTCGCCCCGCTTCAACGCCCTCGTGCGCCGCGGCTATCTCAGCTTGATCAACCGTGCGCCGCGGCTCTGGAGCGCGGCCTATGCGTGGCTGGACCGTTCTTCGCTGGCGCCGCGCATGATGCGAATGCTCCGGCGTGAGACCCGGGTGCTGGCCGAGGTGATTGAGCGGTGCTCGCCGGACGCGATTTGCTCCACCTATCCCGCCTACGCTTTCATGCTGGACGAACTGGCCAAGCAGGGCCGAGTGCCGGCCCCGTGCTTCAACATCGTCACGGATTCGATTAGCATCAATTCCCTCTGGTGGCGCGCCGGGGCGAGCGGATGGTTCGTCCCGAACGAAGACTCGGCCGAGGTGATGCGCCAAGCGGGGGTCGAAGCCCGGCGGCTTCACGTGCTCGGGTTTCCCGTGCAGCCGTTTTTTGCCGAGCAGGCGGGTCGGCTGGCGCCGCCTGCGCTGGCCGGCGGGGCCGCACCGCGGGTGCTCTATATCATCAATTCGGGCACGAAGGCCGCGGCCGAAACCGCCCGGCAGCTCATCACCCAAACGAATTGGGATCTTACCTGCACCGTCGGGCGCGATGACAAACTTCGCGCGGAGCTGGAACGCCTCGCCGCCGGCCGGTCGCACCAGACTTCGATTCTCGGATGGACGAACGAGATCCCGCGATTGCTGATGACGCACCATGTCGTGATCAGCAAAGCCGGCGGGGCGACGACACAGGAGGCGCTCGCGGCCCGTTGCCCGATGATTGTGAACCAAGTGGTGCCGGGTCAGGAAGAGGGAAATTACGAGCTGCTGCGGCGTCACGGAGTCGGTGCTCTGGCCGAGACGCCCGAGGCGGTGCGCCACGAGCTGGAGCGGGCGTTTCGCGATCGCGGTCGCGTGTGGGGCGAATGGCGCGCCGCACTGGCCCCGCTTTCGCGGCCCAAGGCGGCCGAAGAAATCGCCGCTCTGATCACCGTCCGCAGCCAGGCTTCCGCCGAGCCCGAACCCATTCCACTCCCGTTGCGGGTGGCGACCGCCTCTGCATGAAAACGCGTTTCATCTTCAATCCCCGCTCGGGTCGCAATCGCGGACGCCCAGCGCTCGCCGGCTACGTGCGCGACTTCATTGCGGCTCATTCGCTCGATGCCGATTTCACCACGACCGAAGGTCCGGGCCATGCGACCGTGCTGGCGCGCGAGGCCGCGCTTGCTGGAAACGAAGTGGTGGTCGCCATCGGCGGCGACGGCACGATGAACGAAGTCGCCCAAGGTTTGGTCCACACGCCCGCTGCCCTCGCGCTCGTGCCCTGCGGTTCGGGCAACGGCCTCGCGCTGCACCTTGGTCTGCCGCGCTCGCCGCTGGCGGCGTTGCAACTGGCGACCGGTATCGGCGGGCGCACCGTCGAAGTCGATACGGGCATGGCGAATGGCCGGCCGTTCTTCAACGCCATGGGCCTCGGGCTCGATGCGGACGTGAGCCGGCGTTTCAACCAACTCACGCGGCGCGGTCTCCCCGCCTATGCGCGCGTCGCAGTCGCCGCCCTCCGCCACCTGCGCCCCGAGCGCTGCACCCTCACCTGTGGAGATCGGCGCGAGTCGGTCGACGTTCTCCTCGTCGCGGTCGCCAACTCCGATCAATACGGCAACAACGCGAAAATTGCGCCCGGCGCGCGCGTGGACGATGGCCGCCTGGATCTGGTCGCGATCAGCACGGGAAGCTGGCTGAGCGTCGCAGCTCTCGCCCCGCGGCTCTTCCTCGGCAATCTCGATCAGAGTCCGCTCGTGACACGACTGGTCGGGGCGCGCTTCACCATCGATCGCGTGGCCCCGGGCCTCATTCATACCGACGGCGAAACACACGAGACCGGCGCGCGCGTTGAGGTCGTCGTGCAGCCGCGCAGTCTCCGCATCGTGATCCCGATGGCTTCTTCGGCCGTCGCCCCGGTGCGCCTGGCCCCGCGGGCGCGCTTCGCGCTCCAGCTTCCATGAAGAAACTCAATGTCCGCACGATCATTTTGTCCGACGTGCATCTTGGCACCTCGGAATCGAAGGCCCGCGAGGTGAATCATTTCCTGCGCGAGACGCGCTGCGAGAAACTCATCCTCAACGGCGACATCATCGACGGCTGGCAGCTCCGTCGCGGCGGCAGCTGGACGAAGACCCACACGCGTTTCATCCGCATCGTGCTCAAAAAACTTGAGAAGCGCGACACCGAGGTCATCTACCTGCGCGGCAATCACGACGATATTCTCTCCAGTTTCCTCCCGCTTGATTTCGAAAATCTTCGCATCGTGGAGGACTACATTCATGAGAGTCCGCGCGGTCGCTATCTCGTCTTGCACGGCGACGTGTTCGACACGATCACGAAAAATTTCGTGTGGCTCGCGCACCTCGGCGACTGGGGCTACCAGCTGCTCTTGAAACTCAATCGGGCCTACAACGCGTGGCGCGCGTGGCGCGGCAAGGAATACTGGTCGCTCAGCAAGGCGATCAAGGCCCGCGTGAAACAGGCCGTCAGCCACGTCGGAGATTTCGAGGAACACATCGCGCAGCTCGCCCGATCGCGCGGCTGCGTCGGCGTCATGTGCGGCCACATCCACACCGCGGCCGACAAGATGATCGGCGACGTGCATTACCTGAATTCCGGTGACTGGGTCGAGTCGCTCACCGCCATCGTCGAGCACTGGGACGGACGCTTCGAACTGATCGAGTTCACTCAGTTCCTGCGCGATCATCCGATGGAAGACGAAGGCGTGGCGCTGGAGTTCGCGGGCGAGGGTTTGGAGGCGTAAATCGGCGCGGTTGTCACGCTTGAGTTCCGGCCCGGAAAACTTCTGGTGACGCCGCGCCTTTCGGATTGAGGCCAAGCGCGCGACGAATCGGTTTGAAGGTCATGCCAGCCCTCAGTCTTGTCCCGGCTCTCTCTTGGTATGCCCTGTTGCACGCGGGGCCGCTGCGCCCGCTGCACACCTTCGTCCGCACCACGCAGGAGCGCTTTCAGCCTTCGCGCGCCGCCCGCTTTGTGCCCGCTGCGCCCAGGGCCGAGGCGGATTTGCTGGCGCGCGGCGCCGCGACCGAGGATCAGCGCGCGCTGGTGCTGCGGGAGCAGGGCCGCGGCCGGGTGCCCACGATTGTGCTCGGTGGTTTCGTGCCTGACTCCGCGGCCCAGGTTTTTTTATTGCGCCGCTTTTTCCTGCAGGCGGGCGATCTCTATGCGTTCATCTATCCGCGCGACGGCTTCTCGCTCGATCTGATGGGCGCTCAGCTCGACGATCTCGTGGCTGAGCTGTTGGCGGCGGGCCGCGCGCCGGTGATTTTTGGCGTGAGCTTCGGCGCGGGCCTCGTGCTGGAGTGGCTGCGCCGCAAACGTGCAGCGGGCATCGATCCGGCGCTGGCGGGAGTCGTGGTGGTGAGCCCGGTGGCCTGCACGGCGGACGTGATCGCGCCGGGCGCGGCGAAGCCGGGCACCCTGCTGGGTCGCGCCCTCAAGCCGTATCTCGATCCGGCGATGCCCGCTGGCGACGCGGCGACCGAGCGTTCGCGGCAGGTGTTCCTGCGGATGTTCGAGGCCGGGGCGCAAAAC
>JANOAF010000466.1:0-3752 GCA_031411015.1 Opitutaceae bacterium | reverse complement strand
TCGCGAGAGGGGAGGGCGCGGCGGTTGCTGCTGAGTTCGGCGCACCAACGCGGGGCGTGCAAGCTTCGGGCGGCAAACCAGCGGGTGAAAAAAGGGGCGCGGCCAAGAATGGCCCAACGAGTTCTTGAAGTGGGCGCAAACCCGCGGCAAGGAGGCGGCGCAGAGCGGGACTATAGCTAAACGGTTAGAGCAGAGGACTCATAATCCTTTGGTTCTGGGTTCAAATCCCAGTGGGCCCACCAATCCGATCCCGCCCGGATTTTTTGGTCGGGCGTTACGGCCCGAGATGTCGGCTTGCGTGTGGTGAAACAGATAACCACTTTGGCCCGAGTTACCGTTTACCCTGTGCCGCCGACCCCGGCGTTTTGCTTCTTCAACCTAACCTGCTGCCCCCTATGAAACGTTTACCTTGGACCGCCCTCGTTCGCGTCTGCTTGCAACGGCTGATTTGCACAGCCGCGCCTTGTATCGTCTCCGCCGCTTTGTTTGCCGTGCCGGCCGCACGTGCGGCCGAAGCCGGTTCCATCTCCGGTTCCGTGAGCAACGCCGCCACCCACAACACCCTTGAGGGTGCGCGCGTCGAGCTGCCTCAGCTCGGCCTGCGGGTGCTCACCGACAGCTCCGGTCGCTACACGCTCTCGGGTGTGCCCGCCGGCACCCACGAACTCGTGGTCACCTATATCGGACTCGATTCCGTCAAGCAGACCGTGACGGTCGGCTCCGGCCAACGCGCGACGCGTGACTTCGATCTCACGACGGGCATCTACAAGCTCGACGCCTTCACGGTCACCGGCGAACGCGAGGGCAACGCCGCCATGATCACGGAAAAGAGAAACGCCGACAACGTGAAGGACGTAATCGCGATGGATTCGTTCGGCTACCTGCCGAACATGAGCGCGGGCGAAGTCGTGATGCGGCTCCCCGGCGTGGCCGGCAGCCCGACCGACGAAGGGCTCAACTACCAGTTCAACATCCGCGGCATGGGCCCGGGGCTCAACAACGTCACCGTCGACGGCGGCTCGCTCACCACGCTCGGCACGAGCCGGGCCTTCGAGCTGCAGTCGATCACCGGCGCGATGTTTGAGGGCCTTGAGCTCATCAAGGGTCAGACGCCCGACAAAGGCGCCGATTCCCTCGGCGGCACGATCAATTTCAAAACGCGCTCGACCTTTTCCATGCGGGAGAACAGCCGCACCACCTACAATTTCAGCACGCGCTGGGCCTCGCCGTTTTTTGCGCAGACGCCGTGGCGTTCCGAGCACCGCGCGCACCCCGTGCTGAATCTCACGCACCAGCAGGTGTTCAGCGTGTTCGGTGGTGAGCGCAACCTCGGTGCCTCGCTCAATATTTTCTATTCGGAAAACGCCGTCGGCGGCTTCGAGACCATCTTCGATCGCACCAACGCCCTCAACGGCCCCGCGCCCATCTTCAGCTACAACACCTGGGACAACATCAACAATCGCAAGCAGCAGAGCATCGCCCTCAAGACCGACTACAAGTGGTCGCCCACGACGAAGTTTTCCCTCTCGGTCACCGAGAACGACAACTTCGAGCGGCACCGCCGCCGCGTGCGCGTGACCGCCACCTCCGGCGCGAACAACACCGTGCCCTCTGCCACCACCGGCATCGTGCCCGGTGCCTTCAGCAACGTGATCACCGTCGTGCGACCGCTAAACAGCAACACCCTCGATGTGCAGATGGACGGCCCGCTCAACTACTACGTGCGCATGGGCCGCGCCGATTTCACCGGCGAGCACACCTACTCCAACTTCAACGTCGAATACACCGGCGGCATCGCGCGCACCACGCTCAACAGCGGCCAAGGCAAGGGAGGCCAGCTTAACATGCGCCTCTACGATCCCGCGGCGCAGACCGTCGGGCGACCGGTGGTCTTCGGCGGCGCCGGCTGGATCATCGATCAGACGAAGGACGAACTCCACCCGCAGTTCAAACAGAACGGCGGACCCGATTTCACCAATCCCAACAACTGGCTCCCACGCGCGACCGACGGCCTCACTCAGCAACGCAACGAATCGGACCAGTTGCAGAAACAATTCCGCTTCGATGCCCGCTACAAGACCCCGCTTTCCGCACCCATCTTCCTCAAGACCGGCTTCCACTGGCGCTCGCTCCAGATGGATCAGTGGGGCAAAGACCGCCACCGCTGGACCCCCAAGGCCGTCAACGCCTACGATCCCAACGTCCGCTTCGCGCCCGACACCAGCTACGTGAGCTACGACCGACTCAAAACCGGCCGCGCGATTCCCATCTGGCAGTCGCACATGTTTACCACCGATGGCCGCCCGACCGACTCCTCGCTTTGGACGGAGGACCTCTATTACAACGAGCAGCAAAAATACACCGGGACCAATGGCGCCACCGAGACGATCGGCGCGCAATACCTGATGGCCAATGGCCGCCTCGGCCGCGACGGCTGGCTCGGCCGCACCGGCTTTCTCGGCGGCCTTCGCATGGAACAGGTCCACGTCCGCAGCTTCGGCTGGGTGCGCCAGCGCCGCGCCGATCCCAATGCCGCCACCGATCCCATCGGTGCCGCCCAGCGCGACTACGCCAACACCGATCGGAAGCTCTACGGCAAGTTCGACCAGAAATTCCCGAGCCTCCACGCCTGGCATGATGTCACCCAAAACCTCAAGGCGCGCATGAGTTACTCCACCGGCTACGGCCGCGCGGGCTTGGGCAATTTCGTGCCCGGTGAAACCATCGTCGACAACGCCACCACCCAGACCCTCACGATCAACAATGCCGGCCTGAAGCCGCAGCAGGCGAAGAACTGGGATGTCACCCTCGAATATTATTTCGAGCCCGTCGGCAGCCTCACGTTCGGCTGGTTCCAAAAGGACATACGCGACTTCATCGTCACCAACCAATTCGTCGGCAACATCGCCGGCGGCTTGAACAATGGCTTCGATGGCGAATTCGAGGGCTTCCAGATGTTCACCTCGCTGAATGGCGGCACCGTCACCGTGCAGGGCTGGGAGGCCTCCTACCGGCAGCAGCTGACCTTCCTGCCCGGCGCGTTGAAGGGTCTCGCCCTCTCGTTCAACTACAGCTGGACCGACCAGCACGGCGCGGGCAGCGCTGTCACGGCTGGCGGCGGTCCCGTCCTGGGCCGTCCGCCCACCGCGACCACCCCCGCGGTATATTTTTCACGCCGCGACATCGCGGGCTTCATCCCGATGGCGGCGAACGCCTCGCTCAACTGGAACTATCGGAAATACAGCGCCCGCGCGCTCTATAACTTCACGGGCGAAAATATCACGAGCTACAACGGCACGAGCCCCGCGCTCAGCCAGTTCCGTTACGCGATGAAAACGCTCAACCTCGGCGTCGGCTACCAGCACAAGCCCACGCTCGGCTTCACCCTCGACGCCTCCAACGTCCTCAACGAGCCCCAGAAATGGTATGTCGGCTACAAGGACCGCATGCGCCGCACGACGATCAACTTTGTCACCATCACCGCCGGCGTGAACGGCCGCTTCTGATCGGAGTCGCGACGGGAATCTTTAGCGCAAGCTCGCCCGGCGGTCGAAAGATCGCTGGGCTTTTCTTTGGCCACTCATGCACCTGCGTTTCTCTCCCTACACCCTTGAGCTGAAACACGCCTTTGGCATCGCGGCGAGCACGCGCACGTCCACGCCGGCGATGCTGGTCGAAGTCGAACGCGATGGCGTGGTCGGCCACGGCGAAGCCGCGATGCCGCCCTACCTCGGCGAATCGCAGGTGACCGC
>JANOAF010000465.1:0-7286 GCA_031411015.1 Opitutaceae bacterium | reverse complement strand
CGGGCAAAACGCCTCCTCCACCGGACCGTCGTAGGTCCAAATCTGTTTCACCGTGGTCACGATCCCGGCGGGAAACGCGATGATCTTCTGCCCCGTGCGGACGATGCCGCCGGCGATCTGACCGCTGAAACCGCGGAAGTCGTGGAGCGATTGGTCGGTGGGATTGTTGGGGCGGTTGACCCACTGCACGGGCAGCCGGAAGCCATTGAGATTCCAATCGCTCGCAATGTGCACGGTCTCGAGGTGGCCAAGCAGCGTCGGACCGACATACCAGGGCGTGTGCGGCGAAGCGTCGACGACGTTGTCGCCGTTCAGCGCGCTCATCGGAATGAACTTCACGTCCTTGATATCGAGCCGAGGGAGAAATTCTTCGAACTGAGCGCGAATCTCGAGGAAGCGCTCCTGGCTCCAACCCACGAGGTCCATTTTGTTAATCGCGACGACGAGATGCGGAATGCGCAGCAACGCCGCGATGGCGGTATGACGGCGGCTCTGCTCGATCACGCCGGTGCGCGCGTCGACGAGAATGATGGACAGGTTGGCGTTGGAGGCGCCCGTCACCATGTTGCGCGTGTATTGGACGTGGCCCGGAGTGTCCGCGATGATGAACTTGCGGCGCGGCGTCGCGAAGTAGCGATACGCGACATCGATCGTGATGCCCTGCTCGCGTTCGGCGCGGAGGCCGTCGGTGAGATTCGCAAGATTGATCTGGCCGCCGCCGGTGATGTCAGCCGAGCGCTCCAGCGCCTCGATCTGGTCCTCCATGAGCGATTTTGAATCGTAAAGGAGACGGCCGATGAGGGTGGATTTGCCGTCATCGACGGAGCCACAGGTGTTGAAGCGAAGGATGTCCACGGGGACATGCACGGGAGAAGTCGAAGACATGGATGCGTCAGTAGAGAGTTTCAAAAATAGCCGGCTTTCTTGCGGTCTTCCATCGCGGCCTCGGACGATTTGTCGTCGGCGCGTGAACCACGCTCGGTCACGCGGGCGGCGGCGATTTCCGCGATGATGTCATCGACGGTGGTGGCCGGAGATTCGACGCAACCGGTGCTGATGATATCGCCTATGGTGCGGACGCGCACGACGAGTTCACGCACTTCTTCATTTGGCTTCGGCGGCACGAGGGCGTTGACCGGCAGCCACTGGCCGCCACGGCGGACGCACTGGCGTTTGTGACTGAAGTAAATCGACGGCACCTCGAGCTTCTCGCGCTTGATGTATTCCCACACATCCATCTCGGTCCAATTGCTGATCGGGAAAACGCGCATGTTTTCCCCGGGATTCAGGCGAGCGTTGTAAAGATTCCAGATTTCAGGGCGCTGATTCTTCGGGTCCCATTGGCCGAAGCTGTCGCGGAAGCTGAAGAAGCGCTCCTTCGCGCGGGCCTTCTCTTCGTCGCGCCGCGCGCCGCCGATGCAGCAGTCGAAACGAAACTCCTCCACCGCGGCGAGGAGCGTCGGAATCTGGAGGCGATTGCGGCTGATCTCGCCCGGCGCAGGAACGGCGATGCCTTTGGCAATCGCGTCCTCGACTTTGCGGACGATCAGTTTGCCGCCGAGCTCCTTGGCGCGGCGGTCGCGAAACTCGTTCAGCTCGGGAAAGTGGTGACCGGTGTCGACGTTCAGCAGCGGCGTGGGCAGGTCCGACGGGCGAAATGCTTTTTCCGCCAGGCGCAGCAAGCAGATGGAGTCTTTGCCACCGGAGAAGAGGAGCGCCGGGCGCTCAAACTCGCCCGCGACTTCGCGCATGATGTGAATGGCCTCGGTTTCGAGATGCTGGAGATGGTCGAGATGGTAGCTGTTCATGGACGGTTTTGCGGCGCGCCCCGCAGGGCGCAGGAAAATCGGTAAAGCAGGTGGGCGACTCAGCCGTTAACGGCCTTCTTGCCCCATGCGGCGTGCAGCCCGCATTCGCGCTTCTCGTCGGCCTTCGCCGGATCGAAGTAGTCCCACTCGTTCGGGAGTTTGTGCTGCTCCAAGTAGGCGTCGAGTTCGGCGTCAGTGAAATAGAAGAGCGGGCTCACCTTGAGCGCGCCGAAGTTCGCGTCGTGCGACACGATGTCGAGGCCGGCGCGGTTCGGGTTTTGGACCTTACGGAGCGCCGTGATCCAAACGGTCGGGGAGAGCTCTTTCATGCCGCGCTGAAACGGCTCGAGTTTCATCACGGCGCTAAATCTCTTCAGACCTTCCTCGTCTTCGGTCGTCGGAATCGGTCCGTGGATCGCATCGCGATGGGCCGCCGTCATGCGCGGAAGGAAGGGTTTCAGGTTGAGCTTCAGCCGCGCGCGCAGCTCCTCGGCGTGCTTGTAAGTGGCAGGACGATTGTAGCCATGATCAACCCAAAGCACCGGGATGTCGGCCTGCGCCTGCACCGCGAGATGAAGGATCGCCGCCTCGTAGGGCCGGAAATTCGTCGAGACAATCGCCTTGCCACCCGCTTGGGCGATGGCCCAGCGCACGATGTCCACGGGGGATTGATTGCGCAGTTGGGTATTCCACTGAGTGAGGGTATCGTTTGAAATTGCGGACATGACAGCGAGATTGCTTGCCCGGAGGCCACAGCACGTAAAGCATAAAACTAGTCATATCTACTAAAGAAGTCATGTTTGTTCAAATTTACCTCTACAACGCAGAACCAAAGCCACTGGCTTGATGAGTGCTAATCATCGCAACATGACCGATTCCGTCACTCCCGATCGCGCCACCGGCACCGTGTATCTCGTCGGAGCTGGCCCGGGAGATCCCGATTTGCTCACGCGCAAGGCGCTTCGCCTGCTCGGCGAAGCCGACGCCATCGTGCACGACTATCTCGTCGCGCCCGAAATTATGGCGCTCGCCCATCCGGCGGCCGAGAAAATCTTCGTCGGGAAGAAAGGCGGCGGGTTTTGCTGCCCGCAAAGCGCCATCGAAGGCATCCTCGTTCGCCTCGCGCGCGAGGGAAAGAACGTCGTGCGGCTCAAGGGCGGCGACCCCTTCGTGTTCGGTCGCGGTGGCGAGGAAGCCGAGGCGCTCGTCGAGGCTGGCATCGCCTTCGAAATTGTCCCCGGGGTCACCTCCGCCCTTGCGGCCGCCGCCTACGCCGGCGTTCCGCTCACGCATCGCGCGCATGCTTCCGCCGTCGTTTTCCTAACCGGTCACGAAAACCCGAGCAAACCGGACGCCGCCATCCACTGGGAAGACTACGGAAAACTGGGTGCGACGCTGTGCCTCTACATGGGCATGAAAAATTTGGAGACCATCACGCGTCGCCTCCAAGCGGGCGGCCTCGCGCCCACCACGCCAGCCCTCGTAGTCCAATCCGCGACGACCGGCGAGCATCGCCAGCTTCTCACTACGGTTGAGAAAGTCGCCCTAGAATCCGAGCACGCCGGCTTCGGCGCTCCCGCCATCGTCGTCATCGGCGAAGTCGCCGCGCTGTCCGACAAACTCGCGTGGTTCAAAACCGCGCGCTCTCTCTCCGTCGCCACGAGTGCCAGCGAGTGGCCGCCGTCGCCATGACCATCGCGCTCATCGACAACGGCTCGCTCGAACCCGCCGCGACGCGCAATCTCCGCGCGGTCGCGGCGGCGCTTTCCGCGTCCGTCGAAGTCACGGTGCATCCCGTGTCGTGGAAACACAGCGACCGCATCCCGCTCGCCTCGCTCGACGGCGATAAGCCCGGCACCACGCTCGCAAGCTTCATCCGCTCCCACATCGCTGGCGGCGAGCGCCACTTCGTCTTCGTCCCATTTTTTATCAGCGCCCAAGGCGCGATTGGCTCCGCCCTTCGCGGCGATCTCGAAAAACTCCAACGCGCGCACGCCGCGACGCCGTTCGATTTCACCTTCACGAGCGGCCTCGCCGACGCGGGCGTGATCGCCCAAATCGTGGCCGACCGTGTGCGCGAGACCATCACGTTGGCTTCGTTCCAGCGCCCACCGGTGATCGTGGTTGACCATGGTGGCCCGTCACTCGCGTCCGCCACTCTGCGCAACGGGCTCGCGGACGAAATTCGCACGCTCCTCGCCGACGAAGTTTCATCGCTGGCAGCCGCTTCGATGGAGGGCGGCGAGCACGCGCACAATCTCCCACTCCTGGCCGAGCAACTCCTCGCGCCCAGTTTCGATCGCGGCAATGTCGTGATCGCACTCCTCTTCCTTTCGCCCGGCCGCCATGCTGGCCGGGACGGCGACATTGCTCAAATTTGCCGCCAAGCTGAGACGGCCGCGCCCGGGCTGCGCTGCTGCCTCACCGATCTCGTCGGCGCTCACCCGCTCGCCGCCACCGCGCTCGCTGCCGCCTTGCGCGCCACACTCTCCACCCTTCACGCTCCCATTTCCGCATGAGTTCCACTGCCACACCCGCCGTTGTTCCCGAACCCGCTGTCAAGCCGCTCGCCAAAAACGAGGGCCTCAAAGCCACCAGTAATTTCCTTCGCGGAAATATTCTTCGCGACCTCGCCGACCAATCCACGGGCGGGATCACCGAGGACTCCGGCCAGCTCACCAAATTCCACGGCATCTACGCGCAGGACGACCGCGACCTCCGCAACCAGCTCCGCAAGGAGGGCAAAGAAAAAGCCTTCTCTTTCATGGCGCGCATCCGCGTTCCCGGTGGTGTCTGCACGCCGGCGCAGTGGGTCACGCTCGACTCGCTCGCTGACACCCATGCCAACGGCACGCTCAAGCTCACCACGCGTCAGGCCTTCCAGTTTCACGGCATCCTCAAGGGCAACCTTTGGGGTGCCATCAACGGTGTGAACCGTGCGCTCCTCGACACGCTCGCCGCCTGCGGCGACGTGAATCGTAACGTGATGTGCAATCCCAACCCCGAGCAGTCCGCGCTTCACACCGAGACGCTCAGGGTGACCAAAGCCATCGCCGATCACCTCCTGCCACGCACCAAGGCTTACCACGAGATTTGGGTTGGCGGCGAGACCCTCGTCGCCGGCGGCGAGCCCGAGTCCGAGCCGATCTACGGTGCGACCTACCTCCCGCGTAAATTCAAGATCGTAGTCGCGATCCCGCCCAGCAACGACGTCGACATTTACGCGCACGACCTCGGTTTCATCGCCATCGCTGACGCCTCCGGGAAAAAGCTCCTCGGCTTCAACGTCACCGTCGGCGGCGGCCTCGGTATGTCGCACAATCAGGCGGAGACCTTCCCGCGCATCGCCGACCTCCTCGGCTTCTGCCGCGTAGACCAGGCCGTCGACGTCGCGGAAAAAATCCTCACGACGCAACGCGACTTCGGCGACCGCACCGACCGCAAGCACGCTCGCCTCAAATACACCATCGAAGACCGCGGCGTTGTTTGGTTCCGCGAAGAGGTCGAGCGCCGCCTCGGTTACCGCCTCGGCGCACCGCGCAGTTTCGAATTCACCCACATGGGCGATCGCTACGGCTGGGTGGACGGCGAAAACGGCACGAGTCACTACACGCTCTTCCTCATGAGCGGCCGCATCAAGGGCGCGCTGAAAACCGCCCTCCGCGAAATCGCGCTCGCCCACAAGGGCGACTTCCGCCTCACCGCGAACCAGAACCTCATGATCGCCGGCGTGCACCCCGAGGAGCGCCCCGTCATCGAAGCTCTCCTCAAGAAGCATAAGCTCGAAACCGCCAACAACCAGTCGGGCCTCGCGCTCAACGCGATGTCCTGTGTCGCGCTCCCCACCTGCGGTCTCGCCCTCGCCGAGAGCGAACGCTACCTACCCGAGCTCGTCGCGCTCCTCGAAACCGAGTTGGAAGCTGCCGGCCTCCGCCACGACGAAATCACCCTCCGCATCACCGGTTGCCCCAACGGCTGCGGCCGCCCCTATCTCGCCGAGATCGGCTTCGTCGGCAAATCGCCCGGCAAATACAATATCTACCTCGGTGCCGCCTTTAACGGCTCGCGGCTCAACACCCTCTACAAACCGAATGTCCCCGAGACCGAGATCGTCGCCACCCTCGGCCCGATCATCCGCCGCTACGCGCTGGAGCGAAACAAGGGGGAACGCTTCGGCGACTTCGTGCACCGCACCGGCTACGTGAAGCAAACGGGCACACCCGCGGATTTCCACGACAAAGTCCCCGGCGCAACGCCTGCCGCCGCCCCTGCGACGCCGGCTTGAGGTGAAGCGCTTTGGCGACCACGGGTTTCTTTCCCATCGCCCTCTTTTTTCAAAAAAAGAGGGCGGACCGCCTACCCCTAAGCGGTCCGCCCATTGCTTTCTTACTTACCCCAATTCTCAACCGCTAGGCGGATGAGAAATTCAAATTGACCACTCGTTGGGAAAAGTTCGGCGACGGAAAGTTCCGATCGCCGTGATTTTTTTTTGGGCTTTCACCCCACGGGCTTTTTCTTCGGTCGAGGCGCAATCCAGAGTCTCATCAAGAGCTCCGCGAGGTTCTTCATACTCGTTCGCTGCTGGCCTTCCAGCGCCACCGCCTGCTTGAAGCTCGGCACCACAGCACTGCGTTCGAGATAATAGCGCCACAACTCGATTTCTAATTTCTCTACCGCAACATATTCACTGACATGCTCTTTCAGGCTACGTTGAAACTTTTCCTGCCAGTGGTGTCTTTCGTCTGGATGTTTCTCCACATAATCAAACACGCGCTGCTCACATCGATTGAGGCTCATTTGGCCAACGTGTGCAGCATGTTTGGAAAAACAATCGCAAATCCAGCCGGCTCTCCGACGCTCAATTTCTAAGATCGCAACGTCCAATTTCCCGCAACAATACAAACTGACTCCCCCCTCCTACCATGTGGCAAAAATTCAAAGAACAAATTCCCGCTGTGATCCTCACCGCGCTCCTCGTTATCGCCGGAGCGTTCTGGCTGCATCAGCAGACCGTTCTGCAGATGGCCGCCAAGCAACAGACCGAAATCGCGCCGCTGCGTGACGCCAACGACGCGCTCAAGGTCGCGTCCGATGAGAATCGAAAGCAGATCGAAGTGACGAACAAGTTGCTGCGTGACGCCATCTCCAAGCGCGAGGCGGACATGTTCCGCACCGACGAAGAAGTCCAAAAATTGAACACCGAGCGCATGGATGCCCTCGCCGACGCCATCGCCAAAAAGGTGCAGCCTTACAACCCGCTGCCCAAATCCGCCGAGGAGGCCGAGCGCCAGCAGAGCGAGCAAATCGACAAGGTTTCCGGCAAGATGGCCGACCGCATCCAGCCAATCCTATCGGAAATGGCCAAGGATCAGAACCTGACCCGCGATGCCATCGCCCAATACAGCCAGCGCATAACCGATCAGGTTGGTAGTGTGCTCACCTCCGAACTCGCGAAAAATCAGCAGCTGAACAACAACC
>JANOAF010000464.1:0-8450 GCA_031411015.1 Opitutaceae bacterium | reverse complement strand
CACATCGGCCGCCATCACGTCGAGCTGGTCGAGATTTTCCCCGTAGAGGTTGACGACCACGGGCGAAGTCTCGCCGCTGATGCTCTCGCCGATGCGGTCGGTGAGAAAGGTGAGCACTTCAAACTGGATGCCGGGGACAGCCTGGAGAATCTCACGAATCTCCTTTGAAACGCCTTCCTCCTCCTCGCCGGAAAGCGGCTTGAGCTCGACGTGGAATTCGCTCTTGTGCGGGCCCCACGTGTCCTCGCCCAGCTCGGCGCGTCCGATCTGCTGCTCGACGGTCGCGATGTGCGGGTTTTTCAGCAGCGCATCGGAAACCTGTTTCCCGATCCGCAGCATCTCGGGGAGCGACGTGCCGGGGGCCGCGGAAACGCCGAGCACGAAATGGCCCTCGCGAAACTCCGGCAGAAACGCGCCGCCAAGCGATGAGAGCCGTGATAGCGCGACGACGACGAAGAGCAGCACCGCGCCCATCACGGGCCACGGATGGCGCGCGATGCCACCGAGGATTTTTTCGTAGAGTCCGCGCAGCAGCGACTGCAGCCGCGGCGCCGAGGCGTCCCCCGTGTGCCGCGAGAAAAACACCAACGTGAGCGCCGGCGTGACCGTGAGCGCGGTGGCGAGCGAGGCGAGGATCGCGAGGATGTAGGTCTTCGCGAGCGGCGCGAAGAAGCTGCCCTGCAAACCGGTGAGCGTGAGCACCGGCAAAAACACGAGCGCGACGATGAACGACGCATACACGACCGCGAAGCGCACCACGAGCGAGGCCGCGAGGATCACCGTGATCGCGGGTCGGGGCGACGCGAGCGTGGCGTTTTCGCGGAGGCGGCGGACGATGTTCTCGACGTCGATGATCGCGTCATCCACCACCTCGCCGATCGCAATCGCGAGTCCGCCGAGAGTGATGGTGTTGAGCGTGACGCCGAGGCGGTCCATCACGATGACGGCCGAGAGCAGCGAGAGCGGAATCGCCGAGAGCGAGATCAGCGCCGTGCGGACGTGGCCGAGGAAGACGAAGAGCACGATCGCGACGAGCCCCGCGCCGAGCAGGAGCGAGCCACGGATGTGTGCGAGCGAGGATTCAATAAACGTCGCCGGCCGGTGCAGGCGCGGGTAGGAAGTGATGCCCTCGCGCTCGAGCAGCGGCTTCAAGTCCTCCAGCGCGGCCTCGAGGAGGCGCGTGACGTCCATCGTGTTGGCGCCGTATTGCGACTTCAAGGTGAGCAGCACGCCGGGCTGCCCCATGACGAGCGCGTCGCCGATCTTTGGAGCAGCACCGTAGGCGACAGTCGCGATATCCTTGAGGCGCACGGGCACGCCGGCGGCGCTGGTGACGATCGCGACGTTGCCGATTTCCTCCGGCGTGAGCAACTGGCCGTCGGCCTGAAGCACGATGCGCTGATTCTTGGTTTCGATGAACCCGCCGCCGCGCACGCCGGTCGCGCCGCGCGCCGCCGTGAGGACGTCGGTGAGCGTGAGGCCGCGTGCGACGAGCTGATCGGGGTGAACTTGGATTTGCATCTGCCGCACCTCGCCGCCGAAGACGCTGCAACCCGCCACGCCGGGCACGGCGAGCAGGCGCGGTTTGAGGGTCCAGTCCGCAAACGTGCGCAGCTCCATCGGCGACATCTTTTCGGCGACGAAGCCGACCTTCAGCAGATCCATCGTCGAGGAGACGAGCGGCCCCATCTTCGGCGGCTTCACGCCGGCCGGGAGCTGGCTGACGACCTCGCCGAGTTTTTCTCCGAGCATCTGGCGCGCGACCTGGATGTCGGTGCCCGCCTTGAAAACGACCGTGATGACCGAGAGGCCCTGGATCGTTTCCGAGCGCAGCGACTCCTGCGAGCCCAGGCCGTTAATCGCATTTTCCACGGGGCGGGTGACGAGCGTCTCGACGTGTTCGGGCGAGAGGCCGGGCGCTTCGGTCTGCACGGTCACCTGCGGCGGCACAAACTCGGGAAACACATCGAGCTTCGCATGCACGGCGATCCACACGCCGTAGGCGACGACGAGACACGCGAGCGTGAGCACCACGCCGCGGAACCGCAGCGAAAACTGGACGATGGCTTGGAGCATGGCTCAGGGTTCGGCCGCACCGCCGGCCTGCAATTCCGCCGAGAGCAACTGCCCCGCACCGGTCGCGACAATCTGCTCGGCCGGCTCCACCCCGCTCTCAATCACTACGCGATCGCCGACCGTGCGGCCGAGCGTGACGAGCTTGCGTTCAAAAGTGTCTTCCTCGCCGAGCACGAACACCCATGGGCTGCCCTGATGATAGATCACCGCGCTGCGCGGCAGCACGAGTGCGGCGGCCGTCTCGCCCGGACCCGCGAGCGTCGCTCGCAGCGCTGCACCGGAGGGCAGCGCCTGACCGGCGACAAACGCGAGCAGACTGGTCCCTTGCAACTGCGGATCGGCCACCGGCGCAGGCCCGAGAATCTCGGCCTCCACCCAATCTCGGCCGCCCGCCAGGCCAACGGCGGCCTTTCTCAAACCGGCCGCCGGTGCATCCCCGGGGAGCAAATCAAGGCGCACGAGCGCGGAGCCGGCCTCAAGTCCGGCCACGACCGTCGCGAGCTCGGCCTCAGCGAGCTTGCTGCCCCAGCCGGCGAGGAGCCGCGCCCGCGCGGAGGCGATGGCCGCGCGGTCCCGCGCCGCGACAGCGTCGGCCGTTTCGACTGATTGCGCGGAGGTGTTGCCTCCGGCGCCAAAAAGCTCCTTCGCGCGCACCGCCGCTTTCTGCGAGGCGACGAGCGCGACCTTGGCCGACTCGAGTTCGGCCACGAGCGCGACAAACGGCGCCGCATCTAACACGCGGCCAAACGCGCCGATCTCGGGTGCAATCGTCAGGCTCTTGGCCTTCGTCAGCACGATGCCGGCGGCGGCGCGCTTCGCGGCGTTGAACTTCAGCGGATTTTCTTTCGGCTTGGCGGCCGACGCCATGGGCGCCTCGGCCTTGGCCGGCGCGGCGTCACCGTGGTTCAGGGCGAGCCACGTCGCGCTCGCTCCCACGGCAAGACCGGCGATGACTCCTACGATGACTTTGCTCATGGCGTGCGGGTGGGTTGGACGCGCGCGACATCGGCCAGCGCGGCGAGACGGGGAAAGGGAATTTGCAAGGCGTCCTCGAGCTGGCCGGCGGCCAGCGCGACGGCCGACTTCGTGTCCGCGAGCGCGGCATCGGCCACGGCGAGATCGAGGCGCGCCGTTTGCAACTCGACTTGATCGGCCGCGCCGAGTTTCAGCCGCTCTTGAGCGAGGCCGAGCTGTTTTTCCACTTCCGCCCGCACGCGGCGGGTGCGCTCGACTTGCGTCGCCGCTACGGCTTGGGCGGTGGTGGCGGCCTCGATGGCGGCGACGGCCTGCGCCTGCACGCTGTTGAACTGCGCGGCCGCCTCGCCCCGGCGCGCGGTGGCCTCGGCGATCGGGCCCTCGTTGCGGTGGAAGATCGGTAGCTCGAAGGTCAGTGCGACGCTCCATTTGTTCGCGCCCTGATCCCATTGGTATCCGGGCCCGAGGTGGAAATCGGGCTGCTGTCTGGCGGCCTCGAGGGCGAGCGCGGCTTCGCTGGACTGGACCTTGGCGAGCGCGCCCAGCACATCGGCGCGCGAGTGGAGCGACAGCCGGCGGGCGGTGGCGAGCGCCTCGCCGGAAAGCACCGCGCCCACGGGCGGCGGTGGAAGCGCGACCCCCGCGAGGGCGGCAAGCGGCAATCCGAGCGCGGTCGCGATGCGGGTGCGCGCGGTCCGTTGCTGGCCGGCCGCGTCTGCCGCGCCGGACTCGGCGCGCAACGCGGCGAGGCGCACGGGCAGGATTTCCGTGGAGGAGGCAAAGCCGGAGGCGAAGCGTTGCTCAAGGAGCGCGAGCAATTCGCGCTGCACCCCGGCCAGCGCGCGGAGCGAGGCTTCGCGGCGCGCGGCCGCCGCCGCCTCGCTGAGCGCGGCGCGCAGCTCCCCTCGCACCTGCCAGGCCGCGACCAGCACGGCGCAGCGCGCAGCCTCGGCGTCGGCGCGCGCGATCTCCTGCTGGCGCGCGCGTTTGCCGGAGGCCGGGACAAACAAATCGAAATTGATCGCGGGGAACCACGGCGAGACGCCGGGCGCGCGCGTCGAGTTGTAGCCAGGCGTGAGGGAGACGGTGGGGTTCTGACGGGCGGCTGCGGTTTGCTGCGTGGCCCGCGTCGTCGCCCATTGCGCCCGGGCGAGCGCGAGCGACGGGTGATAGTAGAACGCCACCCACGAAAGCGTCTCGAAGTCCCAGCTCCCCGGTGCGTCGCCGGGATTCTCCGCGAGGAAACGGCGCAGGCCCGCTTCCTGCAGCGAGCGGGCGTCGAATTGGGTCGCGGCGTTCTCCGGCGTGAGGGAAAGCGCGGGCGGCGGGGTCGTGGCGCATCCGCCGAGGGCGAGCGCGACGACGGGGAAAATGGCGCGGCGAAACTTCACGCAGTCGGGAACGCCGTTTACTTCGCGCCAATCACCAGCACTTCAAACGTGCCGGGGAGCGTCGGCGCCTTCGGCTTCGGGCCGCCCTTCACCTGCGCGGGCTTCGGGCCGAACTTCGGCGCGCACAGGACCACGCGCCCCGTTTTCTCATCGAGCGCGATAGTCTTGGCGCCGGTTGCCGAGGCCACGGTCTGCAGGGTCGAATATTTGTCGGTCGAATCCTCGTGGATGATCGTGACGGTGCCGTCGGGATTCGACGTGAAGATGTTCCCGCTCTTCGGATCGAAGACGAGCCCGTCGGGATCTTCGCCACTCGTGGGGGTGGCGATGACCTTGCCGGTATCGCTGTCGAGGACGACGACCTTGTTGTTGGCGCAGGCGGAAAAAATCCGGTGGTGCGCGGCGTCGCACGCGAGGCCGGTGCCGCCCTCGCCGGGCGCGGCGGACCAGAGCGCCTTCGGCTTCAGCGTGGCCGTGTCGAACACTGCGACGGAGCTCTTGTCCTCGACGTTCACGAAACCCTGGCCGCGACCGTCGAACGCGATGCCTTCCAGCTTCCCCTCGATCATGATCGTCGCGACGATGTCGCCGGAGGCCGGATCGATCACGGTCACGCCGCCGCCGCCGTGGTTGCCGGCATAGACGCGCTTGGTCTGCGGATCGTATTCAATGGAGTCGGGGTTCGAGCCGGAGGATTTATACTGCTTGATCGTCGCGAGGGTCTTGAGGTCGAACATTACGATCAAGTCGTCGATACCGCTTGAGGCGAAGCCGTGACCCGTCTCGGGCGCAATCGCGACGCCGTGCGCACGCGTGACGGGGCCGATCTCGCCGACCTTTTTGCCCGTGTCGGCATCGAGCACTTCGAATTTTTTCTCATGCGCCACGTAGAGCCGGCGCGCGACGGGATCGACGCGGAGATAGTCGTAGCTGGAGGTGTCGCCGCCGACGAGGTGGCGGGCGACGATCTTGTAATCGGCGCGCGCGGTGAGCGTGCAGACGAGAAGCAGAGGCAGGAGGGCGAAATAACGGTTCATGAGAAAAACAGCGGAGATGGCGCCGAGGGAACAGGCTAGTGGGTGAAACTTACCGGCGGATAAAGTCTGGCTGAAAGTAATCTCATCCGCCGATGGCCGGGGGCCGTCAATTGCGCGAAGATGACGATTCTGTCATTTCAAGACGGGGTAGCGTCGTGTTGGCGAGCTAGGATTGGCATCAACGTAAGTCGCACCGACCGCCATGAATGTTACGAAGAATCACAAGCATCGTTACGCCATGGAGAAAATGCGTCACGTCATCCCCGCTTTGGACGCCACGGCCCTCGCCGTGGGCGTCATTGACTCCGTCGCCTCTTCCGCCGCCGAAGCCAAAGCCGCTCCTGGCTACGTGATTCAGTCCGAGTTCGAGGTCGAAGGTGGCAACCCGATCCATTCTTTTCGCATCGTCATCACCGACAGAAAGATAGCGAGGTCGCAATCGAAGCAAACCATCGCAAGGCGCTCGACGCCGAAAAGGAGGCGGACGAGAAGGGAGAGCGAGACGCCAAGGGCGAAAAGAACAATTAGTCGCAGGTTCCCGCTATCGCCTCGGGCGAAACGCCGGCGTCAGGGCGTCGCGCGTTCCACCCAATCCGCATACGCTGTCATCCCAACATGCGTGGATGAATTTTCGCCGCTACGTCCTCGCTGTCTTTTCTCCCTCGTCATCGCGCTCGCTCTAAATCCGCCCGCCTTCGCGCAAATGCCCAAGGCCGATGGCCTCGTCACCAGCACGATCGTCGATGCCACTGGCGGCAAGGACAAGCTACCGGTTTCGACTTCGCGCGCTATTGCTGTCGGTGGGAGCGTTGGACCCGTTAGATTTGGAACCAGGCGGCGGCCGGCGGCCCGCAGCGACGGACGCGCCCCAGTGTCGGTGTGCGTGGCCGGTGACACCGCAACAGCCCGAGGGCGCGCCGAAACAGCGAAGCGCGGCGCGTCTTCGGGCAGCGTCGGCAGTGTGGCGCCAGTCGCATCCGCGCCGCGGCCAGTGCGGTGCGCTCCCGGCGCATGGTTGCCCCCCACGTGGGTGTCGGCGCGCGCGACTTACGCCGACTCAAACCTTGCGGATTTCCGCAAGGAGTAACGCGTCCGCCATGAAGAAAACGCCCGGTGCGTTTTCATAAGTGAAACCAGCCACGTCGAAATAACCTCCATGCTGACCCCACGAGTTCAAGCGAGCCTCACCAACGCCAAGGCGTATTTCCAAGAGCACCTCTGCGAGGGAAAATACTATGCCGAAAACCAACACGTCGCCGGTGAATGGTTCGGCCTGGGTGCCGAGCGGCTGGGCCTCCAAGGGAAAGTAGGTGAAGCCGAATTCCTGCGCCTCTGTGAAGGGCTGCATCCGCAAACGGGTGAACGCCTGACCCAACGCATGAACACGAATCGCCAGAATGCCGACGGCGAAACCGTGGCGAATCGTCGCGTGTTTTACGACTTCACGATCAGTCCGCCGAAGTCGGTCTCGGTCGTCGCGTTTCTGGCGGATGACCGTATTTTGCAAATCCGCGAATCGCGGCTCAAAAGAGCCCGCGGAGAACTGGACCTTCTCCTCAGCTCGGGCCGGCGCTCGTCCTGCCGCCGTCTTTGATCGGTGTGGCGAACTTGTATTCGATGTCCCACGGAAAATAGATCCACTTGTTCTGCTTAAATTCCTTCACGCAGGTATCGACGATCGGGCGGCCGGCGGGTTTGGCGTAGAGCGTCGCGAAATAAGCCTTCGGCAAAAGTTGGCGCACGACTTGTGCGGTGCGGCCGGAATCGACGAGGTCGTCGATCAGCAGGAATCCCTCGCCATCGCCCGCCACGCTTTTGAGGATTTTCACGTCGGACCGGGTCTGCGCCTCCTTGCCGGTTTCCGAAGAAAGGTAACTTGTCACGCAGATCGTGTCGACGAGGCGCAGATCGAGTTCGCGGGCGACGAGGGCGGCGGGGACAAGGCCGCCGCGCGTGATGGCGATGATACCTTTCCATGTGCCCTTGGCGTGGAGCAGTTCGGAGAGGTAGCGGGCGTCGCGATGGAGTTCGACCCACGAGATAATGATTTCGTCTTCGTAGTTTGAGCGGGGCATGAGGGGGGGAGTGTCGGACACGAGAGTTCGGAGCAAAATAAATTTCACTGATCCGGCGCGAGCAGGGCGAGGCTTAGTCTTCTGCAAAGCACAAGGTGAGACGCCCCGGCCACGACGGGAACGCGCACGGAGCAATCCGGGCGACGGACGAGCGAGCGGCAGAGGGGTTTTTCGAGCGCGACATTCTTTGTTCGATGTCGCGTCAACCTTGTGGTTCTGCGGCGGCAGGCGGGGCGAGCAGGCGGCGTCCGTCGTGGGCTACTTCAGCGATCGCAGCGGCCCAAGCGGTCGCGACTTGGTCGAGCCAGAGAGCGCCTTGCTGGACGGTGGCGGCCCGGGCGTCGCCCATGATGCCGGATTTTGAGAGGTCGGAGGTGATCCACGCCATCGTCGCGGGGGCGCGCTCGGGGCGGAGTTCGCCGGGATCTTCGACGCGACCGGAATATTCGCAGACGGCCGCGGACATCTCGACGTATTGCGGCGCGGTGGCCAAGAGCCACGCGGTCTCGGCGGTGTTGGCGTGATAGCCGAAATTATTTTCCTGCGGAGGAAGCCCCAGATCGACTTTCGGCGCGAGGAGGCCGCAGCGGAGGCCGAGGGTCGCGGTGATTTCGCGGAGAGTGTAGGCGATGACCGCGGAGTTTCCGCCGTGGGTGTTGAGGATGGCGATTTGGCGGAAGCCCCACGTGTGGACTTGTCGCGCGATAGTGAGAAGGATGGCGCGGAGCGTTTCCTTGGAAACGAAGAGCGTGCCGGGGAACCCGGTGTGCTCGTTGCTTTTTCCCACGGTGATGGGCGGGGCGACGTAACAGTTCACGTCGGCGGGCAGCTTGGGGAGTGCGCGTTGGAGCCAGACTTGGGCGAGAAAGGAATCGACGGCGACCGGGAGATGCGGG
>JANOAF010000463.1:0-10059 GCA_031411015.1 Opitutaceae bacterium | reverse complement strand
TCGCGCACGATCCATGCGTCATCACAGGCGGCGTCGTCGGCGCGGGCGAGCGCGTGGCCGGTGAAGTGGACGTTCATGGACCAACGTTGAACATTCGACGGCGCCCGGGCGAGTGTGCGCTCGCTCTCAGATCCGGGCGGCGGCGAGGGCACCCCACGTCGTGCGCCAGCGGATTTTGACGAGCTTGAGACCGATGAGCGCCACGCCGCAAAGTCCGGCGAAAAGCAAAATGCCCGTGACGTAGCTGCCGGTGTGCTCCTTGGAAGATCCGAACAACATACCGAGCACGAAGCCACCGATGCCGCCGCCGCAACCGACGAGGCCGGTCATCACACTGATGTCCTTCGCGAAGCGCTGGGGCAGTAATTGGAAAACCGACCCGTTGCACATGCCGAATGCACCCGAGGCGATGAAAAACGCCCCGCCGCACATCCAGAGGTTGCGCGAGAGGGCGGCGAGCACGAGCGCGAGTCCGGCGACCGTGTAGAAAATCCCGAGGGCACGAATGCCGCCGAGCCGGTCGGCGAGCGCGCCGCCCACCGGGCGACCCAGTGCGCCGACGAGCGTGCAGAACGCGGCGAACTCACCCGCTTGCACCGGCTGCAGGCCAAATTCATCACGGAAATAAATCGCGAACGCCGTGGCGAGGCCGACGAAACCACCGAAACTGATCGTGTAGAAAAGACAGAACCAGTGGGCATCGCGCTGGCGCAGGAGGGTGAGGTAGTCGGAGAAGTTTTTCTTTTTGAATTCGCCGGGAGGTTCCTTTGAAAACACCACGTAGAGCACGAAGGCGACGGCGAGCGGAATGAGTGCCGCACCAAAGACTGCCTGCCAGCCCCATGCTGCCGCGATCCTCGGCGCAGCCAGATGATCGATGACGACGCCGATGTTACCGGCACCCGCGAGCCCGAGCACGACGCCCTGCATGTGCGGCGGATACCAGCGGCCCGATTGCGGTAAAGCGACGGCGAAGCTCGCGCCCGCGAGTCCGAGCACCAAGCCGAGGGCCAGCGCCTGACCGAGAGTGGAAATGCCGGTCTGCCAGGCCACCGCGAGGCCGGCCATGACGATGAGTTGGGCGATAATCCCGGTGTTCTTTGTGCCGATGCGATCGACGAGGAGGCTGAGGACGATGCGGAGAAAAGCGCCGGAGAGAATCGGCGTTGAGACCATCAGGAATTTTTCCTGCGCATTGAGCCGGAGGTCAGGTGCAATTAATGCCCCAAGCGCACCGAGAATGGTCCAGACCATAAAGCTCACGTCGAAATAGAGAAACGAAGTGAGCAGCGTGGGCCAGTGGCCGGATTCCTTGAATTGAGAGAGTTTCATGCGCGAACACCGTGCGATTAGCAGTGTTCACGCCATTGGCGGAATTCAGCCTGTGAATAGTTTTATCTCACAGCATGAATAGGGTTCATTACAAAGCGGGTAGGGAAGTAGGGCGGGTCACAGACCCGCCCTCCTTATCACAGGCTGAGCGTGACCTGCACGTAGGCGTAGTTGGCGTCCTTCGAGCCGGGCGTGGCGAGCGACTGCTTGACGTAGTTGCCGCGGAAATAGCGGCTCACGCCGACCTCGATTTGCGTGGAAGGGATCACGTGCCAGCCGGCGATGAGGTCGATTTCCTGGCCCAGGCCTTTGCTGAAATTGGGGCTGATGGCGTAACCGGTTCCGAGGTTGGCGCCGCCGCCCGCGCGGGCGACTCCGGCGACGTTATACCAACTGTCGGTCGCGCGGGCGAGGCGGTGGAGGTGATAGTCGAGATTGATGCTGACCGTGGGCGTGGGCTTGAAGGAGTAGGTGAGGCGGTAGGCGTTCAGGTTTTGAAGACTGTTCAAATCCATGTAACCGTAGTGGAGGTGCGTCGTGGCAAAAAGATTTTGGAAAGTCTGGCTCGTCTGGTCGGTCGCTCTCTTGTCTCCGGAGGCGTAGCTGTAGGTGAGGCCGAGGCGATGCTGCCATGCGCTCTCGGTCCATGTATAGCCGCCGGCGAGGACGGCAGCGTAGGCGTCCTGATGCAGGCGCACCGCGGACGCGACGGCGGCGGAGAGGGCGACGGGGCCGGTGTTGGCGCGATTGCCGAACTGGTGCATCAGCTCGACACCGTAGTCCCACGCGCCGTAGGCGAGCGGCTTGGACTTGAGGCGCAGCCCGGCGGTGTAGAGGTCCTGCTTGGCGGGATTGCGGAACGGTGCGGCGACACCCGCGTAGGGATTGTTGTTGGGATCGACGTTTACGCGAGCGCTGCCGGCGGTGATGTTGCGAGAGTAGATGAACGCCTCGACGAGGTTGCTGGCCGAGAGCTTGGGAATCGTGGGGAAATTGAAATAGAGGCCGGAGAAGTGGTCCTGCTTGATGTGCGATTTGTTGAAGTTGTGGTTGTCGTTGTAAACGAGTCCGCCGGTGAAGGCATCGACGCCGAAGAGGGGATTCTGCCAGCGCAGCTTGAGGGCATCGAACGTGCGCGCGTTGTTGTTCCAGCGGAAATGGCCGAGGAGGCGCTGCTCGCCGTAAACGAGTTCCTGGCGCCCGAGCTTCACGGATACGGGAAACTCCTTGTGGTTGCCGACGAAAAGAAACGCTTGGTGGAGGTTCAGGTCGCGGTCGTTCTCGGCGAGGGCGCGGCCGGGCTTGTTCACGTCGGCGGCGACGCGCTGGTCGCCGCGCTCGTCGCCGGCGGAGGCGCTGGCCCGGCCCTCGACGGTGAAGGCGAACCACTTCGCCGCGTAGCCCACCCGGGGCATGAGCCGCAGCAGGAGATAGTGGTTGTTGTTATCCACGGTGGCACCGGGACCGTTCAGGCGGAAGTCGGCGTTTTGGCCCGTGTAGGTGAAGCCGGCGTCGTCCTTGCTCTCAAGGCGCTCGCGGACATTGACGCCGATGTCCCAGTTGCTGCGGTAGGTATCGGCGCTGCGGAAGTATTCGTTGAAATAGCCCGGGAAGGGCCGCGCCGGCGCGGACGGCGAGTATTGCCCGAACGCGTTCGGCGCGAAGGCGGCGAGGCCCAGCGCGATGAGCGGGGCGAGACGGGATGGGCGGGAATGGCGGAGCGTGTTCATGGTGTGAGGCGATGGTGCAGTCGGTGAGCGGGAGAAAATTTACGCGGCCGGGGTGAGCGCGTGGAGCAGCCGTTGCAGGCCGGAGCGGGGCGGATTTGTCGTCGGCGGCGGGACGTAGGCGCGCGGCGGCGCCGCGAGCGGTCGGAGATGCGAGCGCTCCTCAAGAAAGCCGATGAGCTGCTCCCGCAGCTGATAGTAAAACGGATCGTCAAGGAGCTGCTTGCGGGAGCGCGGGCGCGGGAATTTCACCTCGAGGATTTCGCCGACAGTCGCGGCCGGGCCGTTGGTCATCATCCCGACCCGGTCGGAGAGGAAGAGCGCCTCGTCGACATCATGCGTGACCATCAGCGCCGTCTTTTGATCCTTCTGCCACAGCTCGAGGAGAACCTCCTGGAGTTCGTAGCGCGTGAGCGAGTCGAGCATCCCGAACGGCTCGTCGAGGAGCAGCATTATCGGCGAGAGCGCGAAGGCGCGCGCGATGCCGCAGCGCTGCCGCATACCCTGCGAGAGTTCGGCGGGTTTCCGGTGCATCGATTCGGCGAGGCCCACGACCGAGAGATAATATTCGGCAATCTGGCGGCGCTCGTCGGCGGCGGCCGTGTAGTAAACCTGATCGACGCCCAGCATCACGTTCTCGAGCGCGGTGAGCCACGGGAGCAGACACGGCGCTTGAAACACGACGCCGCGATCCGGGCCGGCGCCGGTCACTTCCTTGCCGGCGAGGATCACGCCGCCCGACGTCACCTCGGTGAGGCCGGCGACCATCGAGAGGACCGTGGATTTGCCGCAACCGGAGTGGCCGATGAGCGTGATGAACTCGCCCTTGCGGATGCGCAGGTCGAAGTTCTCAACGATCACGGCGGGTTTACCGGAAGGAGTCGGGAAGACTTTGCCGAGCTGGGAGATTTCGAGGAAGGCGCTCATAAAATAGGGAAAGTGAAAAACAGGAAATCCGGGCGAGTGGGTTGGGCCGAGGGTGGCGGGCCGGCCTACACACCGATTGTGATTTGCTCGGCCTTGGCTTCGTTGGGCCGCAAGGGACGGCTGCGGGTCGTCTTCGGCAGATCGAGGTCCTCGGGGAGGATGTCGGGCAAAATAAGTTTTTTCGTGACGGTGGAGCGCCGGCGCGCGCCGTAGCCCAGCAGTTGGTTCGTCACCAGGGCGCGGAGGCGTTTGAACTCGGGGTCGTGGTTGAGCGCCTTGCGATCGCGCGGGCGTGCCAGCGTGACGGTGACGGATTCGCCGAGCGTGGCACCGGGGCCGGGCGTGAGCGCGATAATGCGGTCGGCGAGCAGGAGCGCCTCATCGACGTCGTTGGTGATGAGCACGACGGTTTTCTTGTCCACCTCCCAGATGTGTTCGATCTCATCCTGGAGCGTCGCGCGGGTGAGCGCGTCGAGGGCGGAGAGCGGCTCGTCGAGCAGCAGAATCTGTGGGTCCATCGCGAGCGCACGTGCGACCGAAACGCGCTGCCGCATACCCCCCGAGAGCTGGCGCGGCAGTTTGTCGCGAGCGGGCGTGAGATTCACCATCGCGATGAATTTCTCGACGTGCTGGCGTTTCTTTTCGGGCGCGTAGTTTGGGAAAACCTGGTCAACGGCGAGGGCGACGTTCTCAAACACCGTGAGCCACGGGAGCAGCGAATAGTTTTGGAAAACGATGCCGCGATCGGGACCGGGCTCCGCGATTTCGAGGTCGTTGAGCTTGACGGTGCCCGTGTCGGGTTTTTGCAGCCCGGCGATCAGCGAGATCAGCGTGGTCTTGCCGGAGCCGGAGTAACCGACGATGGCGACGAACTCGCCGCGCTCGATGGAAAGGTTGACGTCGCTCAGGACCGCGGGCCCGCCGAATCCCTTGCTGACGTGAGTGAGTTCGAGGAAGGGCATGGTGCGTCAGGCGGTCTTGAAGCGCCGTTCGAGCAGGCTCATCAGCCGGTCGAGCATGAAGCCGACAAGGCCGATGATGACGATCGAGAGGATGATGTGCTCGTAGATGAGCGCATTGTATTCCTGCCAGAGGAAGCCGCCGACGCCGGGCCGGCCGGTGAGCATCTCGGCGGCGACGATCACGAGCCACGCGATACCGAGGCTCAGCCGAAAACCGGTGAACATGTAGGGCAGCGTCGCGGGAATCAGAATCTTCGTGAGCGTTTTCCAGCGGGAGAGTTTCAGCACCCGGCCGACGTTGAGATAATCCTGCGGCACGGCGCGCACCCCGACCGCGGTATTAAGCACCGTCGGCCACATCGAACAGATCGCGATGGTGAACAGCGCGCCGAA
The DNA here is from genome assembly GCA_031411015.1 of Opitutaceae bacterium. GTDB lineage: Bacteria > Verrucomicrobiota > Verrucomicrobiia > Opitutales > Opitutaceae > ER46. The sequence continues at coordinate 4,718 of JANOAF010000463.1, read as the reverse complement.
CGTGCCCGCTTCCTTGCCCGTGCTGAGGAACAGCACGAGGCCGAGCGGCAGCCACGCGAGCGGCGAGACCGGGCGCAGCACTTGAATGATCGGGTCGAAAGTTTTCGTGAACGCCTTCGAGAGCCCGAGGCAGAAACCGATCGGCGTGCCGATGATCAGGGCGAGCGCGTAGCCCTGAGCAACCAGCACGAGCGAATACCACGTGAAGCGCAAAATCCCCTGGTCCATTTCGCCGCGCTTGGCGAACGGCTCCATAATGTAGGGCTTGCTCGATTCCCACGTCTTGAGCGGCGACGGGAGATCCTTGGCCCAGGTGGCGCTGCTGACGGCCCAGAGTCCGATAATCACGGCGACGCCGATCAGCGGCAGGATGAGCCAGTCGAGTTTGAATTTTTTCATGAGGAGGGAGGCAGGCGAAGGGCCTCCGCCCGGGTGGAGGCGGAGGCAAACAGGACGACAAACACGGCGAACAGGACCGAGGAGATGGACTTGAGCACGATGGTGCGGGTCACCTCGCCGCGCGCCCAGTGGTCGCCCTGATTGAGGGCGACCTGCACCAAGCCGACGAAGATTCCGAGGCGCGCCGCCCGTTGCCAGACGGCGGGCTCGCGAAGAGCCCGGGCGTAGCGCTGCGAAAGGGAGGCGCGCATTTGGGTGCGAGGCAGAGCGTCAGCCCTTGAGCGATTTCACGGCGAAGCTCTTGGCGTGAGCCTCGGGATCAGCGGGGTTGAAAACCGCGCCGTCGAAGAGTGTCTCGGGTGAGTTGTCCGCGCCGCCGTGCGCGTAGCCGATTTCCTTCATCGCGGTCTCGTAGAGATCGGCGCGCATGACGCGCTTCGCGATGCCATCGTAGTCGGGCGCGCCCGTGACCATGCCCCAGCGGCGATACTGCGACATGAACCACTTCGCGTATTTCGCCTGCGGGTAGTTGCAGTTGCGTTTGCTGAAGTGCATCGGGAACTCGTCCTTCGTCTTGCGACCGTCGCCGTAGTCGAGGTCGCCGAGGAGGCGGCCCTGGATGATCTTGGCGTCGCAGTTGATGTAGGTGGGCTTTGAGACAATCGCGCACTGCTCGGGTCGGTTACCCATCTCGTCGAGCCAGACACTCGCCTCGTGCAGGGCCTTGATCACCGCCTTCACGGTCTTCGGGTTTTTTTCCGCAAATTCTTCGGTGAAGGCGCAGACTTTTTCCGGATGATCTTTCCAGATGTCCTGCGTCGTGACGGAGGTGAAGCCGATGTTGTCTGAGATCGCGCGGGCGTTCCACGGTTCGCCGACACAGAAGCCGTCCATCTTGCCGATCTTCATGTTCGCGACCATCTGCGGCGGGGGAATCGTGATGAGGGTGATATCCTTGTCGGGATCGATGCCGCCAGCGGCGAGGTAGTAACGCATCCACATCGCGTGGGTGCCGGGCGGAAACGTCATCGCAAACGTGAGCGGCTCGCCGAGTTTTTTGGCCTGCTCGACGAAGGGCTTGAGCGCCTTTGGGTCGGCGCCGACTTTGCCCTTCCATTCGGTTTTCAGCGTGATGGCCTGCCCGTTGCGATTGAGAATCCACGGCACGACCATCGGCTTTTTCGGCGAGCCGAGGAGGCCCATGGTCGAGGCGAGCGGCATGCCGATGAGCATGTGCGTGGCCTGAATCGAACCGCTGGAAAGATTATCGCGGATGGCGGCCCAGTTGGCGCCCTTCGTGACGGTGGAGTTGATGCCGTATTTTTTGAACAACCCCTTCTCGTGCGCGATGACGATGGGAGAGCAGTCGGTGAGCGCGATGATGCCGAAGTTCAGGTTCGGCGTCTCGGGCCCGTCGCCCGCGCTGGCGGCGGTGGCGGCCCAGGAGCGAGTGCCGAGGGCGGACCAGAGCGCGGCGGCACCGGCGCCGGTGGCGGCCTGCGCGAGAAAACGGCGGCGATTGAGCGAGACGTCAGCCGGATGGGCTGCCGACCCCGCGGAGGTCTGAAGGCGTGGTGATTTCATGGAGGTCATGGTGGGTGGCTAAAATCTCGCGATGGAGATCCTCGCGAAACAAACGGCGGGGTAATTGGGGATCGGCGGCGGCCGCGGTGGGCAACAATCCGCCCTCGACGAGGGCGCGTTGCAGCGCGGTGGCCATGGCGACGGTGGGCACGCTGGCCTCACCACGGTGAAACACGTGGAAATCCGGCACGGATTCGATCCGGCCGTGGCCGCAGTCGAAACGGCCCAGTAGCGCCGGCGCGATCGCGGCCGCGGGGAGATCGAGATACTGCGGTCGCGCGAGCAGGTCGGCGAGAGGCTCGCGATTTTGCGGCTCGTCGCACCACGCCGCGGCTTCGGCAATCGCGCGGACGATCGCGGCGTGTTCGGTCGCGCGGGTTTCTGCGAAACTCTGTTTCACGAGCAGCACCTTCTCAACGTGGCCCGGTTGCAGGGCGGCGCTCCAAACCGGGCACCAGCCGGCGCCCTCGCGCACGGCGTGGGTGTTCCACGGTTCGCCCGCGCAAAAACCGTCGATGGTGCCCGCCGCGAGATTCCGAAACATCTGCGCGGGTGGCACGACCACGAGTCGCACCTCGCGTCCGGGCTCGAGGCCGCTGGACTGCAACCAGCGCGCGAGCATCAGGTGGTGGGTAGAGTAGGTGAACACCATGCCGAAGGTGAGCGGCGTCCGGTTGCGCCGGGAGCGGGCGTGCTCGCGGAGCGACGCGCCGTCTCTCACGCCGGCTTCCCAGAGCGCGCGCGAGAGGGTGATGGCGTTGCCATTGCGATTGAGCACGAGAGCCGTCAGCACGTCGCATGGCGGAGTGCTGAGCCCAAGTTGCATCGCCCAGAGCATCGGGGCCGGCGCTTGTGCGGCCTCCATTTCACCGTAGGTGATCTTGTCGCGCAGCGTGGCCCAGCCGATTTCACGGCGCAGTTCGACGTGCAGGCCATGCCGGGTAAATATTCCGCGGTGCTGCGCCACGATGAGCGGCGCGGCGTCGGTGAGAGGCAGAAAACCGAGACGCAACGGCCGCGACCGCAGAGTCGGGTGGGGATGGGTTGGCGCTAGGATTGGCTTCGTCACTGCGCCTAACCTTAGCCGTCGCTGTGCCACCGTGTGGGGATGGCCTGATTACTGCTCTTCAAACATTTCATCCCAGAAATGAAGTCCACTCATCCATGAAGCCGACCCTAGACAGCCGGCAACTCCACGCTTTCAGCGCGCTCGCGCGGCGCGGCAGCTTCACGCTCGCCGCGAAGGATTTGTTTCTCACGCAGTCCGCGGTGAGCCACGCCATCAAGGCGTTGGAGGACGATGTGGGCACGCGGCTCGTCGATCGGGTCGGGCGGCGCGTGCTGCTGACGCAGGCCGGCGAGCAGTTTCTGCGGCACACGGAAAAAATCCTGCGCGAGATGGAGGCGGCGCGCGCGGGCATTGAGACGCTGACGAAGTGGGGCCACGGCCGGCTGCGCGTCGGCGCGAGCACGACGGCGTGCCAGCACATTCTGCCGACCGTGCTGCGTGAATTTCGCCAGAGCTATCCGAAATGCGTCATCCGCATCGAGCCCGGCGACCATGGCCAGCAACTCGAGCTCCTGCGCGGCGGTCAGGTCGATCTCGCCGTCGTGCTCCAGCCGCCTACGCACGGGAGCGACGAGTTCACCTTTGTGCCGCTGTTTCAGGACGAGCTTTTCTTCGTCGTCGCCCCGCTGCACCCGTGGGCCAAGGCCGAGCAGGTCCCGCGCGATGCAATCGAGGCGGAGACGCTCGTGCTCTATAACAAGACGAGCCACACTTTCCGGCTCGTGAACGAATATTTCCGCGAGGAAAAAATCGCGCTGAGCAATTTCATCGAGCTCGGCAGCATGGAGGCCATCAAGGAGCTGGTGAAAATCGGCATCGGCGCCGGCATTCTCGCGCCGTGGATCGCCCGCGAGGAATTGGAAAGCGGATCGCTCGTGTCGCTGCCGCTCGGCCCGCGCAAGCTGTGCCGGAGCTGGGGCGTCGCCCACCTAAAGGGCCGCCGCCTCGCGCTCGCTGAGGAGACGTTCGTTGGGCTTTGCAGCTCGGTCTCCGAATCACTCGGGCTCAACGCGCCGCTGAGCGCGGCGTGAGCGAGGAATTTCGCAAGGACTTCGGCTGCATCAACGCGGAATGCCTGCACCTTCGATCGTGAACGTTGCTGCGCATGCCACGGGCCTATTTCCTATACGCGCCGGAGTGTAGCGCGCGGCCCGCATGATTGGCGCCGCTTGCTTCGCGACCTCTGCATCGCTCGCGCTCAACAGGAAAAATTCAACGGCATCACCTTTCGCATCTATGAGTGCCATCACACTGACCGAAAGTTCTTTTCGCCCTTGCCGTAACTCCAAGCTAAATGGACGGGGCACTTCCCTGAAGCCCGGCGGAGTGATTTGCTCAGAAGCAGCTACGACATTGAATCGATTTTCGATTTCAGCGACCTTGCCGGAGATCGTCATATCCAACTCAGCCGTCGTGTATGCTCGGTAAAATGTCTGTTGGGACGAAGCAGCAGGTTGCGGAGTTGATGTGCATGCAGCGGCGGCAAAAAGCGACGTCGCACAAAACAGTATTCTTAGGTTTTGCTTTAGGTTCATGCTCAAATCTCCCACTCCCCCGGCACGTTGCTGCCATCGCCGTTGGATTTGCCCTGGCCGGTGAGCGCGTCGTTCTTCCGGCGCGAACGCACGACCACGCTGTCGCCCTTGAAGTAGGCCACCGACTCGGG
>JANOAF010000462.1:0-1933 GCA_031411015.1 Opitutaceae bacterium | reverse complement strand
AGGGTGTTTGAGCGTGGTAGCGGCGAAACGCTTGCTTGCGGTACGGGCGCTTGCGCTGCAGTGGTTGCAGGCATTCAATTGAGGCAATTGCAATCGCCAGTCAAAGTATCTGCTCGTGGGGGTGAACTGCACATCGCTTGGCAAGGCGGCAATTCACCTGTGATGATGACAGGCCCAGCTGTGGCTGTGTTCACGGGCAATATCGAAATATAATCTAATAAAAACGCGCTCACCTACGATAACTACAAGCGATAACCACAAGGACGACCATGCAAGAAGATATTCAAAACACGATTTCAGCTGACGACGTAAAAAGCTATTTGCGTACGCATAAAAACTTCTTTGAAGAACATGCTGGCTTATTAACTGAAATCTTCTTACCTAGCCCGCATGGTAGCGGCGCAATCTCACTTGCAGAGCGCCAACAACTTGCGCAACGCGACAAAATTCGTGTGCAAGAAGTGATGTTGGCACAGTTGATTGAGTTTGGTGAACAAAATGACGTTACTAGCCACAAAGTACATAGTTTCAGCGTTAAATTACTTGAGAATAAAGCCTTAAACAGGCTGCAACCTCTGGTTGCTGAAAGTATGCAGCACGTATTTGATGTCACAGAATCTCAAGTGCGAATTTGGCTAAAACCTAATGATGAAGCATTCTCGCAAGAGGCTGTTTTCGCACCGGTGAGAGACAGTTTTAGCGACTGGGTAGTTGCGCTTGAAGCCCCGCATTGCGGTGCCAAACCAGAATCAGCAGAAGGTTTACTAGCTGAGAACATTCAATCTTTTGCATTTATCCCACTTTACAAAAGCGGTGATAAAAAACATGCATTTGGCGTATTGACGCTAGGTTCAGAAGACCAAAAGCGCTTCAAAGCGGACATGGGCTTAATGTATTTAAAACGCATAGGCGACTTAGTAAGCGCTGCGTTCTCAGCCTATATTTAAGGATGCTAACAAGTTAGGCGATGAGTCATCTAAATGATTATCTTCAGCATCTAACTTTTGAGCGCGGCCTAAGCGCACTCACCCTAAAAAACTACGTAAGAGACATCCAATTACGGGAGTCTTTGGCTGAAAATACCGCTTTAGACGCCATTACCAACACACAAATAAGACGCTATATTGCCACGTTACATAGTCGAGGCCTGAGTAGCAAAACCATTGCACGTGCGCTTTCTGCTTGGCGTGGCTTCTACAACTACCTCACTCATCATAAAGGTTATGCGCAAAATCCAGTCATGGGGTTGCGTGCGCCAAAATCAGCCAAAACATTGCCACAAGCGCTTTCTACCGACCAAGCCGTTAAGTTTGTAGACATTAAAGGTGATGGCCCACTTGAACATCGCGACCACGCTATTTTAGAGTTATTTTATTCATCTGGTTTACGTTTGGCTGAGCTAGTGAATTTAGATATTGGCATGCTGGATTTTTCTGAAGGCACAGTTACGGTCACAGGTAAAGGTAACAAAACCCGCATCGTACCCATGGGTAGCCATGCCATGAGCGCAATTCAAACTTGGTTGCAAAGCCGCGCACTGATTAAAATTGCAGAATCCAACCCCAATGCCCTGTTTGTCACGCAGCAAGGTAAACGCATTACACCAAGAGCTGTGCAATATCGCGTAAAAGAATGGTCAATCAAACAAGGCCTCAATATCAGTATGCATCCGCATTTGCTACGCCACAGTTTTGCAAGCCATGTGCTGCAATCTAGCCAAGATTTACGTGCGGTGCAAGAAATGTTAGGTCACGCGAACATCAGCACCACGCAAATCTATACGCATCTTGATTTTCAGCATTTAGCCTCCATATACGATGCAGCTCACCCTAGAGCGAAAAAGAAATCCTAGCCTTACATCATTGAGTAAGGGAACTTTCTTATCCTCAACGTACAGAATCGACGAAGATTGAATCTACAGTACCGCGCTTAA
>JANOAF010000461.1:0-5657 GCA_031411015.1 Opitutaceae bacterium | reverse complement strand
TGCTCGCCGCGCCCGAGCTCTACGACCTTGAGGAGGATATCGGGGAGAACAATAATGTCGCCGCGGCGCACCCCGAGATTGTCGCGCGCCTCACTGCCCGCGTGCGCGAGTTCGACGCCGCGCTCCAGCGCGACCAGCGCCCGATGCAGTTCGTCTCGGGCCCGCCCCCGCCCGCACCCGGCACCGTGCGCACCGCGGAGACGGATTTGACCCCCTACCTTTCGCCCTGACCTGTGACTGAGTTCGTCGACGCACGACGTGTAAAGTTCGTTTGTCATCACCCTCCCACAGTCTCCCGCCCGTGCTCCCCTCCCGCCACACCACCGAACTCGACGAATTCGGCCACACGCTGATCCCGTCCTTTGCGTCCTCGGACCTGCTCGCGGAGCTGCGCGCCACGGTCGCTCGCCTCTACGAAGTCGAGGGGGATACGGCCGGCAGCGAGTTTCGCCAAGAGCCCGGCTGCCTGCGCCTCGCGAACCTCATCGACAAGGGCACCGTCTTTCAGCGCGTGGTCGCCGCGCCCGCACTGCTCGCGCTCGTGCGCCACGTGCTCGGCGCCGATTTCAAACTCAGTAGCCTCAACGGCCGCACCGCGCTCCCCGGTTGTGCGCCGCAGCCGTTGCACGCTGACATGGGCGGCGTCGCCGACGAGCGCGGCAACTGGGTCTGTAATATCATCTGGATGCTCGACGCCTACACGCCCGACAACGGTCCGGTCCGCGTCGTCCCCGGCTCGCACCGCTGGCGCCGACTCCCGTCGACCGAGCTGCCCGATCTCCACGCGACGCATCCGGCCGAAAAAACGGTCACGGGCCCCGCCGGCTCCGTCTTCGTGATGAACGCCCACGCGTGGCACGGCGGCCTCGACAACCGCACGCAAGGCCACCGCACCGCGCTCCACGCGTTCTATTGTCGCGGCGACAAACCCCAGCAGCAGTATCAGAAAAAACTTCTCCGCCCCGAGGTGCAGGCCGCCCTCTCGCCCGAGCTGCGCCAGCTCCTTGCCCTCGACGATCCACGCAACGACGAGTTGGCCAACTCCAACGTCCCCCGCAGCGGATTCCTCCCCGCGCCCGAGCGGCCGCGCGCGTTTTGAAGTCGGAAGATTCTCCAAACCGTGCCAGCATACTCCACCAAATGAAACTGCCCCGCCTGCTCGCGCTCTTCGCCGGCGCCGTCTCGCTGGTTTCCGCTGCGACTCCTGCGGCCCAAATTACCGCTGACGCCGAAGCGCTCTTCGTCCGCCGCATCTCGCCGCTCCTGCACGACAAGTGTCTCGCCTGCCACGGCAACGATGAGGCCAAGCTCAAGGGCGGCCTCGATCTACGCACTGCCGCCGCCGCCTTGATGGGCGGCGACAGCGACCAGCCCGCGTGGATCGCCGGCAAGCCCGACGCTAGCCCGCTCTACCTCGCCGTCACGCGCACGCACGCCGACTGGGAGGCGATGCCGCCGAAGGAAAACGATGCGCTCACGCCCGCCCAAATCGCCGAGCTCAAATCTTGGATCGTCGGCGGCGCGCCGTGGCCCGACGGCGAAAAACAAAAACTCATTGCCGCCGCCAACGCCGAGAAATGGGCCGCTGAAGATGGCGTCACCGTGCGCACCAGCGGCGGCCTGTCCGAAGATTGGACGAACCGCCGCTACAAACCAGAGGGCCTCTGGGCCTATCAGCCGGTCAAGAAACCCGCCGTCCCCGTTTCCTCATCAATCGAAAATCGAGAATCAAAAATCGAAAATCCCATTGATGCTTTCATCGCCGCACGCCTCCCCACCGGCCTGCCCGTCGCTCCCGCTGCTGACGCCCGCACCTTCATCCGGCGCGCCAGCTTCGATCTCACCGGCCTGCCGCCGACGCCCGACGACGTCGCCGCGTTCGAGTCCGACTCATTCCGCAATCCGCAATCCGCGATCCCCCATCTGATCGATCGTCTCCTCGCCAGCCCGCACTACGGCGAACGCATGGCGCAGCACTGGCTCGATGTCGTGCGCTACGCCGACAGTTCCGGTTTCGCCAACGACTTCGAGCGCGGCAACGCCTGGCGCTACCGCGACTACGTCGTCCGCGCCTTCAACGCCGACAAACCCTACGACCGCTTCATCCGCGAACAGATCGCGGGCGACGAACTAGCTTCCGACTCTCAGCCCTCAGCTCTCAGCTCTGAGCTTCTGATCGCCTCCGGTTTCCTCCGCATGGGACCGTGGGAACTCACCGGGATGGAAGTCGCCAAGATCGCGCGCCAGCGTTTCCTAGACGATGTCACCAACAGCGTCGGCGAGACCTTCCTCGCGCACTCGCTCCAGTGCGCGCGCTGCCACGACCACAAGTTCGATCCGATTCCGACGCGCGACTACTACTCCATGCAGGCGGTGTTCGCGACGACGCAGCTCAGCGAGCGCCCGGCGGCGTTTCTCCCGCAGGAAAATACGGCGGGGTTCGATGAGAAAAAATATTTGGAGCCGCGCCGCGCCGGCTATCTCGCCACGCTCGAGCGCCTCGACGCGCAGCTACTCGCCTCCGCCGAGACATGGTATACCGAAAAGAAAATTGATCCCGCCGCGTGGCGCGCCGCCGTCGAGCAGGCGCGCACCTTTGAGCGGAAAAACAACAAGCGCAGCGATTTCAACGGCGTCTTCGCCGTCGCGCGCGCCACGATGACGCGCAACAAGGTCCCCGAGGATCAGTTTCCGCCGAAGCTCGTCGGCTTCAGTCCCGACGACTACGGCAACGAGCGCGTCGCGCGCAAGGGCCTCGAGCGTCTCAAGTGGGAGCTCGACCGCTACGAGCCTTTCGCCCTCGCCGTTTACAACGGCCGCACGCCCGACCTGAAGGCGGTCTTCACGCCGCTCCGCATGCCCGCCGATCGCATGACCGCCGGCGAACTTGAGGAAACCTGCATCCTCACCTACGGCGATCCGTTTTCGAATGGCGGAAAAGTGTCGCCCGGCGTGCTCAGCGTGCTCGGTGCGATTCAGAAGACGCCCGTGCCGGATGCGATCGAGGGCCGCCGCCGCGCCTTGGCCGAGTGGATCGCGAGTCCGGACAACGCGCTCACCGCCCGGACGATTGTGAATCGCGTCTGGCTCTGGCATTTCGGCCAACCCATCGCGGGTAATCCGAATAATTTCGGCAGCACCGGAAAAAAGCCTACGCACCCCGAGCTGCTCGACTGGCTCGCCGCGACTTTTGTCGAGCAAGGCTGGTCGTTCAAACAGCTCCACCGGGCGATCATGACGAGCGCCGCCTACCGCCGCAGCGCGGTGCACCCCGACCGCCAGCTCCCCGCCGAAAAAGATCCCCTCGGGACGAGCTACGCTGCATTTTCCCCGCGCCGCCTCACCGCGGAGGAGCTGCGCGACGCCATGCTCGCCACCACCGGCGAACTCAACCTCGCGCTCGGCGGCATCCCCAATCGCCCCGAAATCAATCTCGAGGCCGCGCTCCAGCCCCGGCAGGTCATGGGCACGTTTGCGGCCGCGTGGACGCCGAATCCACTCCCAGCGCAGCGTCACCGTCGCAGTCTCTACGCGTTGAAAATCCGCGGCCTCCCCGATCCCGCGATGGAGGTCTTCAATCAGCCCGGCCCCGATTTTTCCTGCGAGCGCCGCGACGCCTCCACGATCACGCCGCAGGTTTTCAGTCTCTTCAACAGCGCCGCCAGCCACGCCCGCGCCCTCGCTCTCGCCGCCCGCGCGGTGAAGGAAACCGCGAACGATTCCGCTGCGATTGCGCGCTGCTTCGCGCTGGTGCTCGGCCGCGCGCCGACTGCCGCCGAGACGACGGCGTGCCTCACGCACTGGCGCGCCATCGAGCAACTCATCGCGAGCGAAAAGCCCGCCGCCGCGCCGCCCCCGCGCACGATCCGCCGCGACGCCGTTGAGGAAAACACCGGCGAGCGTTTTTCCTTTAACGAAACGCTCCACGCCTACGCCGACTTCGTGCCCGACCTCCAACCCGCCGATGTCGCGCTCCCCACGCGCGCCCTCGCCGATGTCTGCCTCGCGCTCTTCAACTCGAACGAATTCGCGTATGTGGACTGACGTTTTCAATCAGTTTGGCCGCAAAGAGGCGCAAGAGATCAAGGGCGACGCCGCGCCCGTGCGTTGCGCCCATAGGCGCGCGGATAGTTTTCTGCCAACATCCCGCCACCAGGTCCGTGCGCCTATGGGCGCCTTTCGACCCTCCATCGCCCTCCGATTTTTGCGCCTTTTTGTGGCCAACCTTCTGTCGTTTGGATTTCACCCACTGCGCCTTCGCCCCTCCCCATGAGCACGCCCTACTTCCCTTGCGCCGGCGCGCGCGCTCTCCATGCCCCGACCCGCCGCGATTTTCTCTACAGCCTCGGCGCGAGTCTCGGCAGCGTGGCATTCACCTCGCTGCTCGCGTCGTCCGCTTCCGCCGCCCAGACCCCAAACCCCAAATCCCAGACCCTGCCTGTCAGCCCCTTCGCGCCGCGCCCCGGGCATCTTCCGGCCAAGGCGAAGAATTGCATCTTCCTGATGATGGAGGGCGGACCGTCGCACCTCGATACGTTCGACCCGAAGCCGATGCTCGCGAAGCTCCACCTCCAGGAATTCACCCGCGAGGGAAAAACGAAATCCGCGATGGAGAGCGGCAAGCGCTATTACGTGCGCAGCCCGTTTGAGTTTCGCAAAGCTGGGCAGAGTGGCGCCGACATGGCGACGAATTGGGCACACCTCGCGCGCGTCGCCGACGATCTTTGTTTCTACCGCGGCTGTCAGGTGGACAGCGTGAATCACCCGACCGCGATGTATCAGATGAACACCGGCAACCGCTTCGGCGGCGATCCCGGCCTCGGCGCATGGGTCAACTACGGCCTGGGTTCGATGAACCAGGATTTGCCGGGTTTTATTGTGTTGCCCGAGATAAGCTATCCGCAGGGCGGAACGGCCAACTGGAGCAACGGCTATCTGCCCGCGAGTTTCCAAGGCACGCCGCTGCGCGCGAAAGGTTCGCCCATCCTCGATCTCACGCCGCCCGCCGGCGTCACGCGTGAGCGCCAGCGCAAGAACCTCGACCTCCTCGCCTCACTCAACTCTGCCCACGCCGCGCAACATCCCGGCCGCGACGAACTCGCCGCGCGGATGGACAACTACGAACTCGCCTTCCGCATGCAGCTGCAGGTTCCCGAGACACTCGACCTCTCGAAGGAAGACGAGAAGACGAAACAACTCTACGGCATCGGCACCGACGCGACCGATGCCTTCGGCCGCAAATGCCTCCTCGCGCGCAAGCTCGTCGAGAAGGGCGTGCGCTTCGTGCAGCTCTACAATGGCACCTGGGATTCGCACGACTACATCGAGCGCGCCCATGGCAACCTCGTGCGGGGCGTCGATCAGCCCATCGCCGCGCTCATCACCGATCTCAAGCAGCGCGGGCTGCTCGATAGCACGCTGGTCGTCTGGTGCGGCGAGTTCGGTCGCACGCCCGACAACGGCGTGCGTGGCGGCACCGCCTACGGCCGCGACCACAACCCGAAGGCGATGACGATGTGGTTTGCCGGCGGCGGCGTGAAAGCCGGCCACACCATCGGCGCGACCGACGAGACCGGCATGGAAGCCGTCGACTGCATCCACCATGTGCGCGACGTCCACGTCACGCTCCTCCGCCTCCTCGGCCTCGACGACAACAA
>JANOAF010000460.1:0-2245 GCA_031411015.1 Opitutaceae bacterium | reverse complement strand
TACGTAAGCCGCTTCCGGCTGCGAATCACCGTGTTCGCGTAGGTGGTTTCCTTCGACCGGCCCTTTTTGTCGAACGTAAGAAACACCGCCTTGCACAACCGGTCCTGGGCTTCGACGAGCGAACAGAGGCCATTGGAAAGTTTTTCCGGCAGCATCGGGATCACGACGCCGACGAGATAGGTCGAATTCCCGCGGCGCTGGGCTTCCTTGTCGAGGGCCGAGCCGGCCTTCACGTAGCTGGAGACATCGGCGATGTGGATGCCGATCCGAACGTCGCCGCCATCGAGCACTTCGTAGGAGAGCGCGTCGTCAAAGTCCTTCGCGTCATCAGGGTCGATCGTGAAGACAGCTTTTCCGCGGTAGTCGAGCCGGTGCGCGAGATCGCGGGGCTGGACGCGGTCGGGCAGGGCGGCGGCCTCGCGCTCCACCTCGGTCGGAAACTGCGTGGACAAATCGTAGCGGAGGAAAATTCCCATGAGCTCCGCGCGCGGCTCGTGCGTGCGGCCGAGGCGCGAGGTGATGGTGCCGGTGAGCGGATCGTCGCGACGGCGCCAGTCGCCGAGCTTGACGACCACCTTGTCGCCGGGCCGCGGGGTGGGCTCGACATCGCTATCGGACGGATCGCCGACGCGGATCTCGTAGCTGAAACGCGGGTCGTCGGGCTGCACAATATAGCCGCGACGGCCGGCGCGCAAATCGCCGACGATGGTGTCGCGTTCGCGTTCGAGCACGCGCACAATGCCGCCGATTTTTTCGCCGGGGCGCTTGCCCTTGCGGCCGGGAAACTCACGCGCGAGCACGCGATCGCCGGGGAGGGCGACGCCGGTATCCTCGGGAAAAACTTGGAGCGCGGGCTCGGCTTCCTCGCCGGCGACGGCTTCGCGCACGACGAAGGCCGAGCCGCCGGCGCGAAACTGGATACGTCCGATTAATTCGTCCGGCCGGAGCGGGGGATCGGCGCGCGGTGCGGTTTCGGTGCGCGCGGATTTTTCTGCGACTGAGGACGCCGCTTTGGGCCGACGGTCGGGGCTGAAGAGTGCAGCGGGTGGCGTGCCGGGGGGCGGCATCACGGGCCCACGATGAGTGGGCACAAAAATCCGGCGCGACTCCGTCGCGGACGACTCGCGCCGCTCCGCGCCCTGCGCCGTGATCCGCCCGTTGCGCAGGCGGGTGAAATCGCCGCCCTTAAGCAGCAGGCGCACCTCGTGCGCGAGTGACGCGCGATCTTTTTTGTTTAATTCGAGGCGACGGGAGAGTTCGAATTCGTTGCCGGGTGCATACGCGGGGTCGCGCAATAGCGCCAGCAGGCGGTCTCGGAGTGACATAATATGTGAGGGGTGCGCGGCGCACGCCGTGCTTTGGATTGGACTGACGAAATAGTCCGGCTTAGCTACCGGCGATGAAAATCGTCCACGTGGCGAGTGAGTTATTCCCGTATATGAAGACCGGTGGTCTGGCGGACGCGGTTGGCGCGCTCGCTTCCGCACTGGCGGACAAAGGCCACGAGGTCGCCGTCTTTCTCCCCGGCTATCGTGCGGCGATGGACCACCGTGACGCGGCGGGAGCGACGCGGAAGCTCCGGTTCAAGGTCGAGCTCGGTAACGACTTTCTCGCCGGCGATGTGCGGGTATTTTCGCCCAGGAAAAATCTCAGCGTTTTCCTGATTTGCCGCGAAGAATTTTTCGACCGTCGCGCGCCTTACGGCAACGGTGAGCGCGACTATGAGGACAACGCGGATCGCTTTATCTTTTTCTGCAAAGCGGTGGTGGAGATGCTTCGGATCGGTGACCTCGGCGCGGATGTCGTGCATTGCCACGACTGGCAGGCGGCGCTGGTGCCGGTGCTTCTGCGCGACGCGGAGCGGCGGCATGGCGTGACCCTTGCGCTCAAAACCGTCTTCACGATCCACAACATCGCGTATCAGGGCGTGTTTCCGGCGAAGACCTTCGCGCGCACCAATCTCCCGGACGAACTCAACCAGATGGATGGGCTCGAATACTATTCGCAGATCAACTTGATGAAGGGCGGCATGCTCTTCGCGGATCGGTTGACCACGGTGAGTCCGCGTTACGCGAAGGAAATCCAAACGGCCGAGTTTGGCTGCGGGCTTGATGGGGTGGTGCAGACCCGCGTCGATGACCTCGTGGGCCTGCTCAACGGCGTAGACAACGCGATTTGGAATCCAGCGGTGGACGCGCTGCTGCCCGCGCGCTACTCGGCCGCGAACCTCGCGGGCAAGCGCGTC
>JANOAF010000459.1:0-3208 GCA_031411015.1 Opitutaceae bacterium | reverse complement strand
GAAAGTTGGGCGGACTTCAGTCCGCCGAGCGGGAGGCGTGGGCGAGGGCGGCGGACTGAAGTCCGCCCTACACGGGCAACATGCGCGAACGCACGGAGGCGATCAAGTCGCCATAGCCGCCGAGGAATTGACTGAGCGTGTGCTGGGTCGCGCCGTAGTCGAGGAACTCGGCGGGCTTCATGCCGTGCTCGTCATGGGCGCGGATGAAGTCGGGAAATTTCGCGCGCAGCTCGGCCAGAATCGCGCCATCTACCGGCTGGTCGAGGGTGAGCGCGGGCGCGGTCGCGGAGACGTTGAACTTTGTCCACCACGTGTAGGGCACGGTCTGCAAAACGTCGCGGCCGATGATCTGCGACCAGTGGTCTTCGTGGCGATACGCGGCGGCCAGGAGCGTGCCGGGGCGGCCACTCGTTTTGAAAAGCTGGTGCGCGTTTTTGAACACCGCGATGCCCGCCCAGTCGATCGCGCCCGGCGTCGTCGCGATTTTTTCCTTGTCGGCGATGCGTTTCAACTGGTCGTCCACGCGGCCGATCATGAGCGTGATGTAAGGGCGGATGGCGTCGGCATCGCGGCCGGCGGTGCGCGCGCGTTTGAGGCCGCGCTCCAGTGCCGCAGAGACGGCGAGCGCCTGCGGCACGGTGAAGCTCACGGTGGCGTTTACCCGGATACCGCGCGCCGTCATCTCCTCCATCGCCGCGATGCCGACTTCGGTGGCCGGTGCCTTGATCGCGATGTTGGGCGCGAGCGCGGCAAGTTCCGTGGCCTGCGCGACCATCAGCTCTTTGCTCGGATAATATTTCGGATTCACCTGCGCGGAGAGAAACCCCTTCGCCCCGCGCGTCGCGTCGAAGATCGGCTTGAGCCGCGCGGCCGCGTCGAGGGCGAGCGTGTGGATCAGTTTCCACGCGATGTCGTCTTCAGTGTCGGACGGATTCTCCGCCAGCAGCCGGTCGATGATGGGATGGCAGAGGGCGGGCTGCGCCTTGACGGCTTGCGAAACGATGACGGGATTCGAAGTCCCGCCGACGGCGCCGAGCGCGACGGCTTCGGAAAGTTCGGCGGGCACACCGGAGTCGTTCCACCAATCGGCGCCGAGCGCCGTCATCTGGGACATGCGGGAGATCATGGGAGAAAAACTGTTTTTTACCACAGATGGACACAGATGAACACAGATGGAAATCGGAGCAGCCGACTTCGATGGTCTGAATATCTGTGTGAATCTGTGTCCATCTGAGGTTACTCGGTTTGGTTAGATCCCGGCGTGCGTGCGGACATACGCGCGGGCTTTTTTGGCTTTGGGGAGCGCGCGGACTTTCACGGGATCCTCCTCGGCTTCGACGACGAGCCAACCGCGGTAGTCGGCGCGCGCGAGAATTTTGAAAATCGCGGGATAGTCCACGCAGCCGTCACCGGCGATGGTGAACACGCCGTTGGCGACGGCGCGGTAGAACGACCAGCTTTCCCGGCGCACGCGCTCGGCGACCTCGGGGCGCACACTCTTGAGGTGCACATGAGCGATGCGTGCAGCGTAGCGCTTCGCGATCGCGACGGGATCGATGCCGGCGAACGCAAGGTGGCCAGCGTCGAGGAGCAGCGAGAGTTCGGGGACAGCAGCGAGCAGACGATGGAGGTCAGCCTCGCCCTGGACGACCGTGCCCATGTGGTGGTGGTAAACGACGCGCACCTCCTCGCCGGCGGCAATGGCGACGAAGCGATTCAGCCCGGTAATAAACCTGCGCCATTCTGATTCGGTGAGGCGCGGCGTGAGTTTCTCGGAGAAACCGAGGGCCGCGCTTTTGTCACCGTGGATGCAGCGCGTGCACTCGGCGACGATGGCGACGCGCGCGCCCAGGGTTTTCAGGAGGTTGAGGTGCGTCCGGAAATCTTTCTCCTCGGCGGCATAGGTCTTCGACGCGAGGTAGGTGGAGTGCCAACCGCTGACGAGGCGGAGGTGATGGCGACCGAGGGCTTCGGCGAGTGCGGCGGGTGTGCGAGGGTAGGCGTGGCCGAGTTCGCTGCCGGCGAAACCGGCCGCGCGCATCTCGCGGAGAATCGTGTCGAGCGGCACATCGCCGGCGAGGTCCACGAAGTCGTCGTTGGACCAGACGATGGGATTGGCCCCGACGAGGCAGGAGGGATGAAGGGACGTGGGCATGTTTTTTTGGTAGCTGCGAGCGTAAGCAAGTGGAGGAAGGACCACTCGCTCACGCTCGCGGCTACGAATTAATAATAGAACCGCTGCTTCGTTTTCACCGTGCGGTCATAGCGGGCTCGGGCAGCACGCACGCCGGGGAGTTTCGACGTGGCGGAGACGGGCACGTCCCACCACGAGTAGCCGGGCAGGCGCACGTCGGCGGGCGTGGTTACGAAGATGAGCACCACACCGCGCGCGGCTTTCGCTTTCGCGAGAGCGGCGCGCAGCTCGGCGGGGGTTTCAGCACGAATGCCGGCGGCGCCGAGGCTCTCGGCGTTTTTCGCGAAATCCACGGCGACGGGTTTGCCCTCGAGACGCGCGTTCGCGCCGGTGCGATGGCGAAATTCGTTCCCGAAACTGTTGCCGCCACTGCCGCGTTGCAGGCCGTGGATGCAGCCGAAGCCATGGTTGTCCACGAGCACGATGGTAAGTTTCAGTCCCTCCTGCACCGCGGTGACGATCTCGGTGTGGAGCATCAGGTAGCTGCCGTCGCCGAGGAACGCGTAAACTTCGCGCTTGGGCGCGGCGAGTTTGATGCCGAGCGCGCCGGCGATCTCGTAGCCCATGCAGGAGTAGCCGTATTCGGAGTGGTAGTCCGTGGCGGCGTGCGAGCGCCAGAGCTTGTGGATGTCGCCGGGAATGCCGCCGGACGCGTGAATAACTATGCCGTCGGTGCCGCACGCGCGGTTCACTTCGTCGATGACTTGCGCCTGTGTGAGCGGCACGCCGCGCTTCGGTGCGACAAGCTCGGCGCGGGTATCGTCCCACGCGGCGCGCAGACGCTTCACCCTTGTGCCGTGTGCGGCTGGCACGCGCCAGCCGGCAAGCGCGCGGGTGAGTTGCGCGAGGATCGCGCGGGCGTCGCCGACGAGCGGGAGCGCGCCGTGTTTGCGGGCGTCGGCCGAGTGGACGTTGATGCCGATGAAGCGCACGCGCGGGTTTTGAAACTGAGTCTTCGACGCCGTCGTGAAATCGCTCAGCCGCGTCCCGATATTGATCACGAGATCGGCTTCC
>JANOAF010000458.1:0-8683 GCA_031411015.1 Opitutaceae bacterium | reverse complement strand
GGATGTGCTCGATGAGCTGATCGATTTCGGTGAACGCGGTGTTGATGTAGTTGCCCTGGTAAATACCGGGCAGAAATCCGCTCTGCCAATTTTGCGATTCCTGAATCGGATAGCCGCCAGGGCACATCGCGATGAAGCCGGGGAGATTTTGGTTTTCCGAACCGAGCCCGTAAGTCACCCACGATCCAAGACTCGGCCGCGGCAGCCGGGCATCGCCGCAGTTCATCAGCATGAGCGAGGGCTCGTGATTCGGCACATCGGCGTGCATCGACCGAATCACCGCAATCTCGTCGATCGATTCGGCGACGTGCGGAAAGAGCTCACTGACCTCGATGCCACTGCGGCCGTATTTTTGAAACTTGAACGGCGAACCAAACGCCGCGCCGGTCTTCCGCTCCGTTTTCAAATCGAGCGGAATCGGCTTGCCGTGCCACTTCGTCAGCTCGGGCTTCGGGTCAAACGTGTCGACCTGCGACGGCCCGCCATTGGCAAAAATATGGATCACGCGTTTCGCCTTCGCGGGAAAATGCGGTGCGCGCGGCGCCAGCGGCCGATCCATGTTCACCCCGCTCGGCTCGGCGAGGAGCTGAGGCCCAGCCATCGAGGCGAGCCCGAGCGCCCCAAAACCAATCCCACACCGCTGGAGAAAATCCCGGCGGGTCAGAAACAGGTCTTCGAGACGCGGGGCGTGAGGCATACGTGGGGTTGACGGCGGGGCGCGGCAGTGGTGACGGTCGAAAGTAATACGCAACCCGCCACGGCCGGGAAGCTTGGAATTGGGTTCCGTGCCAAACGAGTATCCGAGCGAGTTCCGTGATTGAAACGAGGTGACTTGCTCGTCGTTCTGGCAAGAGTCCTGCTAAACGAGTAGCGATAGTTCAAAACCCTCCGTGTCGATCCTCAACTCCCACTACGATACCGGCCTCTTTTTCGACGAGATGTTCTCCGCCTCGGGCGAGAACAACGTCCGATCGCACTACAGCCGGCTGGCGGAGCGCATTGGGCGCCTTCCCATCGATGAATTCGAACACCGCCGTGCCGCCGTCGACCTCGCGTTTCTCCGACGCGGCGTAACGTTCACGGTCTACAACGACTCGCAGGGCACGGAGCGCATCTTCCCCTTCGATCTCATCCCCCGAATCATCCCGGATCGCGAGTGGCGCCGGATCGAGGCGGGGCTCGTGCAGCGGTTACATGCGCTCAATCTGTTTCTCGACGACATCTACCATGGGCAAAAATGCCTGAAGGATAAGATTATCCCGCCCGCGCTCATCCTTGGTGCGAAACATTTCCGCCGCGAGTTCATGAATTTTTCCGTGCCGCGTGGAATCTATGTCCACATCTGCGGCTCGGATTTGATTCGCGACGACAAGGGTAACTATCTCGTGCTGGAGGACAATCTCCGCTGTCCCTCCGGCGCGAGCTACATGATCGAGAATCGCGCCGCGATGCGCCGCGCGTTTCCCAATCTCTTCCAAAGCTACGGCGTGCGGCCGGTCGAGAGCTACGGCGATGATTTGCTGAAAGCGCTACTCTATCTCGCGCCCGACAAGGACAAACCCAACGTCGTGCTCCTCACGCCCGGAGTTTTCAACAGCGCCTACTTTGAGCACTGTTTTCTCGCGCGCCAGATGGGCATCCCGATCGTCGAGGGCCGCGACCTCGTGGTGCGTGACGCGCACGTGTTCATGCGCACCACCGCCGGGCTCGTGCCGGTCGATGTGATTTACCGCCGCATCGACGACGACTTTCTCGACCCCACGGTCTTCCGCGCCGATTCCATGCTCGGCGTGCCCGGACTCGTGAACGCCTATCGCGCGGGTCATGTGGCGCTAGCCAACTCCATCGGCACCGGCGTCGCCGACGACAAGGTCATCTACGCCTACGTCCCGAAGCTGATCAAATACTACCTGGGCGAGGAACCGCTCCTGCCAAACGTCAACACCTACCTCGCCGCCGAGCCACTCGACCGGAAATTTATTTTGGAGAACATCGAAAAGCTCGTGGTGAAATCCGCCAACGAAGCGGGCGGCTACGGGATGTTAATCGGCCCGGCGTCAACCAAGGCGGAGTGCGAGGAGTTCCGTGCGCAGGTCGCCGCCAATCCGCGCAACTTCATCGGCCAGGATCCGATCATGCTCTCGCGCTCCCCCACGTGGTGCGACGGCAAACTCGAGGGCCGGCACATCGATCTGCGACCCTACATTCTTTACGGAGAAAAAATCACCGTGACCCCGGGCGGGCTGACGCGCGTCGCGCTGCGCAAGGGATCGCTTGTCGTCAATTCGTCCCAAGGCGGCGGCTCGAAGGACACGTGGGTCTTGCACGGAGACGAATAACCATGGCTTCCAAAACTGCCTCGCTCCAGGCCACGCGTTTACAGGCCACCACCATGCTGTCCCGCGTGGCGCATTCGCTTTACTGGATGAGCCGCTACATCGAGCGCGCGGAAAACACCGCCCGGCTCCTCGAGGTCAATCTCCAGTTTCTCGTCGATTTTCAAAACGTCGCCGACTCCAAGCTCAACCAGCACTGGGAGTCGCTCATTCTCAGCACGGGTGACGAGGAGTCCTTCGCGAAACTCTACGACACGGCCGACAGCCGCACCGTGACCGAGTTTCTCGCCTTCGACCTGAAGAACCCCAATTCGATTTTCTCCTGCGTCTATGCCGCCCGCGAAAACGCCCGCATGATTCGCGACCAGATCTCGGTCGAGATGTGGGCGGCGATCAACGAACTTCACCTTTTCTTGAAGTCGCGCACCACCGCCGCGGTGTGGGCCGACAGCCCCACGGAATTTTTTGGCCAAATCAAACAGGCCTCGCATTTGTTCCAAGGGCTCACGGCCTCGACCTATTCGCGTTCCGAGGGATGGGAATTTATCGAATTCGGGAAATACCTCGAACGCGCTGACAAGACGACGCGCATCCTCGACGTCAAATATCACATCCTACTTCCGAGTGCGACGGACGTCGGCGGTGCGGTTGACACCGCCCAGTGGCAGGCGGTGCTGCGTTCCGCTTCCGCCCTCGAAGCCTACCGGCGCTACCACGTTCGCGAGATTCTCCCGTGGAAGGCCGCGGAATTCCTCATCTTCTCCGATTCGTTTCCCCGGTCGCTCCATTTCTGCGTCGCCCAAGTCGATGATTTCCTTCGGCGCATCCTCGGCGAAACGGGCGTGCGGCCCCAGTCCGAAGCAGGTCGCGCTTCGCGTCGGTTGCTCACCGAGCTCCAGTCTCTTACGATTACCGAGGTGCTGGATCAGGGCCTCCATGAGTTTCTCACGGAGATTCAAACCGCCCTCGACACGATCAGCAGCGCGGTCGTCGAATCGACGATGTTCTATCCCGCGGAATCCTCGGGCGACGAACAGCAGCAGCAGCAACAGTGAGTCCGACTGCCGCGACTCCGTTGCCTCTGGCCTGCCCCGCAAACGCCCGGTGCAAGCGAACCTGAATTCATGCACCTTCGCATTATCCATCGCACCACGTTCACCTACGCGGGCAAGGCGCACGACAGCTTCAACGAAGTGCGCCTGCGGGCGATGGATGACGAGAACCAGCGCTGCCACGAATTCAAACTCTGCCTCACGCCAAGCACGAATTCACGTCACTACGAAGACTTCTACGGCAACATGGTGCATCACTTCGAAGTCATCGACGATCACCGCAAGCTCGCCATCGAGGCGATTTCGACCGTCGAGACGACCCCGATGCCAGCACGGCGGCCGGTCCCGCGGGCCCCGTTTGCCGAACTCGAGCGTTCCGAGGAGCGCGAAATGCTCGCCGAATTCTACAACAGTTCCCACTACGTGCCGCTCGACGTTGAGCTCTGGCGCGAAGCGCAGGATGCTCTCGCCGAAGGCCGCAGCGATGTGTGGAACGACGTGCGCCGCCTCGGGGCCCACATCTATCGGCGGTTCGCCTACCGGCCGAAAACCACGGGCGTAAACACAAAGGCCACCGATGTCCTTAAACTTCGCATGGGCGTGTGCCAGGATTTTGCCCACGTCCACCTCGGACTGTGCCGGTCTTTGGGCATCCCGGCGCGCTATGTCAGCGGATATTTTTTCAACACCACCCGCCGGCCCCGCGAAATCGAAGCGTCGCACGCGTGGACCGAGGCATGGATTCCCGGCTTCGGTTGGGCGTCATTCGACCCGACTCACGACCGCGTTGCCGACGATCGGTATGTAAGAGTCGCCGTCGGTCGCGACTACGCCGACGTGCGCCCCGTCAACGGCACCTATCGCGGCGCGCCCACGCGTTCGCTGAAAGTCGACGTCTCAGTCCGGGAGACGCCCAACCACATCCCGGCGCTCGCGCCGTAGCGCCGGCACAATCGTTCCGCCGCCACCCTCGAACCACGGCACGCCATGTTTCTCCGCATTCGCCACTTCACCCGCTACGACTACGCGGTGCCCGTCTCTTTCGCGCCGCATGCCCTTTACCTGCGCCCACGCGAGAGTTCGCGGCAAAAGCTCCATGAGTTTTCCCTCGAAGTCACACCCTCGGCCCGCCTCATCGCCACCACCGATCCGCTCGACAACGCACTCGACTGGGCGTTCTTCGCCGGCGGCCCCGCTTCGCGGCTGGAATTTCACAGCGAACTCATGGTCGAGACGCTCGACACGAATCCCTTCGATTTTTTCCTCAAGCCTTCCGCGCTGACGTTTCCCTTCGCCTACGATTATTCCGAACGCACCGGGCTCGCGCCCTGCCTGCAACCGCGCGCCGACTCGCCGCCCCTCGCGCAATTTCGCACCTGGCTCGATCGCTGGCTGCCGGCGCCACCGACCGACACCGTGGCTTTTCTCTCTGCCCTCAACTCCGCGGTCCACGCGTCTCTCTTCTACAACCGCCGCGACGAGGAGGGGATTCAATCTGCGAGCGAGACCCTCGCCCGGGGCAACGGCTCGTGTCGCGACTACGCCGTTTTTCTCATCGAGCTGTGCCGCGCGCAGGGCCTCGCGGCGCGATTCGTGAGCGGCTATCTCTTCGAACCGCCGCAGCCCGGCACCGGGGCCGGACTTTCCCCCGCCATGCACGCGTGGGTCGAAATTTATTTGCCCGGCGCGGGCTGGCGCGGACTGGATCCGACGCGCGGGATTTTTTGTGACGATTCGTTTGTGCCCGTCGCCCATGCGGCCGTCGCCGAGAGCGTCAACCCCGTCCAAGGTTCCTTTTTTGGCGCGTCCGGCATCACCTCGCAACTGACCACCACCCTCTCGATCGAGAGGCTGTAGAAACGCTGCCTCAATTTTAAACTCCTTCCCATGACCACGCCCTTCACCGCTTCCAAATGGGCCGAAATCACTCGTTGTGGCACCGCGGTCGAGGCTTCGCTGGCACGGTCCGGCATGCTGCTCACGATGGGGGGCGAGCCCACCTTCGTTCCGATTTCACCCAGCGGCGTCGAGTGGCAGAATGCCGCGCTTGGTCCCACGAAACTCGCCTACGCCCGCAAGCTCGCGCGCGAACTCGTTCGCACGACCGCCCCGGGCGCGGTGATTCTCGAAACCTCCGGCAAGCATTATCCCGGCGAACCGCTCCCGCGCTGGACGCTTCTCGTGCAAAGCCGCGCCGACAAGCAACCCGTCTGGCGGGACGTCACGCGCCTCCGCGCCGACACCGAACCCGGCACGCACACGGTCGCCGACACCAAAAAATTCCTCGCCACTCTCGCCACGTCGCTCGCGTTGCCCACCGCGCACGCACTCCCGCTCGCCGAACCCGCCGCGCCCACCGCCATCGTCGGCTACGTCCTGCCGCTCGACCACGCCACCGGCACGTGGATCACGGACGATTGGTCTTCCTGCTTCCCCCCAGACCCCATCGCCCAGACCCCACCTCTCATCGCCCTGTTTCCCGGCGATAGCCCCGTCGGCCTTCGCCTCCCGCTCGGCTCACTTGGCGAAAAAAATCTCCGCCGCGCCCTCACCGCCGAGATCAAAACCGGCACGCTGACAATCTTCGTCCCGCCGCTGCTGCTCGCCAGTTACCTCGCGCTGCTCGTCGCCATCGAAAACGCCCTCGCCACGCTCAAGCTGCGCGACGTCGTGCTCGCGGGCTACGCCCCGCCGCCCGATCCGAAGATCCCCACCATCGGGCTCGCGAGTGATCCCGGCGTCCTCGAAATCAACCTCACGCCCTGCGCCACGTGGGCCGACTACGACGCGCAGCTCGTGCAACTCTACGCCGCGGCCAAGGCCTGCGGCCTCTGCGCGCGCAAGCTCCAGTTTAACGGCCGCGAGGCCGGCACCGGCGGCGGCGCGCATCTCGTCTTCGGTGGCCCCGTCGGCCTGCTCTCGCCGTTCTTCGTCTTCCCCGCGCTCCTGCCCTCGATCATCCGCTATTGGCAGCATCACCCCGCGCTCAGCTATGCCTTCACCGGTGCCTACCTCGGGCCCAGTTCGCAAGCCCCGCGCATCGACGAGTCCACGTTTGAGGCGCTCTACGAACTCGAAATCGCCTGCGCCGGCGCGGAGAATTTCGGCCGCCCGCAAAACCTGCCGCTCTTCGATCTGCTCTTCCGCGATCTCCTGATGGATCGCTCGGGCAACACGCACCGCGCCGAGATCAGCGTCGACAAGATGTGGAATCCCTACGCGCCCAACGGCCGCCTTGGTCTCGTCGAGTTCCGGGCATTCGAGACGCATCCCGCCGCCGCCGTGCAATCCGCCACGGCCCTCTTCATTCGCGCTATCCTCGCCCGCCTCGCCGCGGATCCTTTCAAGACGCCGTTCGTTCGCTGGGCCGGCGAACTCCATGATCGTTTCTTCCTCCCCTCGTTCGTCTGGGAAGACCTCGCCGCCATCTGCGCCGACCTGAAGCAACACGGTATCGCCTTCGATCCGGATTGGCTGCGCGTGCCGTGGGAATTCCGTTTTCCGAAGCTCGGGGGGTTTGTCCTCGCCATCGAAAACGCAGAAAAGAAAACAAAGAAAACGTTCACGGTAGAATTTCGCCAAGCCCTCGAAGCGTGGCCTCTTCTCGGCGAATCGCCCAACGCCGGCACCGTCGCACGCACCGTCGACTCCAGTCTCGACCGCATTGAAGCCCGTCTTTCCGACGCGGCGCTGCTCGAAACCGGCCTCCTGCTTGTCAACGGCCTGCCGTGTGAATTCCGCGCCACGTCCGACGGCGCCGCCGCCTGCGGCATTCGTTATCGCGCATTTTATCTCACGCCGTCCCTCCAGCCGCACATTCCGGTGCATTCGCCGCTTCTGCTCGAATGGGTGGATCGCGAAACGCTCACCGTCCTCGCCGCCGCGCGCTGGCATGTGTGGAACCCGACGGATTCATCTTACCCGGACGTGCCCGCCAACGACACCGAGGCCGCCGCGCGTCGCACTGAGCGCTGGCAACCTTGGACTGCGACCCTCGGCCAATCCCGCTTCATTCCCAAGATCGATTTTCCGCCCGAGGGCAAACACACCCTCGACCTGCGGCGCTACCCGGCGCAGACCCGATAATCTCGGGCGCGGAGATTCTTCGCGTCCGTGCTTCCCCCAGTGGGAATTGGCCGCTACGGAATACCCTTCGGTCTTCCCCATCCCATGAAACGTTACCTCTGCGTTCTCGCCCTGCTCTGCGGCACAACTCACGCCGCCGAGCCAACGGTCCCGGCCTACCCCGACAAAGCACCGCAGCGCTATCACCTCACAAAACGCGCCAGCGAGATTGACCCCCGCGCCAAGGAGCACCCGGAGATCGATTTCGTTTTCAAGGACAAGGACGGCAAGGTGCAGGACCTCGAGCACGCCGTCGTCGACACGCGCGTCGCCCCGCGTGGCCGCCTCGTCATCTGGCTGATGGGCTACGGTGCGCCGCTCTTCGATCGCCTTGGCGACTACGGGCTGCATGCGATCCAAGTTCACTACGCCAACAAATGGTTCGGTATCATCCCGACCAAGGCACGCGACGACGGCACGAGCCTAGGCAAAATGCGGCTCGAGGCGACGACGGGCGACGACGCCTCGCCGCTCTGCGCGATCCCGAAACCGGACGGTATGATGGAGCGGGCGTTTCAATTTGTGCGCTGGCTTGCGAAGGAGCATCCGCAGGGTCACTGGGAACAGTTTCTCGCCGCGGACGGGAGCGGGCTGCGCTGGGACAAAGTCATCATGGCCGGTTCCTCGCACGGCGCGACCTCGGCCGCGCGCTTCGCCGTGCACCAGCGCGTGGATCGGGTGGTCATGTTTTGTGGCGCGCGCGATCAACTGGAGAGCTGGCAGGGATTTCCTTCCGCGACGCCCGCGAATCGCTTTTTCGGCTTCAGCCACGTGCTTGATACCGGCTGGACGGGCGACCACTACTGCCGCTCCTGGCAAATGCTCGGCTTGCACGCCTTCGGGCCGATCACCGATGTCGATGCGAGCGCGCCGCCCTACGGGAACACGCGCCGGCTCATCACGCGTTTCGAGGTGAAGGGCGACGCCAAACGCGCGCACAGTTCCGTCGTGCCCGGCGGCGCCGCCGGCAAAGACGCGAAGGGCGCGTTCCTCCACGAGGCCGTGTGGAAATATTTGTTCACGCAACCCGTCGAGACCGTCGGCACCGCCACCCCGCTCGATCCGGAGTGCGGATCGAAGCTGCCAAAGCGGTAGTTCGAGGTGGAGCGCGTTGACCTCAACGCGCTCGGGTTTCGGCGTGGCGACTGAAAACGCGTTGGGGTCAACGCG
>JANOAF010000457.1:0-6157 GCA_031411015.1 Opitutaceae bacterium | reverse complement strand
CCGCTGGCTCTGCCAACTGTGGGGCGTGGCGCCCAGTGGCTATTACCGTTGGCGGCACGGCCAGCCGAGCGCCCGGCAGCGCACCGATGTGGCCCTCGCGGGCCAAATCGCTGCCGCCCATGAGGCGAGCCGCGGCACCTATGGGGCGCCGCGCATCGTCGAGGATCTGCGCGAGGCGGGCACGCGTACGAGCAAACGCCGCTGCGCTCGTTTGATGCGGGACCAAGGTTTACGCGGGCGCAAAAAGCACAGCCGGCGACCCCGCACCAGGGATAGTCGGCACGCCCAGCCGGTCGCGGCCAATCTCCTCGCCAAGCGTCCGGCGCCGACCGGACCCAATCAATGCTGGCTGACCGACATCACGTATCTGCAAACGGCGGAAGGTTGGCTTTACCTTGCCGCGATCCTCGACCGCTGGAGCCGCCGCATCGTCGGCTGGGCCTGTGGTCCGACGCTGCATGCCAGCCTCGTGCTGGCGGCGTTGGCCGACGCCTTAAAACGCCGGCGGCCGCCAAAGGGGCTCTTGCATCACTCGGATCGCGGCAGTCAGTACGTGGACGAGGATTACATCGCGGCCCTGGGGGCCGCCGGGATCGAACGCAGTATGAGCCGGGCCGGCAATTGCTACGACAACGCCGCCATGGAATCGTTTTGGAGTACCCTCAAGACGGACACCGGGCTCGATACTGCGATTCCCGCCAGCCGTCGCCACACTGAGCTTGCCGTCTTCGACTACATCGAGACGTTCTTCAACCCGACGAGGCGCCACAGCTCGCCCGGTTATGTTTCCCCTGTGGTGTTCGAAAAACAACCAACACTAAACATCAAAGCCGCCTGAATTAGTGTCCATTTTTTCGAGGTAAGCCCACTGCTCCGGGGTGCGTCTCCTGCGCTCGCCGCGTAAACCGGCTTTTTCAGGCCCGACTAATCTCCCTTGGAGACTTGCTTGGATCGTAGCACAAGCCGCTTCACCATCAGTCGGATTAAAGCCGCCGATTCAGAACCATATTCAAATGAAGGATCCCGACCCCACCTTGGCCGAAAAATCTAAAGCGCCGCCAGTCTCGCCCCGACGCAAGTTGACGCTGGATTTACCGCCCGCGTTGATTGTTAGCGCGTTGGGCCTGGTCGTTGGCTTCGCTTGGCCTTTGTATCACTGCCTGCGGTTCGGCCTCGAGAGCGAGCTGTATTCCTACACGCTGCTCGTGCCCATCGTGAGCGCCTATCTGTTCGTTCAGAATCGAAAGTCCATTTCAACCTCGGATTCCTCGTCTTTTCGGACGGTGGGGGCGACCTTGATGGTGTTAGGACTGGCGGCACTCGGTTGCTACTGGTGGGGCAAGATCACGAACGGCAATTTCGTGCCGCAGGACGCGGCGGCATTCACAATTCTACCTTTTGTTCTGATCCTGGCGGGTGCCTGCGCGTGGGGACTGAAGTCCGGCGAATTCCAACAGGCCACGTTTCCGCTGGCCTTTTTGGTATTCATGGTGCCCCTACCCTCGGCGGCAGAGCATGCCGTCGAGACCTTTCTTCAACACGGTTCGGCTCCGCCGGCTCTCTGGTTCTTCAACCTGATCGGAACCACCGTTTACAGGAACAATCTAGTTTTTGAACTGCCCGGCATGGCTTTGCAAATCGCCCCTGAATGCAGCGGGATTCGCTCCACCTTGGTCTTGTTCATGACCAGTCTGCTGGCGGGCTACCTCTTTCTCCGATCACCTTGGAAACGGGTCGTGCTGACTCTGATCGTCGTCCCACTGGCCCTTTTGCGCAACGGGTTCCGTGTTTTCGTCATCGGGCAACTCTGTGTTAGTGTCGGACCCCACATGATCGATTCGCCCATCCATCATAATGGAGGGCCTATTTTTTTCGCCCTTTCACTGCTTCCGTTTTTCGCTCTCTTGTTTTTCCTCGTGAAATCTGATCGCAAAACACCATCTTCAACAAAAAAGACCTCCTGATATGTCGCCTACATTCGTTCCTGCACTGCTGCGGATTTCCGCGTTTGGCCTCGTCGTCGCCGCCCTATGCGGCTGTTCCGCTGATTCAAAGAAATCAGCCCATTTATCCAAAGGAGGTCAATTTTTCGCGTCCGGTGACTACGAAAAGGCCGAACTCGAGTATAAGAACGTCCTCCAAATCGACCGTATTAACCCGGAGGCGATTGCGCGCCTTGGTGTAATTTATTTCGATCAAGGACGCACCGGGCCGACGCTCATGTATTTGCGTAAGGGCAACGAACTCCAACCAAAGAACACGGAGCTTCGCCTCCGCCTCGTGAAGACACTCGTCGGGTTCGGCCCACGTCAATTTGAGGAAGCTCGCACTCTGGCGCATCCGCTGCTCGACCAAACTCCACCGCACGAAGAAGCCGCGGTCGTTCTCGCCGAAGCCACCGCAACCCCGAAGGATTATGCTGAAATCCGCGCCCGACTGCTTCAACTTCCAAACCAGTCCGCAAGCGTGCTAACCGGCCTCGCCATCTTGGACCTTCGGGAGCAAAAACAAAAAGATGCGGAAACCCTCGTGGCACGAGCTTTGGCCGCAGAACCAAAGCTTTCAGCTGCAAATACGCTCAACGGGTTTTTGAGTCAGTCGAACAAGGATCTACCGAAGGCGGAAAAGGCGTTCGTCGCCGCCACAGCTTCCGCCCCAGCTCGGGCCGCAAGCCGGATGCAGCTTGTGAATTTCTATCTTCAGACAAATCAGATTGAAGCAGGCAAACGCGTGCTTGAGGAGAATTTCAAAAAAGCACCGGACAGTATCCCGACGCGAATCGCAATGGCCGGCTTGGCCGCGAACGACAAACGATTCGACGAAAGTATTACTCACCTCGAAAGGGTTCTCGCGATGGACCCGACGCACTTTGAAGCGCTGCTTCTGGCGGCAAAGGTCCGCCTCGCCAAAGGTGAGCCCAGCAAGGCGGTAGCCCTGCTCGAAACCGCAACGAAGACCTATCCCGGTGCTGCAATCGCTCATCACCAGCTAGGCCTTGCCTATGTCGCAAATTCGGAATCAGGAAAAGCGACCGCAAGCTTCACGGAAGCAATCGCCCTCGCGCCGTCTGCCCCAGAACCCGCCATCGCATTGGCCGAACTCAACCTTCGGCAGCGTAATTTCGGCCCCGCAATCGCCGGGCTCCGGCTCCTTCTGCAAAAGGGCGAGAGCAGCGAGGCCCGCTTTCTCCTCGGCAACGCCTATCGCCTCCAAGGCACCCTCGACGAGGCCCTCGCCACCTACAGACAACTGTTCCCGGCGCTGCCGAAGAGCCATCAGCTCCGCCTGTTCACCGGCCTCGTCCTCATCCAGCAAAATAAATTGGCCGAAGGCCGCGTCGAGATCGCCAAGGCCGCTGAACTGGCACCAGAGGAGTTCGCACCGGTCGAGTTGCTCGTAAATCTGGATGTCGCAGAAAAGAAATTCGATGCGGCCCGCCAGCGCGTCGACGACCTCGTGGCGAAAAAACCCACGGAAGCTGCCCCGCAGCTACTGCTTGCTCGCGTTTATCTCGCGCAGTCCGACGTGCCGCGCGCCGAGACCGCTCTGCGCAAGGCCATTGAACTGCAGCCAAACTCGATGGACGGCTATATGATGCTAGCAGAACTCTACGTCAGCCGCAACGAAACCGCCAAAGCACTCACCGACCTTCTGGGCGCCGCCGCTGCCAACCCCAAGGATCCCCGGCCGAACATGATCTCGGCGATCCTGCACGAGCGGCAAAAAAACTATCCTGCGGCACGGGAAAACTACGAAAAAACCCTGGCTATCAATCCGCAAAACGGAATCGCGCTCAACAACCTCGCCGCACTCTACTTGGATCAAGATGGCAAACTGGACCGGGCGCTGGAACTGGCACAGAAAGCGCGCGAGCTACTTCCAAATCAGCCCGAGGTCGCCGACACTCTCGGATGGATTTTTTTCAAGAAACGGAATTACACCCGAGCTTTGGCTCTTTTCGATGAGGCTGCCGAAAAACTCTCGGAGACCGCTGAATTCCAGTATCACCTTGGGATGGCCTGCTACATGACCGGCGACGAAACTCGTGCAACAGCAGCCCTTGAAAAGGCGCTGAAATTGGACGCCAACTTCCCCGGCGCGGACGACGCCAAGAAAGCACTAGCCGTAACCACCGGCGCAACGGGAGCTGATATCGCCGCGTTCCGCGCGACGCTGGAGAAAACGGTCGCCACTCGCCCCGGCGATTCCATCGCGCAAAATCGCTTGGGGCTTTTGTTAGAAAAGGAGGGCAACCGCGATAAAGCCCTTGCCGCGTTCGAGAACGCCATCAAAGCCAGCCCGACCAACGTTAACGCCACCCTTAACGCTTTTCGCCTGTATCGCGAGCGCAACGAATTGAGCAAGGCCGTAGAGCTCGGCAAGTCGGCGCGGAAGAGCGCGCCCAGCAACGCGAAGCTCGCCCACGCTCTTGGTCAAGTCGGCTACGGAACGGCCGATTTCGCTTGGGCCCACAGCCTCCTTCAGGAGGCTAAGCGTCAGCTACCCGATGACCCTGAGGTTTCATTCGATTTGGGCTTGGCCGCCTACAGCGTCGGGCGAGTCGCAGATGCCGAGACCGCCGTCCGCGATGCTCTCAAGATGCCGGCCACGTTCTCGCGCAGCGCCAACGCCAAAAGCTTTCTCGAACTACTCGCCCTCGGCGCAAACCCCACTTCGGAGCCGGCAGGCGCCGCAATAATCGATACGGCGCTCAAGGCCGACCCGGCAAACGTTCCCGCTTTGATGGCCAAAGCTGTCCAAGCCCAAACTAACCGCGACAGCGATACGGCTCGCCAGTCATTTGAGAAGGCACTAGCACGATTCCCTGCGTTTAGTCCGGCTCAACGCGGCCTCGCACTCGTCTATTCCGAAAAAAACATCGACGACAAAAAGGGGCTGGAAATCGCAACCAAGGCCCGTGAAGCGTTCCCCAATGATCTCAACGTCGCGCGCGCTCTTGGGCTTTTGAGCTATCGCACGGGGAATTATTCCCGCGCCGCGAGCTTGCTTCAGGAATGCACCCGCGCCTCAACGAATGAGGCCGAGCTCTGGTATTTTCTCGGCATGGCCCAACACCAACTCAAGGACCAGACCGCCGCATCGAAATCCCTGAAACGGGCTCTAGAGCTCAATTTGAAGAGCGACCTCGCACTGGAGGCTCGCCGCACATTGGAGCCGAAGGATTCCCCGAAGAAGGGCTAGTATTACTCCGTTAGGTTAAACTCACGACGACATCGTCAAACTTGCTGCCGCAGCAGAAGCAGGAGCCGGTTGATTTCACCAGCCACGGCCGGATCGCCCGCAGCGCTTCCCACGTCACACCAAAAGTTTTTTTTGGCGCGGGCGTGGACGGTGAGGATGAAGAGGTAGGCCAGGGCGCTGAGCACGAGATGATGATGAAATCCGGTCCACGAGCGGCCTTCAAAGTGGTCGAGGCCGAGATCGTCCGTAAACGGCCGGCCGAGGTCCCCCGCGTGAGGTCTTGATGGTAACCAATGCGCGATCTCAATGGTGGCCATTACGATGGTCGCAATGATCACCAATGAGATCGGGACTACAACGTAGCCGGTTGCCACAACCGCGGGGTGAGGGCGCGGAGGTCGTCGCGGTTCGTCGTTCGCGGCAGACGGGTCAGGATATCCTTCATATAGGCCATCGGGTGCCAGCACCGATCTGAAACCCATCTTCTTCCAGCGGTTTGAAACTCACGGTTCTTCCCGAGGATTTTCTTCGTGATTCCGTGAGAAACATTTTATTCGCTCCGGATGGATTTTCTTCCCTCGTGGACTGAGTGAAGCGTGCGGCGGTGCGTTTGTCGCGGCGTGGCCGAGCGACGAGAGTGACCGGCACCATGCATTCTGCCGGTGAGCGTAAGTGCCCGCATTGCGAAGGGTTTTTCGTGCCCGACGCCCGCAATCGGAAGCGCCAGCGTTACTGTGCAAAGGAACCGTGTCGGCAAGCGAGCAAGGCCGCGAGCCAGCGGCGCTGGGTGAGCCAGCCGGCGAACGCGGACTACTTTCGCGACGCCGCCAACGCGGCGCGCGCGCGGACGTGGCAGGCGGCGCATCCCGGCTATTGGAAAAAGCGCCGGAAGAGCGCTCGCGTGGTCTTACAAGAGGACTGCCGGGCGCAACCCGCTCCAGGAGCGCAGGTAGCG
>JANOAF010000456.1:0-21863 GCA_031411015.1 Opitutaceae bacterium | reverse complement strand
CATGCGGGCAGAGGGACGTGCCCGCCCACCCGTTCCAGAGCATCGCGCAAAGTCCATGACGCGCCTTACGTGCGGTTCGTGGTCGGCGGCACGACCAGTTCGCCGGCGGGATACATCGATGGCGTGATGTCACCGACCGTCACTGGCCACACGAGTGCGGTGTCATGGGTCTTCCGCACGATCGCGGCGGCTCCGAGCCACGCGAGGCTGTTCGGCATCCCAACGGTCACGGACGAAGTGCGGCACGCGTGGACACGGGCCGGCTCGCCGACCACGGCCTCCAGCACCTCGAAGCCGGTCGCGGGATTGAACAGCGTCTGCCAGCTGTGCTGCGAAAACCGCCAGAAATCCCACGGCTCCTCGTGGGGCGGCCACGTTTGGTGTGTCGAGGTGTAGACGATGCCGCCTGGCGCAAGAATGCGGTTCAACTCCAGGGCGACTTTCCACGGCATCGCGAGATGCTCGAAGACCGAGGTGGAGAACACCGCGACGAATTTTTTGGCGGGAAACAGCGTGCTCAGTTCGTGGGCGTCGCCCACGAGATCGACGTTGGGGCCGGGGAGAATATCGAGCCCCACGTATTCGAGTCGCGACGGAATCCGGTGGCGGCGCGTAATCGCGGAGCGAGCGCGTGAGCCGAGTTCGAGCACAGCGCCGGACTCGAACTCCGCAACACGCATCAGGAAGTTTTCCCAGCTTTGAAAATACGGATCGCCGTGCGCGCAGTTGGTCAGCGCATCTTCGCCCATCACGTGGCTGCCGTCGGCGAGCCACATCCGCAGCTCGAATGGCTGACCCAGCAGCTCCGCACTCGGCGTGAGCCATTCGTCAAAGCGCGCGTGAGCCGCCGTCGGCCCGAGGGACTGCGCGACATCCGCGCTGATCGTCCCGTAACTGACGAGCGGGTGCACCGATTTCCCATCGAGAATCGCCTCGACCCGCACAATCGCGCTCCCGCGGTGATGGCACCAGCCGCGCAGGTGGAGCCGGTCGAAGTAAACCGCACACTCGTCGATTTTCCAGTGGAGGGCAGGGGGCATGGGCGTGGTTCAGTTAACCCTTCGCGTCCCGGCCAAGTCAATTGGACCGTGGCCGCCCGCGATACACGAGCGTCCAGCCCTCGGGCAGAGTTGGAATATTGGCAGGCACCCCACGCCGGATCCGTTCGCAGTGTTGGGCCCAGTCGTAGTTCCGGGGAGCGGGATCGGTGAAGTTGCCCAGCTGCACGGACACGACGGCGGCGCAAACGAAGCGCGCCGTCCACGCCGCGAGGCGCGACGCCGCGTCAATTTCCAGCACCAGCAACCACAGCAGCAGCACGCGTGGCAGGTAGAAATATCGGTCGCTGTAACTCGTGCTGGCGAGTCCCCAGGTGTCGGGCCGGCTCCGATATACCGCCGCGATCATCATGAGCGCGAACGCCGCGACAATCTGGGCCCGCAGTAAACGCCGCGGATGAGGGCGCAGCGCCCAGGCGAGCCCAGCGATAATCACGGTCGTTCCGATCACGCCCAGCAGGGCCGGTGGCAGATGCGTGGCGGCGTAGTTGCCCGCGAGCGGCCATACCACCAGCCGCTGACCGATGACGGCGAAAAACGCCGTAATATCGAGGGGCGGAAAAACAAATTTCGGTCCGGTGGTGAGGACGAGACGCGCCTGCACGATGGCGCAGGCGGTGGCGACGAGCAGCACGGCGAGCGAATCGCGATTTCGCTCCCGCCACCAACGCCAGGCCAGCAGCGGCCCAAGCGCGATCACGAACGGGCCGGTTAGGCCGACGAGCAAAACGATCGCGAGATCGCCGAGACGTTGCGCGAGTGTCACGGGCCGCGCGATCAGGGCCTGCAGTATGAGCAGCATGGCGGTGAGCCACTGGAGGTTCGTGATGTTGCTGAAGATCTCGCCCGTCTGACAGGCGAGGAGCAGGGCGAGCGCGAGCGCGGGTTTGTGCGGCAGCACGAGACGCGGGGAGAAAATCCGCGCCATCACCGCCAGGCCCAGAAGGAACGCAGTGCCGTTGTAGACGAGCGGCCACCACGCGGGATCGAAAAGGTGCGCGGCGGTCCACGCGATCAGCCGCGGCAGCGTGTGGAGGTAGCCCATGTAGGGTTCGGCGAACGCGCGCAGGCCGAGAAAATCGTTTTGCCCGAGAAAAATCGTGCCGTCCTCGGCGTAGAGTTGCGGCGTGTGCAGGGCGTGGGGTTTGCGCAGGAAGAGCAGGAGGGCGAACGCGGCGAGCAGCCACCACGTGAGTTGGCCGCTGCGCCACCAAGACGGTAGCTTGATGGAGCTGGTGCTCTCGAAATTTGCCCCGTGGCGCGGCCGCCGACGTTGCCGCGGGACCAACGGCCAGAGTGCGGTCACACCCAATGCCAACGCCCCGACCGCAGCACAGGCCGCCACGATGATCGCAGGGATTTGGGCGGGTATGGTCGCGACGGCCGAACTCGGGCTCAGCCACGTGAAGGAAAACAAGAGCGTGGCATAAGCCGCGACGCCCGCAAAAATCCAGCGGCCGGCGAGGAGGGTCCACGCGCAGAGCAGGCCGAGCGCGCCGAGCTGCGTGACAAGCGAGCCTTGGTGCACGAAGACCGAGTTGGGGAAAAACATCAGGCCGACCCAGCCGAGCAGGGTGAGCACGAGCCAGGCGCAGGCGAACCCGTGGGCGGCTCCTCGCCCGCGCCAGATGCGCACCCCGCGGCGCGACTGCCACGCGAGCCAAGCCAGCGCGGCGAGCGCAAACGCCCAGCCACCGACGGCGCGCAGCGGGTAGGCGGCCTCTTGGACGCGGCGCTCGTTTGCGCCCGCAGGCGTGGGTGACGACGCGTTCTTCCAGTCGCCGTGAAACAGCATCGCGAAATTCTGCCGGCGTGCCTCCCACGCTTTGGCCCAGCCGAATGCACCGTAGCTGTCGCGCAGTGCTTCGGCCACGCTGCGGGCATCGGGCGGAATCACGCCGCCAATGTGCCACTTCACGAGGCGGTTTCCCGGCGGCTCGTAGAATCGTTGGTAGGCCATCCACGGCAACATCAGCACCGCGAAGGCCACCGCGGCGCAGAGCCATCCCGTCCAGCGCTCGCGCAGTTTCACGAGCGCCAGTGGCACCAGCGCAAGCAGCGAGAACATCACGCCGCCATGCGCCAATGCACCGAACCCCGCGAGCGCTCCGCCGATCGCGAAGCGGCGGCGACGTTCGGCGAGGTCGGGGGTGTGCGCGGCTTTGCCGAAGAACGTGCAGAACGCGAGGAGCACAAGCGCTGCGCCGCCGAGCTTGGGCCACGTGAAGATCGTGTTGAAAAGGAGGAAGCCGGTGAACCCGACCAGCGCGGTGCCGGCGTGCGCCTCTCGTTCGGTGAGGCCAAGCCAGCGGAGGAAACACCACAGCGCGGGAATCCACAGGAGCTGAAACCATACGCCAGCCGTGGCACACGCGATGTCGATATCGACTCCAGCGGCGCGCAGCGCGGGCATGGTGATGAGCGCAATGCCCGTCTGCAGCGGGGGACGGTCGCTGCTCAACCAGTCGCCGCCCGGACCCTTGGGCGACATGCCGATGTAGAGTCGCTCGGCAAATATGCGGGGAATCTCGTTGTCACCGGGCATGCGTGGGATGAAGCGCTGGCCCGCGGTGTCGGTGAATTTTGCGCCGGGAAAAATAAACAGCGCCGCGATATAGCACACCCCAAGCGCCGCCGTGAGTGCGAGAAGCCGACCATGCACGGCGGGAGGGGGCGCGCCCCGGCGCAGCCAGGTCCACGCGAGCGTGCCGATGATCGCAGCC
Source organism: Opitutaceae bacterium (assembly GCA_031411015.1). Taxonomy (GTDB): domain Bacteria; phylum Verrucomicrobiota; class Verrucomicrobiia; order Opitutales; family Opitutaceae; genus ER46. The sequence goes on along the minus strand of JANOAF010000456.1, from coordinate 18,082 downwards.
ATCACCACCCAGCTGAAAATCTTCCCCGCCAGCGGGTGCGCGAAGTAAATCCAGAATGCCGCGTAGCCGAGCGTCGTGGCGGCGAGGGCACCGAGGAGCAGCGCGCCGGTGGCGGTGGAGCCGGTTCCAGTGAGCCGGCGACGCCACACTTGCGCAGCCACGCCCGCGCCCGAGAGCACGAGGCACTGCACGGCAAACGTGAGGAGTGTCTCCGTCAGCGACAGCGCGGGCATGGTGACGAGAGTCGAATCATCGCTAAACGCAGGACGGCCGTTTCCGACTCAGAGTCGCATCGAACGAAACTTGATCAGCGCCCAAATCCAAGTAATCGGGTCGCGAAACATGGAGATTTTTTTCCCCTCCTTGAACGACCGCGACTTGTAGTTGATTGGAATCTCGATCGGGCGGTGGCCCTTGCGGATGAGTTTGATCAGGAGCTCCCAGTCGAAGTCGAAGCGGTTGCACTCAAACGTGAGGCCTTCGATGGCGTCGCGGCGGAAGACCTTATACATCGTGAACGGATCGTGCAGCCAGGTGCCGAGCGCCACGTTGATCATGAGCGTGAAACCCCAGTGCGCGAGGTTGAGCACGACGGCCTGGATCGGCTGGTCGGAGAATTTGCGGATCGCCCAACCGCCGGCGCTGTGGCGGGAGCCGAGGACAAACGACTGCCGTCCCGCCGCGAGCGGCCCGAGCAGAATCTCGTAGTCGTTAAGATCGTATTCGAGGTCGGCGTCCTGGATGAGGATGACATCGCCCGTGGCCTGCGCGAATCCGGCGCGGACAGCGTGGCCTTTGCCGCGTGGTTTATCCTCCAAGATCAATTTCACCCGCGGATGCGCGGCGTAGGTCCGCACGATGTCGCGCGTGCCGTCGGTCGAGTTGCTCTCGACGAAAATGATCTCGAGCGTCCAGCCCGCGACTTCTTTGGCGACGATCGCGTCAAGCGCGGTGCGCACCGTGGCTGCCTCGTTATAGATCGGGACGACAACGGAGAGGACGCCGTTGCGAATGGGGGGAAAAGGCAGGGAGGGCATGGACTGAAACGAGCGGTCAGGCTTTCAGTGGTGGCTTCACGGCGCAAGGCATCGCCGAGACGCCGTAGCGGGCGTCGATGAGGCGGACGACCGGGGGAAACCAAAGCGCGAGGCGCGCGAGGGCGCGGAGAGCGGGACGATGGCGCAGGGTTTTCAATACCTTGAATTTCACGGCCCCGTGGTAGCGCACGGTGTGGGGCACGAGTCCGACGCGCTGGTAGAGACGCGTGAGGGCCCGCGGATTGAAAAGACTCACGTGAATCTCCGGTGCGCAGTAGCGGTAGCCGATGCCCTCCCGGCGGGCGACGGATGACTCGAGATTTCCCGTGGTGAGCAGGAGCAGTCCGCCGGGTTTCAGCAACCGCGCGACGAGTTGAAGCGGCTCCAGCGGAGAGGGGAGATGCTCAATCACTTCGATGAGACTGATGATGTCGAAGGAGGCGTCGGGTTCGCGCGCGAGGGCGTCGAGATCGAGGATGCGGAATCGGTCGCGGTCGCGCAGTTGGTCGGCATAGGAGCCGACATCGTGGCCGGTGAGTTCCAGCGGAAGGCCGCCGAGCGTGCCGCGTTCGCGGAGAAATTTCAGAAAACCGCCGGCCCCGCAGCCGAAGTCGAGCCAGTGCAGCGGAGCGGCGGTGGCTGAGTAGCGAGTAGCGGGTAGCGAGTAGTGAGGAGAAGAACCAGAATCGGAGGCGGAAGCAGGAGCCGAAGTCGGATACTCGCTACGCTCTACTCGCTGCCCGCTACTGCGGATGAAGTCCGCCGCGATTCTCGCGAGGTCTTCGAACTCCAATCCGCGATCTGTGCGGCGCCAGTCGCGGTATTCCGTCTCGTAGTCCACGTAGGGATCGGGGCCGGTGCCGCGGTAGTAGGCTTCGTTGTAGATCTCGAAACCCGAAAACGGCTCGACGCTCATGAACCCGCAGTCGCGGCACGCGTGGAACTCAAACTCGCGGGGGATGAACCCGCCCGCTTTGCGGCCGCGCAATGTGACGTCGGTTGAGCCGCAGCAACGGCATTCTCTTAGTGTTGTCATTGCGAGGAGCGGAGCGACGAAGCAATCCATCTGGAGAAAAGCATGGATTGCCGCGCCCGGCCGAACCGGGCTCGCAATGACAAACTAAGAAAGAGGCGTGCGCTCATGCGGCGCGCGCCGGGCGCAGCGCGATCCAAAGTGAGAGCGCGCCCAAGGCGAGCGCGATGCCGCTGAGCGTGAGGTTGCGCGGGAAATTTTTCGGCACGTAACGAAACTTCACGGCGTAGTCGCCGGCGCCGTCGACCACGACGCCCTTGAACGCGTGGTTCAAGCGGATGACCTGGGCTTTGCGACCGTTGATCTCGGCGCGGAAATCGCCGGCCCAAAAGGCTTCCGTTAGCACGATCACGCCCGGTCCGTTGGCGTGGACCTTGAAGGCGGTGGAGTTTTCCGTGAGCACGTAGCCGGTAGCCGCGACGGCGCTCCGCGTCGCAAGTTCGGACGAGAGCTGGGCGGTGACGGCGACGGTTGCCCGGTCGCTGCGCTGGGCGGCGGCGAGGGGATTGCCGGCGGCACCGCGGATTTTTTCGACGAGTTCGGCGGGCTGATCGTAGATGGCGACGCGGTCAGTGAAGAAGGCGCGCGGCCATGCCGTCGTGCTTTGCCATACGTCGAGGTCCCCGCCGTGCACGAACGCGAGCGAAGCCGCGAGCGCGGGATGCTTGCTCAACATGTCGAAATAAAAGCGAACGTTGAGCGCGTCGAGAAACGGCCGCGCTGCCGCGATCCCCGAGGCCTCGACGTAAAGCCGCCAGTCCCAGATGCGTTCAACCCCGGAGACACCGACCAGCTCACGCATCCACGGGTTCACGAGGGCATCGGGTCCGTGGACGGTTTCGAGGCCATAGACGCCGGTCCAGCCGGGGAAAAAATTGCCATTGAAGCCGAAACCGCGACCGGGTTCCCGCGCATGCGCGGTGCGCGCAAACTCCATGGCGGACGAGCGCGCGTGCAGGTTCACGCGTTCCGTCGGCCGCGCGACGAATTCCTCGAAGCCCACGGCATGGCCGTGCAGCGCGTGGCGCCAGAGCAGGACGACGACGCAACACGCGATGAATATACCGCCCGCGACGCCGACCGTGCGGCGCACAAGGGCGCGGCGAACCAGCAGGGCGAGCGCGACCGAGGCGAGGAGGAGCGTCGCAAGGTAGGCCCAAATGAACGAATCAATGGCGAGCACCTTGCCGGGGGCATGCACCGTGAAGATCGGGCCGGAGATGGGACGGTGCGCGGCTTGGCGAAACGCGATCCAGCCGAAGACGAGCGCAAAGAGGAGCAGCCCTGCGACCACGAGATCGCCGCGGCCCTCGGCGGTGCCGAGCCGCCGCGCGGCGGTGGCGAAGCCGACGCCGGCGAGCACCGACCACAGCACGATCAGCACGCAGGAGAAGGTGTTGTCGAGGTGGGCGATGTTGCCGAGAAACGGCAGCGTGATGATCCACTGCGGCGGGATGAGTCCGAAGGCGAGTGAGAGCGGCACGAGGGAACTCGCCGCCAGCACGATTGCCGCGCGGTGGGCGAAGTGCGTGCGGAGGGTGGCGAGAAAATAGAGCACACCGAGGAGCAGCAGAAAATTCAACGACGGGCTGAACACGCGGTTCTCCGTCATCAGCGGCCGGTAGAAAATCTCGTCGAAGAAACCGAGCAGCAGCGTCGGCTGAATCTGGTAGGCGCTCACGGCGTTGTAGCCGGTGTAGGCGCTTTTCAACGTCTCGAGAAACGTCGCCCAGATTGGGGCGGTGAGTAGCAGGAAGAGCACACCGGTCCACGCGACGGCGGCGAGTTTGCGGCGTCGTTCGCGCCAAGGCGCCGACGAGGCAAGCAACACGCACGCACCGGAGAAATTTATGCACCCGAGGAGCATGTAGGCTTCCTTCACGGTGCCGCTGTTCATTAGCGCGAGGTTGGCGATGGCGAGGCCCGCGCAGCCGAGCGCGAGTGCGCGGCGGGTTTCCGCCTGCGCGATCCGCACGAGGAAAAAGAGCGGCCACGGCGCGTAGCACAGGCTAAAAAATGCCGGATGGTTGATCCGGTAGAGGAAGAAACCGATGAACGGCGCGGCCGCGCTGACCGCTAGCGCGGAGACCAAGGGACCAAAGGACCAAGGGACTAAGGGATTAGGTGCGACTCCGAAGGTCCCTTGGACTTTTGCTCCTTTGGTCCCTTGGTCTCGCGCGAGGGTGAGGACGATTAGTCCGAGCCCGAGCGCGAATAGCCATTTCGCCACGAGGTATTTCAGATCCCAGGCCCAAGCGGCGCCGTTGGCGGCCACGACGAGCAGGTGCAGCGGGTCGCCGAACATCGACTGGCCCTGCGCGAGCAGCGGCACGCCGGCGGCGTTGTAGCGGTTCCACAGTGGCAGTTCGCCGCGAGCGAGGGCGCGGTGCTGTATCATCGAGAATGGCACGTGTTGCCACATCACCGCGCCCACATCGGAGAGCTTCACATCGGCGACTTCGCCGGAGGTGTAGCCGGGCAAGGTCGGATAGTAGTCGTAGAGTAGCGCCGTCCCGAGGTTGGGCGACACGTAGCTTTTCCCCAAAAAAACCACCGGATAGGCGCTGCCGATCACGGCGATCACGGCGACCAGCGCCACGGCCCGCGCCGGATGCATAGCTGCGCGATCGGCCACGCGGGCGCAAGCGGCCCGGAGTCCGGCGGCGCGATCGAGGAGAAAGAGGAGCAGCGCAAACCCGGCGAACCCGGCGGCGATCCGTCCGACCGAGCCGCGCACGTAGTCCGCCCACGTCACGACCACCGTGATTGGATGGGGCAGCACCAGGCCGACCTGCGGATCGTTGTGCGCGGTATCTACGACGATCTCAAGTGAGCCGTCCTGCATCCGCAGCGACTCGATCTGGTGCATGGCCTTCAGCTGCTCCAGCGCCAATTCGGCGACGACGCGACCGGACTGAGCGATGACGCGCACCGAATGCAGCACCACGGTTCCACCCCGATCAATGGGGTCGAGGCGCACGGCGCGGTAGGTGCCGGGAGGCAGCGGCACACGGATAATGAGCGGCGTGGCGCTCGCATCGACGTGCGCCCGCACCGACAATTCCTCGCGAAATCCGGAGCCATTGTCGTAGAAGGCTTGAAATGTGCCGGGGGCGTTTGAGGTCAGCCGCGCTTCGAGCTGAAACAAATCCACGTGCATTTTCGCCAGCGGCAGGAATGGCAATGCAACCACCGCGCTAACCAGCGCGGCGGCGAGCAGGGCCGGGAGCGAGAAGAACCTCATGCGAAGAGGCTGAGTCTCGTCGAACCGACGGAGGGGCGACAAGGAATTATCCCGCCGCGGCCGCGCGCAGGGTGCATTTCAGGTTTGTGGATCAGTGCGTGTTGCCCTCGCGGAGCGAGGCTTGAGCGTAGCCGTGGGCCTTTAGCCCACAGCGTTTGCCCGGTGAATTTTGCGTCGCGGAGCGACGCCTGACGGGAACGAAAGACTTCAAGCGTCGCTCCGCGACGCGGGCGCTTTTGCCCGACCGTCCCGTGGGCTGAAAGCCCACGGCTAATGTCGTTCCGTCGCTCCGCGACTGCTCAAAACCTGATTTGCGCCCCCGCGTGCACCACCGACAGATCGCGGGCGAATCACGAGCCGTCACTCGAGGTTCGGTTCAACCGCCACGCGGCGAACAGGCCGAGGAGAGCGGTGCCGAGTGAAATCCAGACGAGGAGGAGCCCGTTCTTTGTGGCCTGCCAAGCCCAGTAGGAGCCGGCACCCATTTCGACCGGGGGGGAAAACGCGAGCCAAGGCGCGGCGATTGTATCGGCTGCGGCGACGATGTATGGCGCGCGCGGCGTGCGCACATAGGCGGCGCGCCACGAATCGCCCGGAGTTTTGCTGGGCTCGACTGGCGCGAGGGCCGCGCCGGTTTGCGCGTCAAGGAGCGAGAGGGTCACGCCCGAGGCGGGCTGCGCGACGTCGCCTGCGGTTTCAAATTTCAACCACGCGAAATCCCCCGGCGTGATCGGGCGGCTTTTCCAGCTGCCCAGGCCATTGGTTCCGGCGGCGGCGGTGAATGAGCCCCAAGTCTTCGTGCCGTCGAGCGGCGTTGTCGCGGACGAAAGCCCGGCGCGCGGCGGCGTGCGCGGATCGGATCGAGTGGCGTCGTTTTCTTGAAATGCGGCCGCGGGGACGGTGGGGACGAGCTCTCGTGGCGTGCGAATCGGCACGGGCATGAGCGCGCGCAGGCTCGGGTGGGCGAGGCGCTCGATCAGACCGTCGGCACTCGGGAAGGGAATGTCGGGATTCGCGAGGTGCTTGCGGTCGTTGGTGGCGAGATAGCGGCGCATGTTTGCCTCGGCCTTCACGTAATATTTTTTCGCGTCGGGCAGCTCGTGGCGGAGATTGCGGTCGAGCACATCGCGGAGGCCGATCCCAAGCGTCGCGAACCAGACGACGCCGATCGCGTAGTGTTGGTAGCGGCGGAACGCCGCGGTGCGCCGCACGGAGAGCAGCCAGGCGAGGGCGAGGCCGTTAACCATCGTGCCGAACGCGAGTGTGTCCATGTAACGCGACGCCGGGTAGTCCGCCCCGGCCCCGCGCGCATAAGCGGTGGCGGCGATCTGAATCAGCACCCAGCCGCCGAGGGCGGTGATGGCGAAGACATCCCGCTCGTCGGGTGGCGCCCACGCGGGACGAGTTTCGGAATTATTGAATGTCCGCAGAAAACCCTCGCTCTTGCCCCGGAGTGCGCGTCGGGCGACGAGCGCCCACGGCAGCCAGAGAATCGCGCCGGCCCAGTCGCAGTCGCGCAGCGGCCACTCCAGGCTGCGGAGGATGGAAAACACGAAGTCATGCACGGTTTTCACCTTCATGTGCTCATGATAGTAAACCTCGATGCGCGTCAGCATCCCGATGGCGATCACGGCTGCACACACGAGCAAGGTCGGCCAAGCCTCGCGGAGTTTGGTGCGGGCGCACATCCATTGCCAGCCGACCACCATCGCGATCGTCACCGCGGCGAGCAGACCCGAGCCCATCGACCCGAGGGCGAGCACGGCGCACACCGCGCCGAGCCACCACGCTGCGTTCCAGACGCGCACAAACGGCAGCGTGACAATGGCCGCAAAGGAGAGGCCGAGCAGCCAGTATTGTTGCGAGTGAAAACCGCCGAGGATGTTTTGCCACGCGAGCGGCAGGCCGAAGAGCGCGGCCGCGAGCGCGAAGAGCGCTGCGTGCCAGCGGAGTGCGACCCAGCGGCGGCAGTGCAGCCAGAACGCGGCGGCCAGGGCGGCGTGCAGCAGGGCGTTGGTCACTGCCTCCAAGCGCGAATCCCACTGGCCGTTGAGCAACACGAGCCCGAGGTTTTGCAGCTTGGTGAGGATGACGCGGTGCTCGTTGTGCGGAGTGAAGAGGTGCTCGGTGAATTTGTCGTTTTCAAACCACGGGATGAAGAGGTTCACGGCCTCCGCGTCCCACTGATCCCAATCCGGCATCGGCGAACCAAAGCGATCGAAGGTCGCCCACTTCGCGCCGGTGATGAGGAGAAAGAGGCACGCGGCGAACGTCGGGACGAGGGCGCGGGAGACGGGAAAATTCTTAAGCACGCTGGAAGGCGACGGTGGCGCTTACGCGCGGTTGGGCAAGTTCACCGGCAGGGTAGGAATCGCGAGCCGCGGTCTCGACCGGAACGGGCCACGTGAGTGCGGTGTCGGAGATTTTTCGCACGATGGAGGCGGAGCCGAGATAAGCCGCACGGCTGCCGGGGATGTCGCGTGTGACGGGATTGGTCCGGCAGGCATGGACCCGCGCCGGCTCGCCGCAAATCGCCTCGACGATCTCGAAGCCCGTGGCGGAGTTGAAGAGCGTCTGCCACGAATGCTGGGAGAAGCGCCAGAAATCCCACGGTTCCTCATGCACCGGCCACGTCTGATGCGTCGCGGTGTAAACGAGCCCGCCCGGCTCCAGCACGCGGTTGAGCTCAAGCGCGACCTTCCACGGCATCGCGAGGTGCTCGAAGACGGAAAAAGAAAACGCCGCGACAAAACGCCGCGAACCGAAAATCTCCGCGAGCCGGTGGGCGTCGCCGACGACGTCGACATTCGGGCCCGCGAGGATGTCGAGGCCGACGTAGTCGAGATGCGGTGGCAAATGCTGGCGGTTCGTCAGCGCGGACCGGGCGCGCGAACCGATCTCTAGCACCGTGCCGCGCGGAATGCTGGGGAGCAGGGCAAGGAAATGCCCGAAGCTCGCGAAATACGGATCGCCTGCGGTGGCGTTGGTGAGCGCGGACTCGCCCGTCGAACTCGTGCCGTCGGCGAAGGTGAAGCGCAGGGTGAAGTCAAAACCGAGCGCCTCGTTGGGCACGGTCAGCCAGTCGTCGAAACGCACGTGCGTGGCCGCCGGATCGACCGCCGCGGCCACATCGGGGCTTGGCAAACCGTAGCTGAACAGGGGCACGATGGTCGACGGCTCCGGAAACACCGCCTCGATCTTCACGACCCGCGGCGTCGCCTGGAAACACCAGCCGCAGAGATGCAGCCGCTCGTGATAGGCGGCGCATTCGTCGATTTTCCAGTGAAGCGGCATGATGGTTTTAGGTTCGGATCTTCAGCGAGAGACGGCGGAGGGCGAGCGGAGAAATGGATGAATCTTTCTGTCCACATCACGGATTTTCCGTGGACTCAGAATCGGCGCGCGAAACGAAGTGAAACTTGGGCAAGTTTTCAAAATGCGTTTTGCGTAGGCCAGCGCGCTTGCGCGCGCCCTAGCCGCGCTCGCAAGCGAGCTGACCTACGCGAACCAGATCCGGCGGGAATGGCATTTTGAAAACACGCCCTAATGGCGGTTGCCGTGAGTGCGTTCGGAAAAGGCCTGGGCCGTGGGCAACAGCACGGCCCGAGGATCACCGTGGGCACGTCGCCGCAGCCTCCAGCCGGAGAGGCGCGCAGAGAGTTTTTTCTCCGTTTGGAGCACCACGAGAAAACCACTGGGATAGCTGGCGGGAAAAAATTCTGAGGCATCAACCAGCTCCAACTCGCAGGCGCGACGCGGGTGGGCGTTCATCAGGCGCAGGAGCGTGACGAAACTCGAGAGCTCGAAGGTGTGGAAGTGGATGTTGATGTCTTCACCGGCTGCGATGGCGGCGGTGTAGGCGGTGCGGAGTTGTTCGCGCGTGGCCACGCGCGCCTCGGGCGTGGCGTGCGGCGCCCAGAGCGCCCAATCAACGCCATCGAGATATTCGGAGATGTGGGTGCCGTCCGAATCGGTCGTGTCGCGCTCGAAATCTTCCATCAGGTGCGCTGGCGGCGTGAGCGGACGCGGGTAGTCGAACGTGTGGCGGCGGTCGGGGATGACGAGGTAGATTTTTCCGCCGTGGCGGATGGTGCGCGCCCACTCCCAGAGGGCCTTCACGGGATTGGCGAGATGCTCGAAGACATTCGCGTTGGCGACGTAGTCGAGACCGTGGTCGCGCACTGGGAGCGCGCAGGCGTCGGCCCAGTAGTCGGCGTGGACACGCTCGTAGTCGTAGTTGGGAAACCGATCAAAATAGAGCGGCCGGATGCCGGGGATCGGATGATTGAAGGCGCCGATCTCGACGCCGAAATCCCGCTGCGCGTCGGTTGCGCGCCGCAGCGAGTGAGCGGTGTGGGCCTCGTGCGTGGGTGGGCCGGGGCGCGACGCCGCCACGTGAGCTGCCATTCCCAGATTCAGCGTCCCGATCGGCGCGGGCGAAGTGAGGTTGAGATGTTCACCGCTGCTAAGTCTCGCGCGCAGGTGGAGAAGCACATTGTTCCCGACCGGTTGGGCGGGGTGGTGCGCGTAGAAATCGAAACCCGTGTGCGCGTCGACCGGCAGATTCAGCGCCGCGTTTACATCGGCGCGGGCAATCAATTGGGTGGAGCTGCCGAGCAGGAGTTCGCTGTTCCAAATCTCGACGGCGCTGATCTTCGTTTGGTCCGCGCCAAGCCACACCCAGCCGCGCACGAGGAAACGATGCGGATCGATCCGCTCCGTTGCACCGGGGTTGTCGAGGACGGCAAACATGAGTCGAGAGCGCAAACCGCAGGTGCGGTTCAGTCGCCGGTGGCGATGGCGAGCAGGTTGTAGTGGAGCGGTGTGCCCTCGATCGTGGGCAGCGGGTAGGGGGTGTAGAAACGCAGCTCCACGCGCGGGTAGAATTCGCGGAGGAGGGCGCCGAGGCTCCAGCGCGTGAAATAATTCACGTGCGTGGACTCCAGCATGTGCCACGGCGTCGCGAGGTGATCCCAGAGGTAGCCGAGGAGTTCGCAGTTGGGCACGGAGACGATGAGTTGTTTCGGGGCGACGCGGCGGATCTCGCGCAAGAACGCGCGCGGCTCGTCGATGTGCTCCAGCACTTCGAGACACAGCGCGGCGTCGAACGCGCCGTCGGCGAAAGGCAATGTCTGTCCATTGACGTGCCGGTGCGGGAGCCCGAGTCGCGCAAGTTCGGCGCAGTCGGTGGCGTCGATTTCGGCTCCCATCCAATCGTAGCCTTCGGCGACCAGACTGCGGCCGTAGGAGCCCAAGCCGCAGCCGACATCGATTATTTGGCGCGGTGGTGGCCCGAGAAAACGGCGGAGCAGTGCGGCGAGTTCGCCGCTGCCCTCGGACTGCGAAGGACCGGTGGCGAAGATATTATCGTGGCGCTGCACGGCGGTCGTGGCGCGGTCGAGCAGGATGCCGAAGTGATTTTTGCGATAGTCGCGCGCAATCGCAGTGACCGTGCCGGTGGCGAAAGGCGGGGTGCGCGTGCCGTCGTGCAGCCGGGCGTGGAGGCGAAGCTCGAACGCGGAGCCCGGCGTCGCCATCGGATGATGCGCGAATAACTCGAAACCGCAGCGAGCGGAGCCGGGCAGTTGCAGCGCGGCGTTCACATCCGGCCGCGAGAAAAGGGTGGAGGTTTCGCCGACGAGGGTGGTGTCGGACCAAGCCTCAACCGCAACGATGCTGGCCTGGGCGGGATCGAGCCAGAGCCAGCCGCGAACGAGAAAGCACAGCGGATCGATCACCGCGGTGGGCACCGGTTCGTCGAGGTGAGCGAGCGGTGAGTTTTGGGCGATCAAAATGGCGGGTCGCAGCGGCGCGGGTGGCCGCGCCTCAGGCGATCGCTGATCGAGCCACGGCCGCCGCGGTGCAGAACCCCGGGCCGGCAGGAGCGCGGGGCAGCCGGACGCGAACGCGTAACGGGCACCGGAGCTGTCGGCGACGAGCGTGCGATCCTCGGACCGCGAAGTTTCGGCGCGCAGCGGTGCGAGTGTAATCGGGCAGACAAGCGGCAACGGGGCGACGCCTTGGGTGCGCGAGGCCAGGAGAAACGTCGCGTGCGAGGGCGCGGCCTGAGGGCGGGGGGCGTTTTTTGCGAGCAGGAGCGCAATGCCGTCTTCCCTGCCCGGCGGGTAACGTTCGGCGTGCGCGAGCAAATCGAAGGCGGGCGACGGCCCGCCGATGAAACCCGCCGCGCGTAACAAGGCATCGACGGAATCAGGGGTGAAAGTGTGGTAGTGGATGTCGATCACGAGGCCCTGTGCGAGGTCGTCGAGGTAGCGGGCGCGCGCGGCGGCCTGCTGCGGTGCAATGTCGGCCGGGGCGGTGCGGGGGTTGAGGCGCGACCAGTCGGTGTGGAAGACGAATTCGTCCACATGCAGCGCAGCGTCGGCCGCGGTGACGCCCGCCTGAAAGTCGCGGAGCAGATGCGCGACTGTTGTGGTGGCGCGCGGGGCGTCGAACGTGAAGCGTTTGTCGGGCACGACGAGGTAGAGCAGCCCGCCGGGCCGGAGCACGCGGTGCCACTCATGCAGGGCGGCGAGGGGATTGGGCAGGTGCTCGAGCACGTGCGAACTGACCAAGTAGTCGAGCGTGGCGTCCGGCAGCGGCAGCGCATTGGCATCGGCGAGGAAATCCACGCGTCCCGCAGTGCCGGCAAAATCGATCACGGCATCGGTGTAGAAGGGCGACAACTCGGTGGCGGGGTTCGTATGCGCGCCGATTTCCACGCCGAGAGCATCGGGCCGGAGCTGCCGCAGAAGCATCTGAAAAGGATGCCGCTCGGCCGGCGTCGGCGTGAGCCGCCGGGCACAGAGCACCGGTGTGTGTGTGCCGTCGCTGAACCGGATGCGGAGCTCGATCTCGACCTCGCCGTCGGGCCGCGCGCCTTTCACCTGGGCCGGGACGTCGAAGCCCGTGAGCGTGCCCGGAGGCAGATGAAGATGGGCCGTGACATCGGGCCGCTCGTGCAACTCCGAGGCGGCGATGGCGGTGAGCGACTCGCCATTGCCGAGGACATCGATGGCGGCGATCCGCGGGTGCGCTGAATCGAGCCAGAGCCAGCCGCGGAGACGGAAATTCGCGGGGTCGAAGGAGTCGCCGGCTTTGGGTGCGTCGATATGGGCGGGCATGGTTTTTTGACCGCGGATTACGCGGATATCGCGGATAAAGGCACAGTGGTTTGGGATTTATCCGCGATATCCGTGTAATCCGCGGTCAAAAACCCCCGATTCCTACTTCAACCGCGCCCACTCGCGCGGGGGCACGGCGAGGGTGAAATCGTTGATCGTGAGGGTGAGGTTGGGATTGTAGGCGGGGTCGTTGACGAGGGCGTCGCCCCATTTCTCGACCATGATTTCGACCTCGCCGCGGAAGCGGTCGCGTTTCTCCAGGGTGTCTTCCTTGCCGCGACTCGCGCTCTCGTGGTGGTAAAGTTCGGCGTAGGGCGTCCACAGGTTCCGGTAACCGGCGGCGCGGACCTTCAGGCAGAAATCGACGTCGTTGAATGCGACGCGCAGTTTCTCATCGAGGCCGCCGACCTTGAGGTAAACGTCCCGCCGGATGACGAGGCACGCGGCGGTGACGGCGCTGAGATTTTGTTGGAGCAGGTTGCGATGCGCCTGACCGGCGGAGCCGCGCGGATGCGTCTGCCACGCGTGCGCGGCGACACCGCCGATGCCAAGGATGACGCCGGCGTGCTGAATCTTGTCGTCGGGGTAGTAGAGTTTCGCGCCGACGCAGCCGATCTCGGGCCGTAGGGCGTGACTCACCAGCTCGCCGAGCCAGTCGGCGTGGATCACCTCAAGATCGTTGTTCAACAGGCCCACCAGGGGCGCATCGGTCTGGCTGACGCCAAAATTATTGATGGCGGAGAAGTTAAATTCACCGGCGAACGTGACGACGCGGCAGTGCTCGCGCGCGCGCAGTTCGGCGAGGTAGGCGAGCGTCTCGGGATCATCGCTGTCGTTGTCGACGACGAGGATTTCAAAATTCGGGTAGGTCGTTTTGGCGAGCAGGCTCTCGATGCACGGCTTGAGGACGTTGAGCCGGTTGCGCGTCGGGATGACGAGCGTGATGCGCGGCGCGGGCGACGGCAGCGGGTAGTGGACGCGCCAGTAGGAGCCCTTGGTCGGAGAGAGGGTAGCGTTCACGCCGATGCGGGCGAAGTGCTCCGTGATGGTTTTTTCCGCGGCATCGGAGGCGTATTTCTTCGCGCTGATGATAGTTGCGGTCGAACCGGGCACGCTGCGCCAGTGGTAGAGAATTTTCGGAATGTGACGGATCCGATCGGCGGCGCTGCGTTCGATGACGCGCATCGCGAGGTCCCAATCCTGCGAGCCGTGGTAGCCGACCCGAAAGCCGCCGACCTCGCGCACCAGTAGCGTGCGATAGACGCCGAGGTGGCTGATGTAGTTCTGGACGTTGAAGAGATCGGGGTTCCAGTCGGGCTTGAAGTAGTGGTCGTAGCGGTGGCCGTTCTCGTCGATCTTGTCCTCGTCGCTGTAAACGACGTCGGCGTTGGGGTGGGCGTCGAGTTCGAGCGCGACGCAGGCCAGCGCGTGCGGGCGGATCACATCGTCGTGATCGAGGAGCGCGATGAACTCGCCGTGCGCCAGCGCGAGGGCGGAGTTGGAATTGGCGCAGATGTGGCCGTTGGTCTCGCGGTAGACGACCTTGATGCGGGGATCCTTTTTGCGGAAGCGTTCGAGGACGGCGCGGACGTGGGGTGCCTTCGACGCGTCGTCGGAAATACAGAGTTCCCAGTTCTCGTAAATCTGGTTGCGGACGGACTCGATCGCCTCGACGAGCCACGTCTCCTGCTCGGGGCTGTCGTTGTAAACGGGAATGATGACGGAGATGAGCGGGCGTTTCTTGAGCCCGGAAAGTTTCGCGCGGATGTGGTCGGCGATTTCCGGGGTCAACGTGTCGTAGGCCGCGACCCATGCCGCGTAGGTGTTGGGCGGCGGCGGTGCGGCATTGGCGGTGCGCTTGATGGGCCGCGACACGGCGATGTGCCAGGCGCCCTGCTCGTCCTGCACCTCAATGACTAAATGGTGGGTCCCGCGCTTCGGCACATTCACCTTTACCTGCCAGCCGCAACGCTCGGCGTCGGGATAGTCGCGGAAATGATCGAGCACATCGAGGCGCTCGTCGCCGAAGATGGCGCGGCCCGGCACCTCGCCGAGACGGGCGCGAATGGCTTTGAGCGGCACGCGGTCGCGGCGCAGCGACCAGCCACGGATGTTGAGCGTCGGCGCGATGGACGACCAGTCCTGCGGGTAGTCAATGTTGCCGAAAAGCGCGGGCGAGACGGCGGGGAGCGCCGGCCGGTCGAAAAACTGGCGGCGCAGCGCGCGAAAGGGCGACGTGACCTTCCAGGAGAACGAGTCCTGCATCGTCGCGATCTTCTGATCGCGGGAGCGGAGGATGGCCTCGGTTTGGTGGAGCTTGTCCGCGGCGGCGGCGAGTGCGGCGGCTTGCTCTGATTGAAGCAGCTGATTTTGCGCGAGAGCGGCGGCGGTTTCTCCCCGCGAGACGCGCAGCATTTCTTCGGTCTCGGCAATCGTGGCCTTGAGCGCGACGATCTCGGCGTCGGCGGCGAGGATGGCGTTTTCGTAGGCGGTAACTTGCACGCGCGCGGTGCGGAGGAGGATGTCGGCTTGATCGCGACGCTGCTTATGTTTCGCGAGCTCCTTGCCCATGTTGTCGGCGAAGGTCTGCGTCATCGTGCGCGACAGCTCGAGGCCGGCGATGTTTTCGCGCGCGGCGGCGAGGAGATCCTCGATGTTTTTGACGTGCTGCAGCGTTAGCTGCTCACGCGCGACGACTGCGGCGCGATCGGCCTCGACCGCAGCGATGCGATGGCGAGCGGAGAGTTCGATATTTTGCTCAAGGTGACGGACGATGTGCGCGAGCAGATCCGTTTGAGTTGCGAGTTGCTGGGCCGCAGGGTCACCGAGCGACGCAGCGGCGGTGTTGAGCTGGCCGGCGAGATGAGCGGCGAAAAGCGTCGCGTCGGTCGCGGTGGGATCCTGGGCGAGCGACCAGTCGGTCGCTGACGGACGGGCGAGCGTGGCAGCGTAAAAATCGGCGAGACCCTTCGTGTTGATCGCGAGATCGAAGTGCTGGCGCGCGAAGACCACGGCGTTTTCGCCGAGCTTGGCGCACAGGGATGGATCGGCGAAAAGCCGTTCGCAGATGGCGGCAATATCCGTAGGCGTCCCAGCCGGGGGCAGGAACACGGCTTCGCGTCCATCGTGCATGAGCGCGGCCAGATTGGCTGCCGGTAGCACGACCGCTTTGCCGCTGGAGAGAAACTCGGGAAGTTTCGACGGCAGGCGGTAGTCGTTGAAAGCGCCGGGATGGCCCGGTTGGACCAACACATCGGCGAGCGCGAGCAGCTTGGGCAACTTTGCCTTCTCGATGAAGCCTAGGTCGAGCACGTGACGTTTCACGTCGAGGGCGAGGCCGTCGAGGAAACGAGGGGAATTGAATCCGGTGCGGACGAGACGCGTCGCCGTGCCGCGCTGGTTGAGCAGGGCCACGGCGAGGTAGAGCTCGCGCATCTCCGGCTCGTTGGCGAAGGTGTTGCTGCCGGTGAAGACAATGACCTTCTCGCCCTCGCGCAGACCAATCTCAGCGCGGAACGCCGCGTCGGCGGCTTGGGGGTGGTAGAGTGAGAAATCGATCCCGGGAAACAACAGGTGTGTCGGCGTATGCGGCGGCGCGAACTCCGCGAGCCGGTCGATGATGTGGGTCACGCCATCGGCGACGCGGAGGAAACTCTCGTGACGGAGCGGATGGGGGAGGCTGTCGTTCAGCCGGGCTTCGATTTCGGCGGCGCTGTTTTCGCGCAGCTCGGCGAATGATTTGCCCGTGAATCCTTCGAGCAGGAACCGCTCGTTGTCTTCGAGGTGGACGATGACCCGCGCAGGCGTGCCCGAGCGACTGGCTGCTGAGCGTTGATACGCGACGGTGAATTTCCGCACGCATTCACGCGGCGTCCAGACATGGATGAGCGCCGCGGACTTGCCGTCCGGAAACAGGTTGGGGCGGGCCAGCGCTTCGTCGTAGGTGGCCGCGATGAACAGGGGGTTCGCGATATGCGCGAGTGTTTCCTTCCGGTGGGGCACCGCGACAACACAGGCGTGACCCGCAGCGCAGAGGGTGTTCGCGAACCCGCCGATGTGATTCAGGCTGTTGGTGGTGAAGTCGCCGTAGTTGACGAAGAGGATGTTCACGCAGGGAAAACGGGAAAATTGAGAAACCGGAAAATGGAAAGGAGGGAAGCGAGGTGTTCAGCGCTGACGGCTGACGGCTAAAAACAAAAAGGCAGACCGGCGACGCTGCGCGGGTCTGCCCGAGAGGTAAATGCGGATTTTCAGAGCTTGAACCCGCAGTCGATCGCGTCCTTCGAGAAGGTCTTCACGGTGTCGAGGGAGAGGTCGGTCAGGTCCTGCCCGAACATCTTCGCGGCCTTGGCGAGGATATCGTGCGGCACGGTGATGATGGCGCAGCCGGCTTCCTGGGCTTGGAAAATGTTCAGCACCTCGCGCGTGCTCGCCCAGAGCAACTCGGCCTTCGGCTGCGCGTGGAGGAGAGCGCCGCACGCGCGGACCATCGGCATGGGATCAACACCCGTGTCGGCGATGCGGCCGGCGAACACGGACACGACGGCGGGCACGGCGGGATTCAGCGCTTCGGCGACACCGGCGACCTGCCGCAGCGTGAGCAGCGCAGTGACGTTGAGCTTCACGCCGGCGAGGCCGAGTTCCTTGATGAGCGGGAGGCAGGAATCGCCGCGCGCATTCGTGATCGGGATTTTGGTGTAAACGTTTTTGCCCCAGCTGGTGATCTTCAGGGCCTGGCGTTTCATGTCGACGAGGTCGTCGGTGAACACTTCGAGCGAGATGGGTTTCGCGGTGACGGATTGGAGAATGTCCTTGGCGAACGCCTCGTAGTCCTTGATGCCGGCCTTCTTCATCAGCGACGGATTCGTCGTGAGGCCCTTGATGTAAGATTTGCCGTAGAGATCGAGGATGCCGGCCTTGTCGGCGCCGTCGGCGTAGAGCTGGATCGTGAGATCGTTGAGGGATTTCATGGTGAACGGAGTGACGGATGCAGGTTGGAAGTGAAAGGGAAAAGCGCGCGGGTCAGGCGTGCGCGAGAATCACGGCGGCGGCTTCGGCCAACGAGCGCACGGTGAAATCAGGCGTCGCATGCAGCTTCTCCGCGTAGCCGAAATCGATGAACACGGTGCGGACCCCCGCGCGTTTGCCGCAGTCGATGTCGCGCCAGCGGTCGCCGACCATCCATGAGCGGGCGAGGTCGAGGCCGAGATCGCGGGCGGCGTCGAGCAACATCCCGGGCTCGGGTTTGCGGCGCGGATCGGGCGGGAGGTGCGGCGCGTGCGCGGCACCGGGGGCGTAACAGACTTCGATGCGCGCGATGGCGGGAACGAGGGCGAGGAGGCGCGCGTGCATGGACTCGACGATGCCCTGCGACTGCGTGCCGCGACCGACGTCGGGCTGGTTCGTCGCGACGACGAGGACGTAGCCAGCGGCGGCGAGTTGGGCGCACGCTTCGGGGACGCCGTCAAAGAGGTGGAATTCGCCGACGGTCTGAGGCGGATAAGGTTTTCCGTCGCGGATGAGCTGGCGGTTGAGCGTGCCGTCGCGGTCGAGGAAGATGGCGGGACGAAGCGGCATTGGAGTAGGGCGGGCCTGTGACCCGCCCTCGAATGATGCAAGGCGGTGGAAGGGCGGGTCACAGACC
>JANOAF010000455.1:0-2511 GCA_031411015.1 Opitutaceae bacterium | reverse complement strand
GCGGACCGTTGACGATCGCCTTGCCGAGGGCGCGGGCGAGACCGAGGCTCGCGGCGTTTTTCACCGTGACGCGGATCACGTGGCGCACGCCCTCGCCGTTGCGCACGACATCCTCCGCGAGATCGCGGCAGACTTGGTGCAGGCCGCGCTCGAAGGTGCCCCAATCGTTGAACGGGACTTTGCCCGACGAGAGCGCGACGACGGTGTCCGACGTGCTCGTGTCGCTATCGACGCTGATGGCGTTAAAGCTGGCATCGACCGCGCGGGCGAGCATCGGTCGGAGTTCGGCGCGCGGCACGGCGATGTCGGTAAGGATGTAGACGAGCATCGTCGCCATGTTGGGCTCGATCATGCCCGCACCCTTGGCGATGCCGACGATGCTACCGGCACCGACGGTCGCGCGCCGCACCTTCGGATAAAGATCCGTCGTCACAATGCCTTCGGCCGCGGGCAAAATCGACTCGCCCGCGAGCGTGCTCACCGCTTGGGGCAGCGCGCCGATGATCGCTTCAACCGGGAGCGTCCAGCCGATGACGCCGGTCGAGCAGGGCAGGATTTGCGTCGGGGAAAATCCGAGGAGCGTGGCCGCGGCGCTACAGATTTGCTCTGAGGCCTCGATCCCACCGGGCGCGCAGACGTTGGAAATCTTGTTGTTGATGACGATCGCGCCAAGCGTGGGCTCACCGAGCCGTTTGCGCCCGACAATCACGGGCGCGCCGGGAAAAGCATTCCGGGTGAACATCGCCGCAAACGCCGTCGTCGGCTGATCGAGCGTGAGGAGCGTGAGTGTCATCTTCGCTGGCTTCGGGGCCTCGCGCGGCATGAAGTCGAAGCGTGTGCCGCCGGTGCGAAAGCCGGTGGGCAGGGCGGAATTGGCGGCAAGCCACGCACGATGCGCGGCGCGGTTTTCGAAGACGAGACTGGTGCTGGGCACGCGAGAGAAGTGGGCATGCGAAGCGGCAGTGTGAAGAAGAATTTTTCATCCCGAGGCGCGCGCCCGGCTTTGGACGCGGCGGCAACATCTTCATCGCGACGAAAATTTTTATGGAAATGCGCGCCGCGTGTGCCTTAGTCCTACTTCTCTTCGTAAAACGTGAGCGCTCTTTTCTCCCTCTACCCGCAGCCTTGTGCCGCGCGCCTTGAATGCCGATGAACGTCGCTGAAGTCACTGCCAAGGCCAAGGTCCTCCTCGAGGCGTTGCCCTACATCCAAGATTTTCGGGGCTCCACTTTCGTCATGAAATATGGCGGGAGCTTCATGGACGATCCCGATCCCGTCGCACGCACACGCGTCGCCACCGACATCGCTTTTCTCGCGGCCGTCGGGATTAACGTCGTCGTCGTCCACGGCGGCGGCAAGGCGATCACCAAGGCGATGGAATCATCCGGCTTGAAGGCGACTTTCGTCAACGGCCTGCGCGTCACCGACGAGGCGACGATCAACGTCGTGAAAAAGACGCTCGACGAAATCGTCAACCGGGAGGTCTGTGCCGCTGTGGCCGCTGCGAACGGCAAACCCAAAGGCCTGCCTGGTGATACCGTGCTCGTCTGCCAGAAACTCACTGAGGACGACGATGGCAACAAAATCGATCTCGGCTACGTCGGCGACGTGACGGAGGTGAAGGTGAAGCTGATAAAAAAAGAAATCGGCGAGGGCTTCATCCCGATCATTTCGCCGGTGGCCGAGGGCTACGACGGCAAGCCCTACAACGTGAACGCGGATCTCGTCGCCGGCCGGGTCGCGAGCGCGCTGCGGGCGCGGCGGCTCGTTTATATGAGTGACGTGCCCGGCCTCCTCGCTGATCCGAAAAATCCCGACACGCTCATCTCGACCCTGAAAATCTCGCAGGTGGACGACCTCAAGAGAAAGGGTGTGATCGACAAGGGCATGCGACCGAAGGTGCAGAGCGCCATCCGCGCGCTGGAGGAAGGCGTGCAGCGCGTGCATTTCATCGACGGTCGCCTGCCGCACTCGTTGCTGCTCGAGATTTTCACCGACAAGGGCATCGGCACTGAAATTGTGCACGGGTGACGGCACAGCGGCGGCCCGTCCGGGTGAACTGGTGATCGGGTTTTCGATTCTCGATGCTCGATTTTCGATTGGCCGATCCGTAATCGAGAATCGAAAATCCAAAATCGAAAATGACGCAGCCCTCCATCGTTCGCACCAACACGGCCGAGCTCTACGACGCGCACGTGCTGAAAAATTACGCGCGCTCGCCACTTACGCTCGTGCGCGGGCGGGGCGCACAGGTGTGGGATGATGCGGGCACCGCCTACCTCGACTTCACCTCCGGCATTGCCGTGAGCGCGCTGGGCCACTGTCACCCCCACTGGGTCGCGAGCGTGCAGCGCCAGGCCGCGGAGCTGATTCACGTCAGCAATCTTTTCCGCAACCCGAACCAGGGCGAACTCGCGCGGCGCCTGGTCGGCTACGCCGGGCCGGGCCGCGTGTTTTTCTGCAACAGTGGCGGCGAGGCTGATGAGGCGCTCCTCAAGCTCGCGCGCCTCC
>JANOAF010000454.1:0-6165 GCA_031411015.1 Opitutaceae bacterium | reverse complement strand
TTGCGTGGTTTTTGGGCGGGGCGGAGCTCTTTTACATCAAACCGACCCACTTCACGGGCCGCGCCGCGCCGCTGCGGTTTTTGGCCGTTCGTGCGGGGGGCTCAACCCCCACGGCTCATGTCGATCTGTCGCTCCGCGACTGCTCAAACCCTGATTTGCGCCCAGGTTCGCAACGGCACGTCTCACCCTGAGAGCGTGAGTGCGAACAAACGGCTCTCCGGCCCATCCGGTTTGAGTCGCAGTATGCGCTCGAATGCGAAGCCGAGTTTTTCGAGCAGTCGAATCGAACGCTCGTTGTCGAGCGCAGTGAGCGCGACGATGCGTTTCAGGCCAACAACCTCCCTCGCATAGCGCAGTGCAGCGCTGGCCGATTCGCGCGCGAAACCCTGACCTTGGAATTCCTCGCGATAGGCGAAACCAAGATCCACGTCCTCAAGGCCCGGACGTTTGATGAGTCCACAAATCCCGATCGGCGTCGCCCCCATCTTAGTTTCGACCAGCCAGAGACCAAAGCCGTGCTCGCGATACATCGGCTGCGGGCCGGTGGCGATGTAGCGGCGTGCGTCGTCGAGGGTGCGCACGCCTTTGTCGTCGATGAAGCGGAGCCACGCGGGCTCATTCAGCAGGCCGAAAATAAATGCGGCATCATCGCTGACAATTCTTCGGAGCACGACCCGCTCGGTGGTTAGCACGACGCCGGAAAGTTCGGGCGGCGCGAGGGGCGTTGGCTCCATCGGAGGCAACGTCCGGAGCTACTCCGCCGACGAACGTCCCGCGAAACGCGCGAGCATCAGCACGATTTCGTCGAGTTCATCCGCGACGCTGCGGCCGCTAGAAGCCGGCGGCTGCCGGTTCAGCATCAGGCTCACAACCACGCGTTCGCCCGCGGCCGTGGTGAGGTAGCCAGACAGCGCGCGCGAGTAGCGCAAAGATCCGGTCTTCGCGCGCAGGTTGCCCTCCGCGGGCGTGCCTTTCAAGCGGCGGCGCATCGTGCCATCGACCCCGGCGATCGGCAGCGAGTCGGTGAACTCCTTCGCGGCGCGGTGCGTCGACATCGCGGTGAGCAGGGCCACGGTGGCGTTGGCCGTCGTGAGATTGTTGCGCGAGAGTCCGGAGCCTTCCTCGAAGCGCACGTCGTCCGCGCGCACGCCCTGGGCGAGTAGAAATTCGCGCAATGCGCCCAGCGCGAGCTGTTCGGAGTCGCGCCACGCGGGCGTCTCGGCCGTGCGGCGCGATTCACCGATGTAGTCGAAGATCAGATCGGTCTCGAGATTCTGCGACGGCTTCATGAACGCGCTCACGAGATCCGCCATCGGCACCGACATCAGTTCGCAGAGTTTCACGTGGTCGGGCGTCAGCGGCGACGACTCCGGCCAGCGCACGCCGCGGGCCGCGCCTTCGACGCGAATGCCGCGCCGCTCCAGCGCCACTTTCAGCGCACGGGCAAACCACGCCGCGGGCCGGGGCACCGTCGCTTCCGTGAGTTCGACTTTCCCGCCGAGCGGCAACTGCCCAAACAGCCGCACGACGCTCTCATCGAAAAGCCGCTTGGGGATCACGACGCGCGGCGCCCCCGCCGCCACCGTGGTCATGCGATTGTCGAGCGTGAGGCCCGAGTGCGGTTGCACGATCGTCGCCACGCACGGCTCCCCCACCCGCTCGGCCGGAGTGATCCGCAGGTTGACGAAATTGTCCTCCAACGTGATCGCGGAAACTTCCGCGCCGTAGTCGTCGTTGAGATCGTCCGCGGTCCAACCCGCACCGTTGGGCAGCGCGTGAAACCACGTCGCATCCGCGACCAGATCGCCGGTGATCCGTCGGACGCCGGCTTGATGCAGTGACTCCACGAAAGGCTCAAAAATCTTCCAAAAATCGTCGCGCCGCTGCGCCGATTTCCAACTCGGGTCGCCGCGCCCGCTCACAATCACATCGCCGCTGACGACACCCGCTCCGTCCGGCTTGGTGGTCGCAAAGATCGGCGTGACGATCCGGTAGTCGGCCCCGAGCACGTCGAGCGCGAGCGCGCCGGTGTAGAGTTTACTGTTCGAGGCCGGGCTCAGGAGCCGGTCGGCATGGTGCTCATAAAGTGTCCGCCCAGTCTCGAGCGACACGGCCTTCACGCCCCAGAGCGCGGGCGCGAACTTCGCCTGCGTGACGTGTGCCTCAATTTGCGCGCGCAATTCGGCCACGGTCTTCGCCCCGAGCGCGAAGGGCTTTTCCTTGGCACGCTCCAGCAACAGCCCGATTGAGCGCAAATGCCGCATGTGATCCTCGGGGCCTTCCCCGTCGAAGCCGAGAATCTCGCACTGCCCGAGAGCGAACGTGCTGAGCAACCGAAGTCCGCCGGGCCACTCCTGCGTGTCGCCGGTCCGTTCGCCGCCCAGTTTGCTGATGAGATAATTCGCCGTCTCGGTCGTGCTCGCGTAGCCTTCAGGCACCTGCCGCGAATGACTGATCACCAGGCGTTTCTTCCCCTCCCCCGCCAGCTGGGCGAAGCGGAGAAAGCCCGCCATCAATTCCTCGTCCACGCGCTTGGCCGCAACCTCGCCGCTGTAGCCGCAGTAAATCGAGTCCGCCATCACGAGCGCGGCAATGCGATCGAAGGCTGCGGGCTCGCGCAGCATCTGTCGCACGCCGCCGAAGCCCGCGCTGAACGAAGAAACCGTGAGCCGGCCCACCCGCCACGGCTGCGCCGATGATTCGCTGCGCAGCGCCGTCTCGACGTCACGCAGAAGATCCGGAAACGCGTTCGGCGGTGCGAAGTGATCGGCGTAGACCTTCGAGAGACCAGGCAGCGTGATACTCACGAGCACGCCCGGCGCGCCCATGGCCGCGAAATTGGTTTCCACCACCGCCGGCGCACCGTGCAGGTGCAGCCACACGGGAACCTCCGGCCCAAGGGTAGTCCAATTCGCCGGCAGCGACACGACGGCCTTGCCCACGCGGAGCTGTTTGAAGGCCGCGGGGATTTGCGCGTGCGTCGTCGGAAGCGCCAGCGCACACGCGAAGACGGAAACCAAAAAAAGAAAACGTCGAAGCATGAGGAAACCGGGAGTCAGGGGCGGCAGCCCGAGAAAGGCAATTTCTGCCAATCGTTCAAATCGATCGAACCAAGCTGAATTCAGAAGCCAGAAAGCCATGAATTCAGAGTTCCTGGCTTTCTGGCTTTTGAATTCAGATCGAAATCCCCTCGCCACATCACGACCGTTTCCGCTGCATCACTCCACCCCTCATGAACGGCTACTTCAACGTCGGCGACTGGGTCGTCATCCTCGCTTACCTCGGCGGCATTATCTGGCTGGGCGTCTGGTTCGGGAAGGACCAGCGCAACACGCGCGACTATTTTCTCGGGAGTAAAAACATCCCCTGGTGGGGTATCGGCGTCTCCATCGTCGCGGCCGAGACGAGCGCGCTCACCATCATCGGCGTGCCCGCGATCGCCTACGGGGGGAACATCATGTTCATCCAGATGATCGTGGGCTACGTGATCGCCCGCATCATCCTCGCGGTCGTGATGGTGCCGCACTACCTGAGCGGCGAAATCTACTCGCCCTACCAATTGCTCGAAACGCATCTCGGGCGCGGACCGCGGCGGCTGGCGGCGGCATTTTTTCTTTTTCTCGAAACGATGGCGGCCGGTGTGCGCGTGTTCGTCGCGTGCATCCCGATCCGGCTCCTGCTTGGCGAACAGGTGTGCAGCCTGGGCGGCCTCGTCGATCCGATCCTTGGGGCCATTCTCATCTTCGTGGGGCTTTCGCTGGTTTACACCTACATCGGCGGGGTAAAGGCCGTGATTTGGACGGATGCCGTGCAGTTCGGTCTCTTCCTCGCGGGCGGGTTGTTTGCGCTCTTCTACATTCCCACGCTCATCGACGGCGGCTGGACTGCGGCGATGACGAAGGCCGGAGAGGCGGGAAAATTGGTCTGGCTCAACACTCACTTCACGTTTTCCGCGCCGATCAATATCTGGATGGGTATAATTGGCGGGACGGTGATGGTGCTCTCCACCCACGGTGCGGAGCAGCTCATCGTGCAACGCGTGCTCGCCTGCGGCACCGTGGCCGATGGGCGGAAGGCCCTCACCTTGAGCGCGGTGCTGATTTTCCCGCTCATGCTCACGTTTCTCCTCGTGGGCGTGATGCTCTGGGTTTTCTACCAAGGCACAGGGCATCCGTTTCAGATCCCACTCCCGGAGGCGCGACCGGGGATCAAGTCGGTGGATTTCATCTTTCCTATTTTCATGATGACAGAGGTGCCGCACATCCTGAAGGGCTTCCTCATCGTTGCGATTCTCTCGGCGGCGATGTCATCGATCAGCTCCGCGATCACGTCGCTGGCGTCGGTCTCGACCATGGATTTCATCCGGCAGATGGTGAAGGGTCGAGACGAGGACTTCTTCCTGCGCTTCAGCAAATACTCGACCGTGTTTTGGGCGGCCGTGCTCGTTTTCACCGCATGGCTCACCCGCGAAGTGACGTTCGTGCTCAACGCGGCCTTCTCGCTGCGCGGCCTCACCGCGGGCGCGCTACTCGGCTCGCTTTTCATCGCGCTCTTCTGGCGCCGGCTCGGCGCGCGCGCCACGATGATTGGGATGACGGCGTCAGTCATCGTGATGAACCTCATTTACTGGCCCGCCAACATCTCGGCGACGAAGGGGTGGTGGATGGCAACGTTTGGCGAGACGGCGGACCACAAGCCCGTCGAGGTCTTCTGGCCATGGTTCACGTTGATTGGAACGGTCGTAACGCTCGGCGTGGCGTGGATCTCAAAAACAATTTGGCCTGAAAAATTACCTGCGTCTTCAGCTACTACCTCGTGAGCCCATGAATATTCTGCGTTCGTTCTTCCTGTTTTTTCCAACGGCCGTCGGCCTCCTGCTTGCCACGGCCGCCGCCAGCGCCCAATCCCCCGCGACCGGCACGATTGAAGGCCGTGTTTTCAATCCGGCCAACGGCGAATACATCGAGCGCGCCCGCGTAACCGTGGAAGGCACCACGCTCGAGGCGTTCAGTGACTCCAGCGGACAATACCGCCTCACCGGCATTCCCGCCGGGATGGCTCGCCTCAAGATTTTCTACACCGGTCTCGCCGGGCAGACCGACAGCGTGGCCGTGGCCGCGGGTGCGACGGTGCAGCGGGACTTCAATCTCGCCGTCGGCGCGCCACGACCTGCCAACGACAAGACCGGCACCGTGGTGAAACTCGATCAGTTTGTCGTCGCCACCTCGAAGGTGATGGACGCCGCCGCCATCGCGATCAACGAGCAGCGGTTCGCCGCCAACATCGTCAACGTCGTCTCGGCCGACGAATTCGGCGCGGTCGTCGAGGGCAACGCCGGCGATTTCCTGAAATTTCTTCCCGGGATCACGGTCGATACGGGCGGCGGTGACATGCGCACGATTTCGATGAACGGCGTGCCGTCGAACAACGTGCCGATCACAATTGGCGGCTTCAGCCTGGCGAGCGCCGCGTCGTCGGGCACGTCGCGCAGTGTTGAGCTGGAGCAAACCTCGGTGAACAACATCGCTCGCTTTGAGGTGCACCACTCGCCGACGCCGGAATCGCCCGGCTCCGCACTCGCCGGTTCGATCAACATGGTGCCGCGCAGCGCCTTCGAGCGCTCGCGGCCGCAACTCAACACGAGCGTGTTCCTGATGATGAAGGACAACTACCGCGACTGGAACAAGACGCCCGGCCCGCGCGTGACGCCCACGCACAAGATCAAGCCGGGTTTCGATTTCTCGTGGGTGGTGCCGGTGAACAAGCGCTTCGGCTTCACCGTCTCGGGCGCGCACAGCAATCAATATACGAGTGAGGACTTCTCGCAGATCATCTGGCGCGGCGTGAGCTCGACGACGAATGGCGGCACGCTGCCCGACAGCACCGTGGATAAGCCCTACGTCTCCGACTATGCCGTGCAGGACGCCAACAAGTTCAGCAAGCGCACCTCGTTCGGCCTCACCGCGGACTACAAGCTCGCGCGCAACGATCGCATTTCGCTCTCGTTTCAGTGGGCGTTCTTCGATGCGGAGCTGAGCAACCGCATGCTGACCTTTCTGGTGAACAGCGTGGCGCCGGGCCAGTTCGACACGACCTTCACGCACGGTGCAGCGGGTGCCGGAACGATTCGGCTCAACAACAGCGGCATGCGGCAGAAATCCGGCA
>JANOAF010000453.1:0-17123 GCA_031411015.1 Opitutaceae bacterium | reverse complement strand
AAGAATTACGCGCGCGCCCCGCTTACGCTCGTCCGCGGTCGCGGCGCCCAAGTGTGGGACGACGCCGGCAACGCTTACCTCGATTTCACCTCCGGTATAGCCGTGAGTGCGCTCGGACACTGTCATCCTCATTGGGTCGCGGCTGTGCAGCGACAAGCGGGGGAGCTGATTCACGTTAGTAATCTTTTTCGCAACCCGCAGCAGGGGGAACTCGCGCGTCGCCTCGTCGGCTACGCCGGGCCGGGCCGGGTATTTTTCTGCAACAGCGGCGCCGAGGCCAACGAAGCGCTCATCAAACTCGCGCGGCTGCACGGCGTGCAGAAAGCCGGCGGCGTAGACGGCAAGTGCTACAAAATCATCTGCGCGAAAAACGCCTTTCACGGCCGCACCTTTGGCGGCATGAGTGCGACGCCGCAGGAAAAAATCCAAAAGGGCTTCAAGCCGATGGTCGCCGGCTTCTCCTTCGGCGAGCTGAACAGCCTCGAGTCGTTCGCCTCGCTGGTCGACGCGGACACCGCCGCGATCTTCGTCGAGACGATTCAGGGCGAGAGCGGCATCAATCCCTGCTCAACCGAGTTTCTGCTGGGGTTGCGCGCGCTCTGCGACAAACACAATCTTCTGCTCCTGCTCGACGAAGTGCAGTGCGGCATCGGGCGCACGGGGAAATTTTATTCGTTTGAATACGCCGGTGTCACCCCGGACGCGATCGGGATGGCGAAGGGCCTCGGCGGTGGTTTCCCGATTGGCGCGATGTGGGTGCGGGAAAAACACGCGGAGTTGTTTCATCCGGGCAACCACGGGACGACCTTCGGCGGCACGCCGCTCGCGTGCGCCGCCGCGCTCGCCGTGCTCGATGTGATCGAGCGCGATAAACTGCTGGAAAAAGTGCGCATCCAAAGCGCCCCGTGGCACGCGGCGCTGCGCCAGCTCGCGGTGGATTTTCCGAAGCACGTCAGTGGTCTGCGCGGCCTCGGCTACCTCGTCGGCGTGCAGATGACGGGCGATCCCGCGCCCTATCTTGCGGCACTGCGGGAGCGCGGTCTGCTCGCGCCCAGCGCCGGCGGCAACGTCGTCCGCCTCCTCCCGCCGCTCAACGCGACGGCCGAGGAACTCGCGAAGAGCGTGGAAATTTTCCGCGCGGCGCTGGCAGCGAAAGGGTGAGCTGGCCGAAACGCTCAGGTCGCGATTCATGAGCCTTCGTTGGATCGCTGGCTTGTGGATTGGCGCGGTTTCGCTTTTTGCGGGGACGCGCGAGGCTTACGTCTGGCAAAGGCGTTCGGGGCCGAAGTCGCCGACTCGTTGCGGAATTTTCAGCCGCAGCTCGACGGGTGTTGTGTGCTGGCGGCGGAAATTTCGTGGACGAGCGGACGCATGCAAGTGGCGCGGACATCGCGTCGGGCGATTCGCCCCAGGCGCAGTGGATACGGGCGAAACTGACGCTGCGCAGTGGCAATCTTCGCGGCGGCGAAAAGTTTTTGCGGACGGCGCTCGAGAGCGCGCAACTGGGTGAGGCGCATCGCGCCCAAATCAATGCCGAACTCGGACGCGTTTGCCTGGCGCAGAACGATTTCAACGGGGCGTTGAACGCCGCGCTGAACGGCGGGCACTGGGAAGACGCGGCGTTTGTCGCGGAGAAGGTGATGACGCTCGCCGAGCTCGAGGCCTGCGTTGACCGGCCGGTGGCGATGGCACCGGTGAAATTTGCGACCGCCTCGTGGGGACGACCGGAAGATCCGGCGATGCAACTCCCACATCTGCTGGCGCGGAGACTGGCGCGCGCGGGAAAAACGGAACGAGCGGAGAACTATTTCTCCCCAGAAATGCGTGCGACCTATCACGCCTACGTGGTCGCGGTGCACGATGTCTTCGATGTCGCGAAGCCGACGACGGTGCGGGCCGAGGTGTTTTGGAATGCGGCGAAAATCGTGCGCAAGGACGGAATGCAATTGCTCGGCATGGAACTGGAGCCCGACTGGCGAATAGGGGAAGGACTTTTCGAAACCGACCCCTCGGCAGAGGCGCGGCCCAACGGACCGGGCACTCAGGGGGGGAGTGTGCGCCCCGACGAGCGTGGAGTTGACGCGACTGGAGAAACAGAACGCGCCGGCGAAACGTTTTCACTACCGTTATCGCGCGGCTGAGCTGGCGTGGTGGTCCGCCTCACTGCTGCCCAACGATTCCGACGAGACGGCGCAGATTCTTGCCACCGCCGGCGGCTGGCTCCAGGCGTGTGACCCGCAGGCAGCGCAGCCGTTTTATCAGGCGCTGGTGATCCGCTGCGGCAACGCGGCGCTCGGTCGTGCGGCGGCGAGGAAACACTGGTTTCCCGCGCCACCGGTGCCGAGCGGCCAGTAATATTTCCCTCGTGCGCCGTGCTGGGGCCGCTTACATCCGTCCGCTTCTCATGAAGCACTTCCTCAAAGAAACCGACTTTGCGCGGGCCGAGTTGCCGAAGCTGTTTGCGCTGGCGCGGGCGTTGAAGCGGTCGCGGGGAAAGCGTTCGGCACCGAAGCCGCTCGCCGGGCAGACGTGGGCGATGATTTTTTCGAAGTCCTCCACGCGCACGCGCGTCTCGTTTGAGGTCGGCATCCACGAGCTCGGGGGCAATCCGCTTTTCCTCAACCGCAACGACATCCAGCTCGGGCGCGGCGAGACGATTGAGGACAGCGCGCGCGTGCTCTCGCGGTTTGTGCATGGCTTGATCGTGCGGACTTTTGATCACAGCGACGTCGAGCGGCTCGCGGCGGCGGGCAGTGTGCCGGTGATCAATGCGCTCACGGATTTTCTGCACCCGTGCCAGATTTACGCGGATGCGTTTTCAATGGCGGAGCGGTGGGCGAAGGGCGCGACGGGCAAGGCGCTCGTCGATTCGTTGCGCGGCCGGAAGATCGCGTTTCTCGGCGATACGGCGTGCAACATGGCGAACTCGTGGATTTTGGGCGCGAATCTTTTCGGGATGAAAATCGCGCTCGCCGGACCGAAGGGCTTCGCGCCGTCCGCGGAGTGCAATGCGTTGCTCGCGCGCGAGGGCTACGATCCGAAGGCGAGCTACGAATTCACGACCGATCCGTTCGTGGCAGTGCGGGATGCGGATGTCGTTTATACCGACGTGTGGGTGAGCATGGGCAAGGAAGAGGAAACCAAGGAACGAATTCGCCTGATGTCGCCCTACGCGGTCACGGGGAAAGTCTTTGCCGCGGCGAAGCGCGACGCGTTGTTCATGCACTGCCTGCCCGCGCATGAAGGCGAGGAAGTCATGGCCGAGGTGCTCGCGAGCCCGCGCTCAATCATTTTTGAACAGGCGGAAAACCGTCTGCACATGCAGAAGGCGATTTTGGCGGTGTTGGCGAAGAAGCGATAATTCGCGCTCGGCCGCGCCGCCGGGCTATTCCTCGAGGATGTAGATGAAGCGGGTGCCGACCTTGCGAAACAGGCCGGTGGTCAGGTCGCCATCGTCGATGCGTCGGTCGATCATCGTCATTTGTAGATCGGTGGCGGTGACAGTGGTGGTCGCGATGCCAGCGACCACCCCTGAATTGTTGAGGTCCCAATTCCAGAGGCCACCGACCGAGTTGGCTTTGGTCCAATTGGCGTGGCGAATTTCTCCGGCCATGCCGGTCGGGACCGTGCCGCTACCGCTGTTCGGCGGCCACGCACCGTTTATCAGGGAGAAATTCTCGAAGGCCTGCGCGAAAACGCGCAGGTCCGAGATGAAACGGTTGTTTTGAGACGACTGACGGGACTTGCTAAAGGCCGGAAGCGCGAGGACGGCGAGCAGGCCGATGATCACGACTACAACCATGATCTCGACGAGGGTGAAGCCGGCCGCACGCCGCGGCGGCGCACAGGATTTGATGGAATGCATGGAATGACCCTGACATTATGATGTATGAATAATATTCGCTGACCGAACTAGTATCGGGGCGCGGGGCGATCTGGGCAAACTTGTGGGAGTAAAGAGCCAGTTAAGTTCCAAATTCGTAGCCCTACGAACGATCTGCGCAGTTTCGCGGTCCGAAAGCTTGGAACGTTTTTCTTTTGCGCGGTGCGAGTCGGATTGCCCACACTGGCACCTTCTCCATGAAAATCGTCCTCGCATACTCGGGCGGCCTCGACACGTCCGTTATAGTCAAATGGCTCCGTGAAACCTATGACGCCGAAATCGTCACCTTCGCGGCCGATATCGGCCAGGAAGAAGAGCTGAAGGGGCTTCCGCAGAAGGCGCGTGCGACCGGGGCGTCGAAGCACTACACCCTCGACCTCACCGAGGAGTTTGCGCGCGACTTCATCTATCCGATGATCCGTGCCAACGCGATTTACGAAGGGCAGTATTATCTCGGCACCTCCATCGCGCGTCCGCTTATTGCCAAGGCGCAGGTCGAGATCGCGCAGAAGGAGAAAGCCGACACGGTCGCCCACGGCGCTACGGGCAAGGGTAATGACCAGTGCCGCTTCGAACTCACCTATATGGCGCTCGATCCGCGGCTCACGATTCTCGCGCCGTGGAAAATCGAGAAATTCCGCGACGAGTTCCCGGGCCGCGCCGAGATGATCGCGTATTGCGCGAAAAACAAGATCCCGGTCGAGGCCTCGCTCAAGAAGCCGTATTCGATGGATCGAAACCTCCTGCACATTTCCTACGAGGCCGGCATCCTCGAAGATCCTTGGTTCGATCCGACGACGCAGGCGAACAAGGGTATGTTCAAGCTCTCCGTCTCGCCGGAGGACGCGCCGAACAAGGCGGAATACGTCGAACTGGATTTCGTGAAGGGCAACTGCACCGCGGTGAACGGCAAAAAACTCTCGCCGGCGGGCGTGTTGAAGGTGCTCAACAAACTTGGTGGCAAGCACGGCATCGGCCGCGTCGATCTCGTGGAGAATCGTTTCGTGGGTATGAAGTCTCGTGGGGTCTACGAGACCCCGGGTGGCACGATTCTCATGCAGGCTCATCGTCAGGTGGAGTCGCTCACGCTCGACCGCGAAGTGCTCCATCTGCGCGACGGGTTTATTCCGAAATACGCCGAGCTCGTTTACAACGGCTTCTGGTTCGCGCCTGAGCGCGAGATGCTCCAAGCGATGATCGACGAGAGTCAGCGCTTCGTGACGGGCACGGTTCGCTTGAAGCTCTACAAGGGAAACATCATTACTTGCGGCCGGAAATCGAAATACTCCCTCTACGACGACAAGATCGCGTCGATGGAGGGGGTGAAGAGCTGGTATAACCAGAGCGACGCGACCGGCTTCATCCGCCTCAATGGCCTCCGCCTCCGCGCGCGCAACCTTGCGCAGGGCGGACCGAAAATCTGACGCCAGGACGGGCCTTTAGCCTGCGCTCAGCAGGATTTATGTCGTTGTAGGCGGGGTCCTCCTGACCCCGCCTTTTTGCACGGGGCCATTGGCCCGGTGGGGTTCGGCGCCCCCGCCCTACACGAATTGGTTTTGATCGTCCACTCGCGGGACAGCGGGAGACCGCGTGCGTTCGCCTCCGCTTCGACGCAGGGTGCGGAACGAGGCAGGATGGCAGCCTGCCCTGCTTCAGAACAACCCGCGGTAAACGACGCCGACGGCGGTGATCGGGCCGGTGTCATCGAGACTATCGAGGGCGCGGTCGGCCTTCTTCATGATCGACTGCGTATCGCGGAACAGGCTGTCGTCGTTCAGAAGTTTACCCAGCGTGCCTTCGCCGCGGGAGATTTTATCCGAAACGATCCGGATGGTCGCGATTGCGGATTTGATATCGTCGCCCGCCTTTTGGTCGAAGACCAGCGCGCCGAGGGTGCCTTTGCCTTGTTTCACCTCCTCAAGGATCGACTGCGCATTGGCGATGAAGGTTTTCGCCTCGGCAACGCTGCCCTTGATTTCGGTGATGCTGGCGATGAGTTCGTCGTGGAGCTGCGAGCCATTGATGAGTTTGCCGAGCGTGCCGTCGCCCTTGTTTAATTTGTCGGTGACTTGCTGGATATTGCTCATCGTGGCGGTGAGTTTCTCGCGGTTGTCGGTCACGAGGCCGTCGATTTTTTGAATCAGGCCGGGGTTTTTGCCGTCGCCGGCAAAAGCGGTGCCCAGGCTGCCGAGCGAACTCTCAAGTTTCTGACCGAGCTGGCCAATCTGGGCCATGATGGAATTGAGATCGGCGGCGGTCTTGGTGTGGATCTCGGCGATCGGAGCAGGCTCCGGCTGGAGAAACGGTAGCACACGCGACAAAAAGCTGCGCGGGGAGCGGGTTCTCTCCACGGGCACGAGATCGGGCGCGCCGGCGGTGCCGAGATCGACCCCGATGTAGTTGGTGCCGATTAGTCCGGCCGTGACGATGCTGGCGGTGGCGTCGCTCTTGATTATGACCTCGGGATGTATTCGCAGGATTGCCTCGGCCCGGCGGCCGGCGAGGCGGGTCGACCGCACCTCGCCAATGCGCACACCGGCCATGCGCACTTCGTCGCCTTCTTTGAGCTCTTTCAGGCTCTCGAAGCCGGCGGTCAGGGCATAGCCCTCGTCCTTGAGGATTTTGCCGCCGTTCAGCGTCTCGAAGGTCACCCACGTGAGAGCGAGGCCGAGGAGAAAGAAAAGTCCGACGCGGGCGGTTTGTTGTAGGTTGTTCATGGTTTATGTCTCCAGTTGCTTGAAACGGGGATTCTTCACATCGATCTTCGGGTTTAAGAACTCGGCGACGCGCGGATCTTTCGGCGCGGCCAGTTCGGCGGGCGTGCCGAGGCTGACGAGACGGCCGCCCATGAGGATGCCGACGCGGTTGGCGATGTTGAGCGCGAGCTCGCGGTCGTGCGAGACGACGATCGAGGTAACGTGATATTCCTCCTTCAGCGTGGCGATGATCTCGATGATGGTGGCCGCCATAACGGGATCGAGTTCGCTGGTGGGTTCGTCGTAGAGCATGAGCTGGGGCTCCATCACCAGGGCGCGGGCGATCGCGACGCGTTTGCGCATGCCGCCGGAGAGGTCGGAGGGGGACTTCTGCGCGGCGTTTTCGAGGGAGAGGATTTGCAGGGCGCGCATGACCTTTTCGCGGATACCCGCCTCGTTGGCGGCGCGGTGCTCGCGCGGGTAGAGCGCGAGGTTGTCGTAGACGCTCATCGAGTTGAAAAGCGCGCCGGCCTGAAACACGAGGGCCATACGCACGTGCTCGCGCGTGTCTTCGGCGGCGGCGTCGCGGCCATCGACTGTCACGCGACCGGAGGTCGGAAGCTCCAGCCCGACGATATGTTTCAAAAGCACGCTCTTGCCCGAGCCGCTCGGGCCCATGAGCACAAAAATCTCCCCGGGCGCGACGGCGAAAGACACGTTTTTCAGCACTTCGAAAGTGCCGAAGCTTTTCGAGAGATCCTCGACCGTGACGCCGACCGCCGGTTTTTCAGCGGCGGAGAATGGGCTGCGGGTGGAACTGGTTTCGGGCGTGGACATACTCAGAGGAGGGCCTTGGTGACAAAGTAATCGAGCACCAGAATAAGAATGAGCGAGACGACCACCGCGCGGGTCACGGAGGCGCCGATCTCGCGCGGGCCGCCGCGGGTGTTGAGGCCGATGTTGCAGCAGACGAGCACCACCACGAAGCCGAAGACCTCGGCCTTGATGAGGCCGTTGAGGACATCCTTGAACTTCATGGAACTCCGCATCGTGGCAAAATACGTCGAAGGCTCGATCCCGATGTAATCGGTCGTGCTGCAGACGATGGCGCCCCCGAACCAGCCGACGAGGTTCGCGACGATGGCGAGCACCGGCACCATGAAGAGGGCGGCCGCGAGGCGCGGCATCACGAGCATGCGCGCCGGCGGAATGTTCATCGTCACGAGCGCATCGATCTCCTGGTAAACCTTCATCGAGGCGAGTTCCGCCGCGATGGCCGAGCCGACCCGACCGGCGAGCAAGATTGCCACCATTACCGGGCCGAGTTCGCGGGCCATCGAGAGACCGACGAGGGAGCCGATGAGGTGCTTGGCGCCGAAATCCTGCATCGAATAGCCCGCCTGAAGCGCGAGCACGCTGCCGATGAAAAAGCTGAGGATGGCGACGATCGGCAGCGTGGTGTAGCCGATGAGATAGCACTGTTCGATGAAGCGCCCGAACTGCCGCGGCAGACTGGGCACGTAGCGGGCGCTGCGCAGCAGGAGCTGCAGCGTGCTGCCGATACCTTCGAGAATACGGATCAGTTGGTTCATGTCACTGGGACGGGGACTTAGCAGTAGCCGCTTTTGCGGGAAAATCTAACCAGAACATTCGCCAGCCTTTGTCGGCCGTGCGACGGAAGCCGAAAAGCCCCTTGCCGATCGCGATGCGCTGGTCAGCGGCTTGCCGGGTGACGCTGAGCAGCGGACCGAGGTGAAATTCGCTGCGCTCCTCGGCGGTGCGGCGCTCCCACGTGACCGCGTTCCAGAGTAGGGCAGTGCGGTGGTCGCCGGGGGCGCGCTGATCGTGGCGGGCGAGGGTGAAGAACGGCGACCACGCGAGGCGGACCTTTTCGTTGCCGGGGAAAAACACCTCAAGCGGACTGGGAAACTGCCACTGGCGACGGCCGGTGCCGTTTTCCCAATTGCTGAGCAAGGGCCAGTAGTGCGTGAGCGAGGCGGCGGGGCCATCGGGTCGACCGACGCGACGCTGCTCCTCATTCCAATAGATAAAATAGAGAAACTGGGTGCGCTGGCGGGCTACGGAGCCGTCGGCCCACTCGGCGTAGCGCAGGATCGGCCAAACGAGCCAGGTCTTGTCGTAACCCTTTACGATTGAGTGGCTGTAGAAAGGAGCCCAGCGGTTCACGTAGCGCTGCTCCCCGCGGCCCTGCATGAACAAGGGCCAGAGGTAGCGGTTCTCGTGGTATACCTTCGGCAGCGTGCGGTCGGTGTAACCGAAAAACGGCCACCCGTAGTCTTCGTTGATGAAACCGGGTCCGGTGCTGCGGCTGTAAAACGGCAGCACGCCGATATCCCGGCGCGGCGGCGTGCCGGCCGGATCGTCGGGCGAGGGCTGGCGGGTGGAATTGAACCCAAACGGCCAAAGGAAGCTCTCGTGCCGCGAGACACCGGGCCGCTCGACGTAGGCGTAGAGCGGCCAAACGCCCCAACCCTGCGCCGTCCCACGCGTGCGGCGAAAGACCGGCCACAGGGCGTAGGAGGTGATGGCACCGCGTCGCTCGTTTTCGACATAGAGCGGAAACAGCGTCCAGGAGAGACGCTCGAAGGTGAGTTTGTTTTTCACCGTGCCGTAGATCGGAAAGAGCGCGCGGTAGCTCAGCGCGGGATCGCCGGAGGTGCGCGAGAACCAGAAGGGAAACACTTCAAACTCGTCGCGCGGTTCAAATGTGCTGACGGGCGCCGGCGCCCCGGCCCGGCGACCCCAGCGACGGATGAGTTCGAAGAAGCTCCACTGAAAGGTCGTCTCGTCGACGCGATAGCTGAGCAACGGGTAGAGAAAATATCCGGCGCGAAACTCATCCTGCGCGTTGTGCTGCTGCACCCAAAATGGGCGAAGACCGCTGGTGGTGCCGCCCTCGGCTTCGGTCGCAGGCTTGCGGAATAAAAACGGCCCGGCCCCGGTCCAGGCAGTCGTGCGTCCCGCCGTTTCGCCGTAGCTCACGGTAATCGGCCAGACGTTGTTCTCCCGGTCCGCCGGCTGCGCCCACGCGACTCCAGCTGCGGCGGCTAGGCCGAGCAGGGCGGAGACAGGCCGGAAATTCGCAGGCAATTCAAACATTCGGAAGCGCTGCACATGATGGCCCGCGGTCAGCCGCAGGCGAAAAATGGGCAGTGAGATGAAGGGAGGTTGGCTTGGAGGGAGTGGGGTGCAAACGCTATGTTGGCCGTGTCTGAACTGCGGAAGGGCAAAAGAGTTCCGTTTGGCGCGCTCATTCCCGGTTTCGGGTCATTGGTGCCCCTACATCTCTACGCTACCACCCGGGGCCACGATGCGAAATTCGTCCGCGGCCAGCCCGGCCCCGTCACGGGCGGCGGCGAGCGCCTCGACCGGCTCGTCGCGGCCTTCGTCGGTGAGCTGAAAGGTGCCCCAATGCATGCCGACGCTGAGCCGCGCGCCCAAGTCGCGATGCAATTGCACGGCTTCGGCCGGATTGATGTGCATCGGGGCCATGAACCACCGCGGCTCATAAGCTCCGATGGGAACCAGGGCGAGGTCCGGCGAGCCACAGCGCTGGCGAACGGCGCGGAAAATTTCCCCGTCATAGCCGGTGTCGCCCACAAACCAGACGCTGCGCTGGCCGACGTTTAGGAAGAAGCCACCCCAGAGCCGGTGATTGCGCGGCGTCCCGATGCGATTGCTCCAATGTTGCGAAGGCGTCAGCGCAATCGAGCAATCTTCGGCCAGGTCGTGGTTCTGCCACCAGTCGAGTTCGACAATCCGACGCGCGCCAGCGGAGGCGAGCAGGTCGCGGTGGCGCAACGGTGCGACAAACAGGGGATCATGGCGTGCGGCCAGCACCCGCAACGACGACACGTCGCAATGATCGTAGTGATCGTGGCTGAGCAGCACCGCATCGATCCGCGGTAGGTCGGCGAGGGCGATGCCCGGTGGGTGCACGCGCCGCGGTCCCGCCCACTTCACCGGACTCACCCGATCGGAAAAAACCGGATCGAAAAGGATGTTGAGGCGGGGGGTCTGGAGGAGAAACGTCGCGTGCCCGATCCACGTCGCGGTAATCCCACCCGGCGCGGGCGGCTTGGGTTTGGGCTGCGGCTCAAGCGCGATTTGCCGGGGCCACGGTTTGGGCTTCGCGTTCAGCTTCCAGCGCCAGAATTCGCGCAGGCCGCCGGCGAAGGCGTGGTGGGGTTGAAAAAAGGTTTTCCCGTTGAAGTGATCGGAAAGCGGCGGTCTCATCGCGTGGCCACCTATGAATCCCGAATTTCACCTCGCGCAACTGCGCCTCTCATGCGCATAAGCGGCGGAGCGGCGCGGGGCATCATGCTCGTCGCGCCGAAGGGCGACCGCACGCGACCCGCGACGGATGGCATGAGGCAGGGCGTGTTCTCCAGCCTCGGCGCGCGGGTGGTCGATGCGCGTTTCCTCGATTTGTTTGCCGGCAGCGGGGCCTATGGGCTCGAAGCGCTGAGTCGCGGTGCCGCGGGCGGCGTGTTCGTCGAACAGAGTCCAAAGGCGGCGGCCTGTGTGCGGAAAAATATCGAGGCGGTTTGCAAAAGCCTGGGCCGCGACACGCGCGGCCTCGCTGTGATGCAGGCCGACGCGCGCAACGCGCCCTCTGGTCCTGCGACTGGCTCAGGGTCGGGCGGCGGGGGCGTGCCGGATTTGGTCTTCATCGATCCGCCTTGGGAAATCATCCCTGAAATCGCGCCGATGTTGTATGCGCGGCTCGCCGAGTTGCTCGTGCCAAAACCAGACGCGCTCGTGGTCTTTGAATATCCGGGCGAACTCGAACTCGCGCCCGAAGGTTGGACGCTACTGAAGCGGCTCGGCAAAGGCGCGCGCCAGCCGACGGTGGGATTTTTCCGCCGAACGGCCGCAACTACAACAAACCCAGTTTCGCCCGAATAATCGCGATCGCCGCGGTGCAGGCCGTCTCGGTGCGGAGCACGCGTGAGCCAAGATGCACAAGGGCGAAATTTTGCGCGCGCAGTAAATCGCGTTCCGTGGCCGACCAGCCGCGTTCGCCGCCGATTGCGAGCGAGACGACCTCTTTTGCGGGGAAGATGCCTTGGCCGAGTGCAGAGGGGGACTCGTAGTTGTCCAAGGCGAGGCGCGTGGCGACCGCCGGCAGCGTGGCAATCGCTTGCGCGAGACTGAGCCCGTGAGTGATTTCGGGCACGTGAGTGGAGAAGGCCTGCTCGGCCCCGGCGATGGCGTGCCGGCGCCACTCGCCCGACGACCAGAGCGAGCTTTGCGCGTAGTTGATGTCACCCTTCTCGGTGCGCACAAAATGGATCGCGCTGACGCCGAGCGTCGTGGCATCGCGCAAAATGTCGCGGGCAGTCTGGGGACGCGGCAGACCCACGATGAGCGTGATGGGCTCGACGGCGGACGGTGAACTTTCGGCGGCGAATGAAAGCGTGAGCGCGCTGGCATCGAGCGCGACGAGTGTGGCTTTGCCCCGGGGACCGTTGATGACGCCGGCATCGAAGGTGTCGCCGACCTTGCGTCGCAGCACATCGAGAACGTGCACGGCACGGCGATCGGTGCGCGGCAGCGGACGGTCGATTTCAGCTGGTTCGAAGAGAACGAGGTTCACGCGGGAGAGTGTGATTGCGACGAGCGTGTGG
This sequence comes from Opitutaceae bacterium, assembly GCA_031411015.1. Classification (GTDB taxonomy): domain Bacteria; phylum Verrucomicrobiota; class Verrucomicrobiia; order Opitutales; family Opitutaceae; genus ER46. The sequence continues at coordinate 4,893 of JANOAF010000453.1, read as the reverse complement.
TCGATGCAACTTCTCGCACGTCATGACGCCACTTGCCTTCACCGCCATCGCCACGCGCCTCACGCACTGGCAATTTCCCGCCGGAATCGAGGGCGTGATTGGGATCGCGAGCGGTGGCGTGGTGCCCGCGGCGCTCGTGGCGCAACGCCTCGGCGTGGACATGAAACTGATCGCTCTCAACTACCGCGATGAGACGAACACACCGCGCTTCGCCGAGCCGAAACTGCTTTCTCCGGTCCCCGATCTGGGAGCGTGGCGGCGGGTGCTGCTCGTCGACGATGTTTATGTGAGCGGCAAGAGTTGGCACGCCGCCCGCGCCCTGTTGCCACGGGAAGTCGAAGTGCTGCCCTTCGTGCTGAAAGGGAAAACCGACTTCGCCTTGATTCGCGATGTCGACGGGTGCGTGCAGTGGCCTTGGAAAACTTACTGAAGGCCGTCCCTTTCCCCGCCGTGGGGGCGTAGCCTCGTGGGTCGGCGCACTGCGTGCCCTTGCTGCGGTGGCAGTTTCGCAAGGCGTGCTTCACCCGCGCTGCGCTGTGTCGAAGCCTGGAGCGGGCGGAGGGAATCGAACCCTCGAGGCCAGTTTGGAAAACTGGAGTTTTACCACTAAACTACGCCCGCGTGGCACAGGCCGCGAAGCTTCGCGGCCTGCGCGATTCGGTCAAGCCCGCAGCGTGGATCGCGACCACTGCGCGGGGGGCGGGTTTCTCGTCCGGATTTTCACCGGTCTCTTACCGTGCTGGCTATTGCCGGGCGGAAAGCGGTGACGTTTTATCACGAATATGGCACTTCTCTCTTCGGCCGCATCTCTCACGGCGCATGGCCTGCGTGGCACCTCGGTAAAGAAACCCGCGAACGTGAACGCGGCGCAGGCGCTCGCGAAACAAAAATCGTTGGAGAAAAAGGCGAAGTCCTATCGGCTGCCGATGGGCGAACTCGCGTTGTTCACGCAGCAGCTCGCATCGTTGCTCACCGCGGGCCTGCCGCTCGTGCAGTGTCTTGAAGCGCTCCAGGATCAAACCGAGGACCCGTGCTTCCGCATCGTGATCCGCGATGTGCGCGCCGACATTTCACAAGGTAACTCGTTTTCCTCCGCCGTGCGGAAATATCCGAATTCCTTCAACACGCTTTTCGTCTCGATGGTCGAGGCGGGTGAGGCGAGTGGTGGTCTCGCGGAAATTCTCATGAAGGTCGCGGGCTACTTTGAGTCTACGGTCAAGCTCACCAAAAAGGTGAAGTCGGCGATGACCTACCCGATCGCGGTGATTGGTCTGGCGGTCGCGCTCGTGAACGTGCTGCTGATTTTCGTCATCCCGGTGTTCGCCGATATGTTCAAGGACTTCGGCGCCAAACTTCCTGTCCCCACTCAATTCCTCATCGACGTTTCCGACTTCATGAAGGGCTACTGGTGGGCGATCGGCATCGCCGCCTATGGCGCGTGGTGGGCGCTCGGGAAATTCACCGCGACGCCCAATGGCCGCCGGATGCGGGACAACTTCCTCGTGCGCGCCCCGATCTTCGGCAACCTGATCCACAAGATCGCGTTGTCCCGCTTCTGTCGCACCTACGCGACGCTCATCCGTTCCGGCGTGCCCATCCTGCGCACCCTCGAGATCGTTTCGGCCGCCAGTGGCAAAGTGCAGATCGAGGATGCCTGCGAAGAGATCGCCAAGCACGTGAGCCAAGGCGGACAAGTCTCCGAAGTGCTCGCGGGCGCGGAGTTTTTCCCGCCGATGATGAAACACATGGTCAAGGCCGGTGAATCCACCGGCAACGTCGACGGCATGATGAATAAGATCGCCGACTTCTATGATGTGGAGTGCGAGGCGACCGTTGCCGCGCTTACGTCGCTCATCGAGCCGATGCTCATCGTGTTCCTCGGTATTGTGGTCGGCGGCATCGTCATGGCCATGTTCCTCCCGATTTTCCAACTCGGTGCCGTCGCGGGTGGTCTCAACTAATCGCGATTTACCTGACCTGATCCGTTTTCCCCCGGCCTAACCGCCTAGCAACTCCGCTGCATGCCTTCCGTTCTTATTGTCGACGACCTCGTTTCCATCCACGAGATGCTGGAGGCCGTCATCGCCCCCACGGGCTTCTCGACCGCTTTCGCCACTGATGGCGAAAAGGCGCTCGTCCGCTACAAGGCGGACAAGTTCGACCTCGTCCTGGCTGACATCGACATGAAGCCGATGGACGGCATTACGCTGCTGAAGCAGCTCAAGGTCTACGACCCGAGCGCCGTGGTGATTATTATGACCGCGTATGCCTCGACGGAGAGCGCCGTGCAGGCGCTGAAGTTCGGGGCATTCGACTATTTGCAGAAGCCGTTTCGCGTCGACGAACTCATCGCCACGCTTAAGCGCGGATTGGAGTTCCGGAAATTCCAAGCGGAGCGCGTGGCGGCGACGGCGGGCCCTGGCGCCAAGCCCGCGGATATCGACAGCCGCTTGATGGGAAAGAGCGCCAAGCTGACCCGGCTCGTCGCGCAGGTGAAGAAACTCGCGACTGTTCGCACGCCAGTGCTCTTGATTGGGGAAAATGGCACGGGCAAGACGTCCGTGGCCGAGATTCTCCACTCTGTCAGCGGCGCGCCCGAGACCTCGCTCGTGCGTATTGACTGTTCGCTCAGTTCGGAGGCGAGTTTCCGCGAGGGACTGATCGGCCAAAATGGCGAGGGCGGGGCGTGGGTGAAGCAGGCGAAAGGCGGCACGCTTTTTCTCCAGCACCTCCATAGCCTCAGCGAAACCGTGCAAAAGGAACTCGTGAGCGTCCTGCGCAACACCGCGCACGGCTTTCGCTTGGTCTGCACCACGAATTCCGATCTGGAGAAACTGGTCGACGAGGGGAAATTTCACGACGAGCTCTTTTATCGCGTCGCCTCCCTCCCGGTGCAGCTCCCGCCTTTGCGCGAGCGGCTCGATGACATCCCTCTGCTGGTGAAACACTATGCGGCGCAGGCGATGAACCCGGCCTTCGACGCCAATCTCATCGAGTTTACGGACGATGCCGTGACGCTGATGGCGGCCTACCACTGGCCGGGCAATCTCACCGAACTCGGTCAGGTCGTCTCGAAAATTGCCGCGACCACCGACACGCGCGTGATCACCTCGGCTCAGCTCCCGCTCCGCCTGCGCGAACTGAAGCACTGGCCGACGCTCGCCGAATATCTCACCGGGCAGGAAAAACAATACACCGACATGGTGCTGCACGCCTGCCGCGGCGATCAAATCGCGGCCGCGCGGATCCTCGGCATCGAGCACGCGAAGACCGCATGAGGTGTTCGCGTGGTCTGGGAATCGCGCGCCCTTCCGATGCCGGCATCGCCGGAGTGAAGGGCGGAAAAAAATCTCGGGCTGGGACAGCGGATGTCCCACCAGTGCGCGTATCGTGTGCGCCATGAAATCCAAGGCGCGTCCCACTTATGGTCGGTTCCATTTCTCGCCCGGCGTTGCCGACCGACTTACGCAGGTGTGGTCGGCCGTAGAGACCCCGCCGTTGCCCGCGCACTTCCGGAGCATGGACCAGCCGCTGTTTTTGCACCGTGAGGCAGCCCGCCTGAGATTCGCCGGCGTCGGTCTGCGCTAGGCTTGGAGAAGTTGCGGTCTCGTGCCGCTTTCCCGCTTGCCGCGCGTTTCGGCGTTCTCAACCTTCGCCGAAATCTACGTTCATGCCCAAGCGCTCTGACCTGAAGTCCATCCTCATCATCGGTGCCGGTCCCATTGTCATCGGCCAGGCCTGCGAGTTCGATTACTCGGGCACGCAGGCGTGCAAGGCACTCCGGGAGGAGGGCTACCGCGTCATCCTCGTAAATTCCAACCCGGCCACGATCATGACGGACCCGGAGTTCGCCGACGTCACCTATATCGAGCCGCTCACGGTGGAGTTTCTGGAAAAAATTATCGCGGCCGAACGGCCCTCCGCGCTTCTGCCCACGCTCGGCGGCCAGACGGCGCTGAACCTCTCGATGGAGCTCGATAAGAAGGGCATTCTCGCGAAATACGGCGTCGAGATGATCGGCGCGAAGCCCGAGGCGATCACCAAGGGCGAGGACCGCGAAATCTTCAAGCAGTGCATGCTCAAGATCGGTCTCGATGTCGCGAAATCGCGCACGGTGAAAAACATGAACGAGGCCCGCGACGCGGCCGAGTTTCTCGGGATTTTCCCGCTCATCATCCGGCCGTCGTTCACCCTCGGCGGCAGCGGCGGCGGCATCGCCTACAACAAGGAAGAATTCGAGCGCATCTGCGCCAACGGCCTCGATCTCTCGCCGGTGCACGAGGTGCTCGTCGAGGAGTGCCTGCTCGGCTGGAAGGAATACGAGATGGAGGTCATGCGCGACCACAAGGACCAGTGTGTGGTCATCTGCTCGATTGAGAATTTTGATCCGATGGGCGTGCACACCGGCGACTCGATCACGGTCGCGCCGGCGATGACGCTTTCCGACAAGGAATACCAGACGATGCGCGACGCGTCGTTCGCCGTCATCCGCGAGATCGGCGTCGAGACGGGCGGCTCCAACATCCAGTTCTCCATCGATCCGCAGACCGGCCGGCAGGTCGTGATCGAGATGAACCCGCGTGTGTCGCGCTCCTCCGCGCTCGCGTCGAAGGCCACCGGTTTCCCCATCGCCAAGATCGCGGCGAAACTCGCCGTGGGCTACACGCTCGACGAACTGCGCAACGACATCACCCGCCTCACGCCCGCGAGCTTCGAGCCGACGATCGACTACGTCGTCACGAAGATTCCGCGCTTCACCTTCGAGAAATTCCCCGACGCCGACGCCACGCTGACCTCCGCGATGAAGTCGGTCGGCGAGGCGATGGCCATCGGCCGCACCTTCAAGGAGTCGATGCAGAAATGCCTGCGCTCGCTCGAAGTGGGCGCCCGCGG
>JANOAF010000452.1:0-13890 GCA_031411015.1 Opitutaceae bacterium | reverse complement strand
CCAAGACCGCGGACACCGTGGATCGCGGCATCCGCAGCTTCGTGGCGATCTCTTGTGCCGTTAGCCGGCAACGACGCAGTTTCACCACCAGCTCCGCGCGTTCAGGCGACGTCTGGGTAGGGGTGCGTCGTGGGCGCGAGCTCCGATCGTGAAGACCAGACCGGCCTTCCTCGCGAAACCGTCGCCACCATTTATAGCCACACTCGCGGCTGATGCCGAACTGCCGGCACACGCCCGCCACACTCGCGCGGCGACCGAGCATCGCCGCCACGAACTTTCGCTTCACTTGACCTTCATCACTGAGTTTCCACGGCATATCGCCCCAGCCAACTGTCAGCGATGTCTGTCCTCAAAGTGTCAGCGATGTCTGTCCTCGTGCCGCCTGACCGCGTTCTCCGACCCAACACGGGCAGGCTGCCCGTGCTACGCACGTCCGTGTTTCCTCCACTGTGGTGTGCAAGAAACTGAGCTGCGCCGCATATTATGGCAAGGCGGTGAAAGACCCCGCCGTGTCGGAGCAGTGGCTTTGTGAATTTACGGACTCAGCACGACATCATCTTCATTCCACATTTTTCTGTCGGGGCCGGCGCTGCGGATTTCCATCTTGGTGGCGCTCTCGGCGTGGAAGAAAAACGGCGTGCCCCAGCGGTCGCAGATTTCGCCGGACTGGTTGATCGCGGGATGTTTGGGCGGGATGAACGCGACGCGGAGTTTGTTTTTTCCAACGAGGGCGGCGGTGATGTCGGCGTTGGAGCCGACGGGGTTGCCGGCTTGGAGGAAATTCGTGCGGAAGGTTTCGATCACGTCCGACACGAGGCGGAGGTCGGCGCGGATGTCGGTCGTGGGTGAGTTGAGATTCTTGGCGAGATCGGAAGCTTCGGTGGGAGCGGCGTCGGAGATTTTGGATTTTGGATTTTCGATTCTCGATTGGGTGCCGCTGGCGGCTGCGTCGGAAGCAGGGCGCGGATCGGGCGAGCGCAGGAATTCCCACGCGAGAAACGCAACAACCGCGAACGCGAGGAGAGCGGAGATGGCGCGTTTCATAGGCGGAGAAAAGGCGCGCGCTGATTTCGACGGGGAGAAGATTCGGCGGTGAGGAAACCGCCGAGCCGTCAGGCGAGGAAGCCGAGGTCGGGGTTCCGGAAGCGGCCGATGTTCGGGAGGACGGTGGCCATGTCGGTCGCGCTGACGCCGAACCATTTCGCAAGCGTGGCGGCATATTCGTCGACGCTGGTCGTGGGAATCCAGCGGCCGAGGGCGGTGTCGTCGGGGCCGCTAACGGTGAGCGTGGGCATCCGGCCGTAGATGTCGGTGCCCTTCACGGCACCGCCCATGACGAGCTGGTGGCTGCCCCAGCCGTGGTCGGAGCCGTCGCCGTTGGAGCGGTAGGTGCGGCCGAAGTCGGAGGCGGTGAAGGTCGTGACCTGATTGGCGATACCGAGCTCGACGGTAGCGTCGTAGAACGCCTTCATCGCCTGACTGACCTGCGCGAGCAGATTGGCGTGGGCACCCGAGGTGGGCGTGGCGTTGGTGAGTTGCGCGGCGTGGGTATCCCAACCGCCGAGCTGCACGAAGAAGATCTGGCGGCGGAGCCCGAGATTGGGAGAGGCGGCGATGAGGCGCGCGACCATGCGGAGCTGGCTGGCGGCGCTGTTGTTGGTGGTGGGGAAGACCGTGTTTACGGGCTGCGAACCAGTGAGGACGCTGTTGAGGAGATCGGCGCTGCCGATGGCGCTGTTGGTGAGGCCGCCGAACGCCGCCTCAAAGAGGCCGGGCTGCGCCTGTGCGAACAAATCCTTTTGCGCCGTGTAGCGGACGAAATCATTGCCGCTGCGCGCGGTGCTGCCGCTGAACGTGGCGGCGCCGCTCGTGTTGACGGCGTATTGGGCGACTTTGCCGCCGACTTGGAAGTAGTTCACGCCGGCGAGGCTGATCGACATGGAGATGTCGTCGCTCGTGTTGAAGGTGCTGACGAGATCGGCGAGGCGGCCGCCCCAGCCGGTGGAGCTGGGCCGGTCGGGCACGCTGTTCTGCCACTGCACCTGCTGATCGCTGTGCGAGAAGAGCTGGCGCGGGAGCGGCACGGCGTTGGCGGTGTATTGCGCCTTGGTGGTCGGGTAAACGAGCGTGCCGACGTTGCCGAGGATGGCGGCTTGGCCGCTGCCGAAGAGGTCGCGCAGCTCGGGCACGGCGGCATGCAGCGCCCACGAGCGACCGTCGGAAGTTTTGGGAGAGATGGGCAAGAGGCCGGTCTGCGGCAGCGCGAGGTTGGTGCGCGCGGCGGCGTAGGCGGCGTAGCCGGCGGAATCGGCGGGGACGATGAGGTTGTTGGCGTCGTTGCCGCCGTTGAGGAAGAGGCACACGAGGGCCTTGTAATCGGAGCCGACGACGGCGGCGCGATTCGGCGTGCGCGGGCCGTTGTCGGGACTAGCGACGGCTCCGATGAGACGCAGATTGGCGAGCGTAGAGAGGATGCCTGTGGCACCGACGGCGGCGCAGCAGGAGGAACCGAGAAACTGGCGGCGCGAAAGATCGGGGGCGGCGGATTTTTTGCTCATGGAAAGCGGAGGGGCGAAAATCGGTAAGGCGGAAAAGTGGGAAACGGCTACTTCTGCGTCGCGCCAGCGGGGGCGGTGGCGACGAGGAGGACGGCGACCTGCGCGCGCTCGAGGGCGCCGGAGGTGGTGCCGAGGCCATTGAGGGCGGCGACGGCGCGGGCGCGGGCGGCGGGCGTCATCGAGTTGGCGGTGAGCACGGCGGCGAGGTGGTCGATGAGGGCGGCGGGGTTGCCGACGAGGGTCTGCTCGTAGGCGAGGTCGAGGACGAGGGTGGCGTTGCCAGCGAGAGTGGTGGCGGTGTTGTTCGCGACGATGAACGTGCGCACCGTGTTGGGGACGTTGATCGAGAAGATGTCGTCGGTGATTTGGAATTCGGGGGCGACGAGGCCGGCCTTCGCGAGTTCTCCGGGGAGCACGTAGTCGGGACTGTAGAAGTTGAACACGGTGGGCGAGCGGAGCGGGGCTTGGGAGAGGGAGGACTGCAGTCCGGTGGTGCTGGTGCTGCCGTTGTAGATGACCCGGCTCTGGTCGTTGGGATTGGGCGTGGTGCTCGTGACCGGCACGTTGTCGATGGCGTATTGGTAGCCGGCGAAACGGCCGATGCGCGACGAGACGTTGAAGGTGCGGAAGAGCGCCGTGAGGCGCAGGAGCGGCTCCTTCAGCTTGCCGTAGGTGACATTCGCGACGACGTCGGGCGAGCGGGCCTCATAATCGGTGAAGATCGCGCGGACGACGGCGCCGAGGTCGCCGCGGACGCCAGCGCCGTTGTTGGCGAATTTCTGGGCGACGCGGTAAATATAGCCGGGGCTCGGATTGCTGGTGACCAGACGTTGGATCAGCAAGCGCGAGAGGAACGGCCCGGTGTTCTGATGGTTGAACAGCGCATCGAGCGCGCGTTTGAGATCTTCGACGCCGCCGAGGTTCGCGGGAATCGGCGTGGGGAGGACGGGGCTCAGATTTTTCGCGGAGTCCTCATGGAACGCCGGAAAGAGACCCAGCGGGTTGTAATAGTTGGTTGGAGCATTGCGGAACTGCGTGAGATTGGTCGAGGCGTAGCCCCAGCCTGTGAAAACTTTCGCGAGCTCGGTAATGGTCGTCTGGTTGTAGGTCGGAATCGGAAGGCCGTCGGCGCCGAGCTGAAGGGTGCCGTCGGGTTGGAGGAGGTTGAGGCCGATGGTAAAGAGCTGCATGACCTCGCGCGCGTAGTTTTCGTCGGGCGTGGTGAGCACGGTGCCAGCGGAGTTGAACGTGGCCTTGGCGTTGCGGAGCGAGCTGAGATACTCGGCCATCATCGGGTTGAGCGTGATGGTCTCAAGCAGCGTGCGGAAATTTCCAAACGCGCCGTTGCCGAGAAGATCGTAGTAGGCGGCGACGGGCTCGGTGCGGTTGTCGTCGGAGAGGCTTACGTCGGAGATGACGAGAATCTGGCTGAGCGCGAAGGCCACGCGCTGGCGGAGTTGATCGGGGGCGGTGAGAACGGTCTTGAACCACGCGGAGTGGCGGTTGGGCGGGTGGATGGCGTTCCAGTTGGTGACGCTGTTGCTGCCGCCATAAGTCGTGCGGTCCGCGACGGTGGCGGTGCGGTGCGAGGTAAACGGCAGCGCCATTTGCGTCGTGATCCAGGTGTCGAGGCTCTGGCCGGTGAGCGCATCAATCTCGGATTTTTTCGGACCGAAGGTGGCTTGCATGAGCAGGCGGGCGGCCTCGGTCGCGGTGGCGTTGGTGAGATTCACAGCGGGTGCGACGGCAGGTGCGGTGAACGTCTGCGAACCGGTTCCGACGATGAAGAGACCGCGCAGCTCGCCACCGGGGTAGCGGGCGGAATCGATGCGGACGGAGATGCTGCCGTTGCGCAGGGCGTCGAGCAACTGGGCACCCGTGTAGTTGGCGGTCGGGGCAAAAGTCCACTGCGTGCCGGTGACTTGGCCGTTGGGCAGATTGGCCACGTAGTCTTCGCCGTTGCCGAAGGTAAGGTGCGCGGTGACTTGCGCAGAGCTGAGGTTGGAGAACGTGACGTTTACCGCGGCGAGCGTGCCGCTGGAGCTGAGGAGAATCGTGGCGGTGCCCGAGGCGATAGACCCGGTCGCGCTGGTGACGGGCCGCAAGGTCGCGACATAGAGCGTGGCGGGACTATCGGCGATGGTGACGGTGCCGCTCGCCTGGGCGCCCACAGTGTAGCCGGGACCGGGCGTAACCGTGAGCACGACGGTATCGGTGCCCTCGATCTGCACGTCGGGATTGGGCGAGAGCGGGAGCTTCACCGTGGCGACGCCCGCGGGAAACGCGAGGGTGCCGAGGAGTGGGGGATAATCCGAGCCATTTACCGCCGACCCGCCGACGCCATAGTTCACGATGAGCGGAAACGTCAGGTCGCCGGTGCGGGTAAACGTGAATTCGCCGATATTGTTGCCTGACTCATCGGAGGTGGTCTTCGTCGCGGCGAGCGTGACGACCGGCGCCGTGGCGGGCGTGAGATCGTAAACCTCCACGATGGCGACGCCGGTGCCGTTGTTAATGCCACTGGTCTGAATCGTATAGTTGCCGGCGGGGAGTTCGACCATCAGCGCAGCGTCCTTGCTGCCCGCGGCGAGGTTGAACGCGCCCGCCTGGGCAAACGCGGTGCCGAGCACGGTGGCGTCCCACACGGGATTTTCGAGCGGCGTGCCCCAGTCGTTGTTGGTGGCCGAGAAAGGCGGCGTGCCGGCGGCATTGGTCACGAGGATGGTCGGATCGGCGAGGGCGCCGCCGACGCCGAAGCTGGTGAGCGTCGGGCCGGCCGCGCGGATGAGGAGTCGGCGCGTGCCGGCGCCGGGGGAGACCACGAGACCGGGGATGAGGATGTTGCTCCCGGTGCCGACTTGGGCACGGGTGGAGAGATTGTAGAGGCGCGAGGTGCCGCCGGGCATTTCGTAAACCTCGACCAGGGCCACACCGGTCGCGGTGCCCACGCCGGAGACTTTGGCGGTGTAACTGCCGGGCGGCAGGGTGGCGACGAGGGCGGCGTCGCGTGAGTTGGCGGACAAGGCAAACGCCCCGACCGAAGTGAACGTCGCGGCAGTGATCGGCGTGGCGCCAGCCACGGGCGTGCTCCAATTGTCGTTCTGGGCGATCAGCGTCGAACCGGAGAAAAGCTCCAGCTTGGGATCTGAGATCGTGCCGGGCACGCTGAAGGGCGCGGCGCCGAGCGTCGGGCCGGTGGCGCGGATCAGGACGGTTTTGCCGGAGCCGGGGCCGATATTGAAACCGGTGATGATGACGTTGTCACCGGTGCCGACCTGGGCGCGGGTCGACAAATTGGAGAGGCTGGTCGTCTGACCGTGCGCGAAACCCACAGCGGCGACCAGCACTAGGGCGAAACGGAACAGAGGGTGATTTTTCATGCAGCGAAAAAACGGAGGGAGGGGCTGCCGGGAAGATGATCCATTGCACCGCCCCGTCAATCCATCCATCGCGGGAGAATCGGCCCGGCCGAGAAAAAACTTGAGCCGCAAAGGCAGCTCACCGTGGGCGAGGCGTGCGTCTTCGCGGGACGCCCGGGCGAATCAGAGAAAACCGAGATTCGGTTTCAGGAACCGACCGATGTTCGGGAAGGCGGTGCTCAGGTTGCTGTCGCTCACGCCGAACCAGCGCGCGATCGTGGCGCCGTATTCGTCGACGCTCGTGGTGGGAATCCAGCGGCCGCGACCGGTATCGTCGGGACCGTTAACGGTGAGGTTGGGCATCTTCCCGTAGATATCGCCGCCCTTCACCGCGCCGCCGACGACGATCTGGTGGTTGCCCCAGCCGTGGTCGGAGCCGGCGCCGTTGGAGCTGTAGGTGCGGCCGAAGTCGGAGGCAGTGAACGCTGTAACGCGATCGGCGCAGCCGAGTTCGACGGTGGCGTTGTAGAAGGCGTTCATCGCTGAGCTGACCTGCGATAGGAGCGCCGCGTGCGCGCCCATCGCGTGATCGACCTGGTCGACTTGATCGGCGTGCAAATCCCAGCCGCCGAGCCGCGCGAAAAAGATCTGGCGCTTCACGCCAATCGTGCTCGCGACAGAGATGAGCTTGGCGATCATTTTGAGTTGATCGGAGAGTTTATTCGGGCTCGCGCCGGTGTTGGCGGGGAAGACCGTGCTGAGCGCAGGAGCTGAGGCGAGTGTGGTGCTCAACACTTCGCTGCTGCCGATGGCATCGCCTGAGAGCCCGCCGAAGGCGGTCGCAAACAGGTTGGGATTCGACACGGCGTAGAGATCTTTTTGGGCGTTGTAGCGTGCGAGGTCGCTCGAGCCAGCGCGACCGTTGCTCCCATTGAAAGAGATGACGCCGCCGGGGCTGACCGAGTATTGGACGACGTTTTTTCCGACCTCGAAATTGTTAAAGCTATCGAGCGAGATCGACATGGAGATCTGGCTGTTGCCGTTGAGCGCATCGAGGAGGTCGGCGGTGCGGCCGCCCCAGCCGGTGCGGAATGGCTGATCGGGCACGCTGCTCTGCCACTGCACCTGTTGGTCGTTGTGCGAGAAGAGTTGGGGCGGAAGCTTAACCGTGCCAGCAGTGTATTGCGCCAGGGTGGTGGGCTCAACGAGCGTGCCGGTGTTGGCCATGAAGGCGCATTTGCCGGCGTTAAATAACGTGCGGAGCTCGCCCACGCTCGGGTGCAGTGCCCACGAACGGCCGTCGGAGGTCTTGGGCGTAATCGGGAGCAACCCAGAACTCGGCACCGCGACCACACTGCGTTGGGTGGCGTAGTTGCTGTAGGCGGAGCCCGTCGGGATGATCAGGTTGTTGGCGTCGTTTCCACCCGCGAGAAAGATGCAGACGATCGCCTTGTAGTCGGAGGGCACGGCACCCGCCGTCGCAGGGACGGAACCGGACGAGGTGCTGGTGACGGCGCCGATCGCGCGAAGCTGGGCCAGTTGGGAGAGGAGACCAGTGGTGCCGACGGCGGCGCAGCATTGACCGAGAAACTGGCGGCGAGATGGGTTCATGGATGGGGCGAAGTTATTTTTGAGTAGAACCGTCGAGGGAAGTGGCGACGAGGAGTGCCGCGGACTGCGCGCGCTCAAGGGCCGAGGAGGTGGTTGGCATCGCGGCGAGCGCGCTGGTGATGCGCGTGCGCGACGCGGGGCTCAATTGGCCGCCCGCGAGGATGAGGCTCAAACGGTCGAGGAGCGCGGGAACGGTGCCGACGAGCGCCTGCTCCGCCGAGAAATCCAACACGTAGTTGGTGCCGGCGAGGTTGTTGGTCCGGAAAATCGTGTCGCGGAGATAATTCGGCACGGTGATCGCGGTGGTGTCGTTGGTGATTTGGAATTCCGGCGCGGTCAGACCGGCGGCGGCGAGGGGGCCGGGATAAACGTAACCAGGCTCGAAGAAATTAAACACCGTGGGCGATTCCAGCGGCCCTTGGTTGAGCGCACCGTAGACGTCGAGTTGGTTGCGGCCGGAGGTGGACGTGGCGTTGAAGCCGCGCGTCAGCGCCGTGAAACGCAGGAGCGGTTCCCGCAATTTCCCGTAGCCCGGATCGTCGTAGACGGCGGGCGAGCGCGCCTCGTAGTCGGTGAGAATCGCGCGCACGACGGCGGTGAGATCGCCGCGGACGCCGGCGCCGTTGTTTTCAAATTTCTGCGCGACGCGATAGACGTAGGCGGGACTCGGGTTGTCGGTGACGAGGCGTTGGATGAGTTGCTTGGAGATGAACGGCGGGCAATTCGGGTGGTTGAACAGCGCGTCGAGCATGCGCTTCAAATCCTCGGTGCCGCCGAGATTGGCGGGGATGGGAGTGGAGAGGATGGGGGAGATGTTCTTCGCCGCCGGCTCGTGCGCGACCGCGTAAAGCATCATGGGATTGATGTAGTCGGCGCGCGTGCCGCGGAAGAGGGCGAGGCTGTTTGTCGCGTTGGCCGTCGCCGTGAAATATCCCAGCCCCGTAAACACTTTGGCGACCTCGGTGATCGTGGTGTTCGTGTAGGTCGGAATCGGCAGGCCCTGGGCGTCGAGCTTCAGCGTGCCGTCGGGCTGCAATTGCACGAGGCCGATGGTGAAGAGCTGCATCACCTCGCGGGCGTAATTTTCGTCGGGATAGGTGCCGGCGACGGGATCGGCCTTGGCGTTGCGCAGTGAGCTGAGATAGGTGCCCATGATCGGGCTGAGCGTCACGTTTTCGAGGAGGGTGCGGAAATTGCCGAAGGCACCGGTCACGAGACCATCGTAGTAGTGGGTGATGCCCTCGGTGTAGCCGTTGCCAAACGGATCGTCGCCCACGACGAGGATTTGGGAGAGCGCGAAGGCGGTGCGTTGGCGCAACTGATCGGGTGCGGAAAGAATCACCTGGTGCCAGGCGCGGCGCCGAAAGGTCAGGGCGTTTTGCACGTCGTTCGGATCGCGGCCGAGGGCGACGGCATCGGCCTTCGCGGCGTTCCATTCGGCGAGCTCGACCGGGCGGTGGAGGGTCGCGGGGAGGGTGAGCTGCCCGTCGATCCACGCGGAGATCGAGCCGCCGGTGAGCGAGTCGACTTCGGATTTTTTCGGACCGAAGGTTGTCTGCGTGAGTAAACGAGAAGCATCGATCGCAGAGGCGTTGTTGAGGGTGACGGCCGGTGGCGTGCCCGGGGCGACGAAAGTCTGCGAGCCGATGCCGGCGATGAAAGCCCCCCGCAGTTCCCCGGCGGGGAAGTTGGCGGTGTCGAGCCCGACGTAGATCAGACCGTTGCGCAGGGCATCGAGGATTTGCGTGCTGGTGTAGGTGCCGGTCGGGCCGAGGTTCCATTGCGCGCCGCCCACTTGCCCGAGGGGAAGATTCAGGACGTAGTCGCCGGTTGAGGTGCTGTTGCCGATGAAAAGGTGCGCCCCCACCTCCGCCGAGCTGAGGTTGGAGAAGGAGACGTTGACCGTCGCGATCTGGCCGTTGGCGCTCAGCACGATGGTCGCAAGCCCGCTGGCGGCGGACGCGCCGGCTCCGCTGCCGGGACGCAGCGTGGCCACGTAGAGCGTGCCGGGATTGTCCGCGATCGTCACGGTGCCGTTGGCGCTGGCGCCAATCGTGTAGTCGCCGGGCGAGAGCGTGAGGGTGACGGTTTCGCTGGGCTCGACGACCGTATCCGTCAACGGCTGCAACGGAAGCGTGATGGTGCTCACGCCGGCGGGAATCGTCACGAACCCGACGAGCGGCGGGTAGTCGATGCCGTTGGTCGCGGTGCCGCTCACCCCGTAGTTCACGATGAGAGGCGCAAACGTGTCGCCGCTCCGCGTGATCGTGAATTCGCCGGCGAGCGTGCCGGTCTCGTTGGCGGCGGTCTTGGTCGCGCTGAGCGTGACGACATTCGCCGTCGTGGGCGTGAGATCGTAAACCTCCACGAGGGCGACGCCACTCGTGCCGCCCACGCCGCTTACCTGAATCGTGTAGCTGCCGGGCGGGACATCGGCGATGAGCGCAGCGTCACGGCTGTTGGCCGCGAAAATAAACGCGCCCGATTGGGTGAAGGCGGTGGCGAGCGCGGTCGCGTTGGACGCATTCCCACCGACGGGCGTGCTCCAGTCGTTGTTGCTCACGGAAAAAGCCGGTGTGCCGGGGGAGTTGGTCAGAATCATGGTCGGATCGGCGAGCACGCCGGCGACCCCGAGGGCACCGAGCGCGGGCCCAGCCGTGCGGACGAGCAGCCGGCGGGTGCCGGAGCCGGGCGAGACGACCAAGCCCGGGATGAGGATGTTTGCACCGGTGCCGACCAGCGCGCGGGTTGAAATATTGGTGAGCCGCGCGCCCGTCGCGCCGACTTCATACACCTCGATTAGGGCGACGCCCGTGCCGCCGCCGACGCCGGAGACTTGGGCCGTGTAAGCGCCGGGCGCGAGCGTCGCCAGCAGCGCTGAATCACGGGATCCAGCGGTGAGCTGAAACGCGCCGACGGAGGTAAATGTAGCGGCAGTGACCGGCGTCGCGGTGCCGACGGGCGTGCTCCAGTTGTCGTTCTCCGCGATCTTCGTCTGACCGGAATATAATTCGAGCTTGGGATCGACGAGCGTGCCGGTGACGCCAAACCCGGCGAGCGCGGGGCCTGTCGCGCGGATAAGCACCGTCTTGTTCGTGCCGGGACCGACGTTGAAGCCGGTGATGATGATGTCGCCCCCGGTGCCGACTTGGGCGCGGGTCGAGAGATTCGAGATGCTGGGTGTCTGCGCGGCGAGAGCGCAGGCGGACGCCACGAGGAGGGAGGCTAGGCGCAAATTCTTTTTCATACGGCGCGGGGTGAACAGTTGGGGAGACATCGCGGGGAGCGAGCGTCTGGACCTAAGACGCCGAATCAAGGGTGCGGTAACCTCGGGTGGGTGTTTCCCGCCTTAAACGTGGAGTCTCGCCGATATTTTACGAGAAACCGCCGGCCTTGGTGCTACCGCACCGTCCGCAACTGCACGCTGTCCACCAAGCGATCCTGCGCGACGATATCCGTCGCGATCACGATCTTGTCGCCCGGCGCGATGCGACCCACGCGCCGGAGCAGTGTGAGGGCGTTTTCGATCGTGGCGTCGGGTTCGGCGGCGAGTGGCATCAAGAACGGCTCGACGGCGCGGAGCAGCCGTAACTGGCGAAACACTTCCGGTGACGGCGTGAAGGCCAGGATCGGTGAATGCGACGGGCGCAGCATCGCGAGCCCCTGAGCCATGAATCCGTGGCGGGTGAACGTGACGAGCTTGGAGTTTGGCAGTTCGTTCGCGAGGACGACGGCGGAGTGAAGCACCTTCATCCGCTCGCCGGTGAACACGGCCGGCTCTTTCCACTCGTCGTCCGCCTCGCGTTCGATGCGGCGCGAGATGATGTCGAGCATCTGCAGGCACTCGACGGGGTATTTGCCGATGGTCGTCTCGCCGGAGAGCATCACACAGTCGGCGAGTTCATAAACGGCGTTGGCGACATCGGTGATCTCGGCCCGCGTTGGCACGGGCTGCGAGATCATGGACTCGAGCATGTGCGTCGCGACGATCACGGGCCGGCCATGCGCGAGACAAGCTCGCACGGCCCGCCGCTGAATCACCGGCAGTTCCTCAATCGGACACTCGATGCCGAGATCGCCGCGGGCGACCATCAAGGCGTCGCAGGCGGCGACGATTTCGTTGAGATTGTCGATGGCGGACTGGTCCTCGATTTTGGCGATGATGCGGACCTTGGATTTTTTCTCGGCGAGGAATTTTCGCAGCAGCTCGATATCCTTTGCCTCGCGCACAAACGACAGCGCGAGAAAATCAATGCCCTCCTCGAGGCCCACGGTGGAGTCGGCCCGATCTTTTTCGGTGAAGGAGGGAAGATTCACCTTCACGCCGGGCAGGTTGATGTGGCGGCGCGATTTCAACTCGCCCGCGATCAGCACGCGGCAGCGGATGCGCGCGTCGCTTTTCTCCAGCACTTCGAGGCGGAGCAGGCCGTTGTCCACGAGCACGGTGTCGCCCACCTTGATGTCCTTCGCGAGGTCCTGGTAGTTCACGCCCACGGAGCGGACCTCCTCGGCCCCGCCGCCGTCACTCATGCCGGGGCGGACGGTAAAATCAAAAATCTCCCCGGCTCGCAGCTCAATCGGCACCTCGAGATCGCCGGTGCGGATTTCGGGTCCCTTGATGTCCATCATGATCGCGACGTCGCGATTCAACCGCGCGCTTACGGCCCGGATGCGGCGGATGACGGTGCGCGTCCAATCGTGTTTTGCGTGCGCCATGTTGAGGCGGACGATGTCGGCCCCACCGCCGATCATCTTTTCGAGCATCGCCTCGCTTTCGGTCGCGGGCCCGAGGGTGAAAATGATCTTGGTGCGGCGAAGCGAGGTGGCGGTGCTCATCAGGAACGTGGTGGTGCAGGAATCGCGCCGCGGGCGCAAGTGCGCCGGGCGTCATGGCCGGAGCGCACGGCGGGACCGCGGGAGAATTTCCGTGCAGCGCGGGACGATTCGGTTACAACGCCGAGCCCATGAGTTCGACTCCGGCCCCGCGTGGCGAAGATTCGGCCCGCGGCCCCGCGTTGCCGCCCGGGTTCCGGCCGCGGCGCGGCCTGAACTGGGGCATCCTCGGGCTGCTCTACACGAGCTTCTACATGTGCCGCTACAACCTGCCGCTCGCGAACAAGTCGATCGCGGATGAGTTCGGTTTTTCGAAGTCGGACATGAGCGACATCATCTCGACGCAGCTCTATGCCTACGCGATCGGGCAGGTGGTGAACGGGCTGCTGACCGACAAGCTCGGGGGCAAGAAGGCGATGCTCATCGGCGCGGCGGGCACCGTCCTGATGAACGTGGCGTTTGGCGCGGCGTCGTTTGCCTCGATGCTGTGGCTGTTCGTGCTTATCCGCGGCTTCGATGGTTACGCGCAGTCGTTTGGCGCGCCCGGCTTCATCAAGGTCAACGCCTCCTGGTTCAGTGCGCGCGAGCGCGGCACGTTTGCGGGGATTTTCGGTTTCATGATCAACCTCGGGCGGTTGCTGAACAACTGGCTCGCGCCGTCGCTGTTGGCGGGCTTCGTGTTTCTCGGGATGTGGAATGTGCCGCCGCTGCATTGGCGCTGGCTCTTCTGGGTGCCGGCGGGCATTGCGGTGCTCGCGGCGATCGCGCTGGCGATTTTCGTCAAGGACACGCCGGAGGAGGCCGGTTTCCACGGCGTCTACAAGCACGAGGCCGATCATTCCGACAGCGCCGCGCGCGGCGATCTGCGCGAAACCTTCCGGCGGATCGTCACGAACAAATTCGTCTGGATCATCGCCGCCGCCTATTCGTGCACGGGGGCGGTGCGGCAGACGGTCGATCAATGGTTCCCGCGCTACCTCCAGGAGGTGCATCATATGGACATGAAGTCGGCGACGTTTCAGGTGGTGGCTTTCATGATCCCGTTCGTCGCCTCGGCCGGCTCGCTGATCTCGGGCATCGTCTCGGACCGGTTCTTCGACGGTCGCCGCGCGCCTGTGGCGATGGGCATCTACGTGATCGAGCTCGTCGTGATTTTGATCGCGGCGCAGATGAAGACCCCGACGGCCATCGCGATCGCGTTCGTGGCGATTTCGTTCACGGTGAATTCGACGCACTCGCTGCTCGGGCCGGCGGCGGCGATGGACATCGGGGGGCGGAAGATGGCCGCGTTCGCCTCCGGCTGCATCAACTCGTTCCAATACGCCGGCGCGGGTCTCGCCATCCAGGTGCTCGGGCGCGTCCTCGACACGTCAGGCTACACTTATTTTTTCTACTACATGATCCCCTTCGCGATCGTGGGCGCGATCTTCATGTATAGCATCTCGCACCACACGAGCCTCAAGGGAAGGGCTCACTGAGAATGTAGGGCGGGGTCGCCGAACCCCGCCGGTTTGCGGGCGGGAACGTAT
>JANOAF010000451.1:0-1760 GCA_031411015.1 Opitutaceae bacterium | reverse complement strand
AGAGCTACGGCAAGGGCGCCGACTGTCACCTTTTCAACCGCCGCGCAAAAATCAGTGTAGTCGCGCAGGGCGTCAGACGCGGGGCTCTCCGCCAGCCGGTTAATCAAACCGATGACCGTGCCGCCCAGGCCGTTTCCATCGGCATGAAAGAGGGCTAGACCCTGCGTGTCGGTCGCGATTTGCTCTACGTCCAGCGGCCACTCTTGATTCAGCTCCCGTTTGTCGACGTGGCGGTCCAATATTTTTTCGAGCAGCCGCGCGCGTCCTGTTTCTGAGCTGTCGTATTTGCGCCCAGATTCGGCATCGGCCGCGCCTTCCTTGTTTTTCCAATCGTTGCTAATCGGGCGCCCGCTCCGCGGGTGACGTGCGACAAAAGGGCCGGCCTCCGGGAGTTCTGCGTAAGAAAAGGCGCGCAGTCTAAACATCCGTTTCTCCGCCTCGCTAATTGCGAGGAGCGGATGCGTCGTTACTTCGACCAAGGCCAGAGAGACGGTTAGTCCCGGCGCGTGGCGCGACACGAGCAAAGGCCAAACGCGAGCGAACTCCAAGGCATGAGCCTCGGTGGAAAACAATAGGCGTGCGCCTCCGGCGCTGCGTGAGAGCACGCTCGCATGGTCAGCACTGCCCAAAAGCCCCCGACGCGTTGAATCGAGCAACTCATGGGGCAGGCTTTCGACCAACTCACTCGCGCCCACAATCTCGCGAAGCCTGTCGCTGCGTAGGATGTAGTTTTGGATGCCTTGGGCGGCAAAAACCACGAGCCAGCCCCTGTCGGGATAGTTGGGCGTTTGATCGGTCATTCTGCTGAGTTCCAAATCAATCGTAGCACATACCAGTCCTCGTCCTTAATTTGATCCGCGGGGATGGCGGCGCCGGCGGCGGGGCGGTAACCTAACCTAAAGGAAAGAACCCAGCATTCACCAAAAACCGCACCCTTTAGTGAGGGCAATCCTCTGACTGAATCGCATTTGAGTTCTGGGCGCTCAATAGACGGTTCAAGACTTACACCGGCCAGTTCGCTTGCTTTTGCTAGGGAATTTGGATGACCCCAAAACGAGTGAATTACCTTACCCCGCAGCGCGGCCTTAAGCTCCTCGAAGCTCGACGGCTCGATCACCACGCGGCTGCGAATCAGCGACAGTGGAAAGCTATTCCCGATCAATAGGCCGCCAGAATCCGCTGGGGAAGGTTTCATGGACGTGCGTAGCTAGAGCGGCGGAGTATTCATGTGCATCGGTTTCTGTCGATCAATTCCTTTGACAGGAAAACGATCTTGGGAGGTCTTCCGGTGCACAGGATTGAATCAGTGCGAATTTTTCCAACGTAGCCTACCAGCTCACAAGGAAAAGAGGTCGGCTGATCGTTCGGCTCGCCGAGGAGCTTCCCACCGTTTTTGGCAGGATCAGGTTCGGACGTCTTGATAGACGGCGTTTTGCTCAACCGGCCGGCCTCACGTTATTTGCTATGATGTTCAACGAGATGTTGGCCGGCTGCGTCGCAATCCTGAACGCCATGTAGGTCTCGGCGGCCTTCGTCTTCCCGGAGTCCTGCGGCGGCCCGATGAACGTCACCTCGCGCACGGCCGGGTCGTTGCATGCCCGGAGGAACTCGCGCGTTTGCGGCACGTTGTTGACGTCATAGCGCCCGCTGAACGCCGTCGTTTTTCCGAAGTTCACTTTAGCGTCCGCGAAGTCGGGTGCCGTTCCGCCGGCCCATTCCCACGGCTCCCGCCGGTCCGGGATGATGCAGTTGCGCCGGAT
>JANOAF010000450.1:0-10518 GCA_031411015.1 Opitutaceae bacterium | reverse complement strand
TCGTCATCACGCTCGGCGAAGACGGCATGTTGCTCAGCTCCGGCGGGAAAATACTGAAAACCATTCCGACCGCAGCCCGCGAGGTCTTCGACGTCTCCGGTGCAGGCGACACCTCCCTTGCCGGTCTCGTGCTCGCGCTGGCCGCCGGAGCGTCGCTCGAAACCGCGGCGCACTTCGCGAATGCCGCCGCCGGCGTCGTCGTCGGCAAACTCGGCACCGCCACCGTCACGCCGCAGGAATTGCGGGCCTACGTCGCGCACGAGTCATGAGCAAAGCGCTCTTTCTCGATCGCGACGGCACCCTCATCCTCGACAAGCACTACCTCGCGGATCCCGCCGGCGTGGAGTTGATCCCGGGCGTGGCCGAGGCCCTGCAACGCGCCCGCGGGCTCGGCTACCGGCTCTTCCTTCACACCAACCAATCCGGGATCGCGCGCGGTCTCTACACGCTCGCCGACGTTCACCGCTGCAACGATCGCATGCACGAACTGCTCGGCTTGCCGCTTCCGGTCTTCGACGAAATCTGCATCGCGCCCGAGGGCCCCGATGATCCGCCCGGTTACCGCAAACCCTACCCGCGCTTCGAACTCGAGTGCATCGCCCGTTACCAGCTCGATCCTGCGCATTGCTGGATGGTCGGCGATCGCGTGAGTGACATCGAGGCCGGGCTCAAAGCCGGTATTCGCGCCGCCGCCGTCTGCACGGGCAAACACGACGCGGCCGGCTGGGCCCCGCTCGTGCCACCGGGTGTCACCGTGCATGCGAGTTTTGCCGACTTCGTGAAGATTCTAACCTGAATAGTCTCACGCCAAGGACGCAGCGATCGCGGCGCCGCAAACGGATTGTCCTTTGCGTCCGCCGCGTCCTTGGCGTGAGGTTACCTTCGAAATGCCCGAACTCGCCGAGGTTGATTTCTTTCGCAAGCGCTGGGCGCAGGCCGCGACCGGCGAACGCGTCGTGCGAGTCCTCACGCACGACACCAAAAAAATCCTGCGCGGAGTCGACCTTCCGGCGCTGCGTGGGGCCATCACCGGTGCGACGCTCGAAATCTCCGCGGCACGGGCGAAGCAGATGGCGTTTCGATTTAGCGGTGATGCGTGGCTCGGCATTCACCTCGGCATGAGCGGCGAACTTTTCGTCAGGCCCGCGAACTACCCGCCGGAAAAGCACGATCATCTTGTGATCGTAACCACGCAGCACGCGCTCGTGTTCAAAGATCCGCGGATGTTTGGTGGCGTGGAGTTTCATCTCGGCAGCGAACCACCGCGTTGGTGGACCAAGATTGCGCCCGCGATTTCCTCGGACGCCTTCACGCTTGCTGCCGTCGCCGCTTTTCTCCGTCGCCGCGCGCGCGCGCCCATCAAAGCCGTGCTGCTGATGCAGGAACAGTTCCCCGGGGTGGGCAACTGGATGGCCGACGAGATTCTCTGGCGCGCGGCGATTCATCCGGCGCGCAAGGCCGGTTCGCTCCGGCCGGCCGAGGTGCGCACGCTGTGGCGCGAGTGTCGCGGGGTCGCGCGGCGTGCCCTCGCGACCATTGCCGGCCGCGGCGAATACCTGCCCCCCGATCTCAACGCGCATATTCCGCGCTCGTGGTTGTTCTGGCATCGCTGGGAAGACGGTGGTCGCTGCCCGAAAACGAAGCAGCCGCTGGCTCGCGCCACCATCGGCGGACGCACGACGTGCTGGTCGCCGGCGCGGCAGAAACTCCGCGGTAGCGCGGTGCTTCAGCCCACGATTCAACGTTCCCGAACGCGGGCTCAAGCCCGCTCTGCCTCAAAATGACCGCGCCAAAAAAAATGCGCCTCGACGAACTGCTCGTCGCCCGTGGTCTCGCGGCGTCGCGCGCTCAGGCCAAGGCGTTGATCATGAGCGGACGTGTCCTCCGCGGCACCGAGCGACTCGATAAACCCGGGAAGGATTTCGCCGAGGACGTGGAGCTGACGGTCGAACAACCGCCGCGTTTTGTCAGCCGCGGCGGCGAGAAACTCGCGGGCGCGCTGGAGCGCTTCGCCCTCGATCTCCGCGGAGCCCACGTGCTCGACGTCGGCGCCTCGACGGGCGGCTTCACCGACTGCGCGTTGCAAGCGGGCGCCGCGGATGTCGTCTGCGTGGATGTCGGCCGCGCTCAACTCCACGCGCGCCTCCGCGCCGATCCGCGGGTGACCAATCTTGAACAGATTAACGCCCGCCATCTCACGGCGGCCGCGCTGCCGCGCGCGGAATACGACGCCATCGTGATGGACCTCGCGTTCATTTCCCTCAAGGCCGTGCTCCCTGCGGTGTGGCCGCTGCTGCGCGCCGGCGGCACGCTCATCGCGCTCGTAAAACCGCAGTTCGAGGCGGGCAAGGCCGAGGTCGACAAAGGCCGCGGCGTCATCCGCGATCCGGCCGTGCAAGAGGCGACCCTCGTCGGCGTGCGCGACTTCGCCCTTAGCCAACTCCCGCTTGCCAAGCTCGTCGGCACGATGGATTCCCCGATCACCGGAGCGGACGGCAACCGGGAATTCTTGCTCGGCCTGCGCAAGGAGCCTTGATACCGACTCATCACCGCATGAAACCGATTCGCTCGCTCGCGTTCGTCGTCAATGGCCACAAGGACGGAGCCACCGCCCTCGCGGACCAACTCACGGCCATCGCTGAAAATGCCGGCGTGAAAACCAAGCAGACCACGCGGCTCCCCATCTCACCGGGTTTCCTGCACGGCTACGACGCGTGCTGCGTCATTGGTGGCGACGGCACACTGCTGGGCGCGGCGCGCGAGTCCGCGCGCGAGCAGGTTCCAATTATCGGGGTCAATCGCGGCAGCCTTGGTTTTCTCACCACGTTTTCCTCGGATGAAGCGCTCGAGCAATTTGGCGCGTTGGTCGGCGGCGCGTTCCGCATCGATCGCCGCGCCATGCTGGACTGCTCAACTCGCCCGGGCGTCCACGGCCTCGCCCTCAATGACATCCTAATTAAGGACGAAATGAATTCCCGCATCGTCCGGCTGGAGGTGTTTGCCGACGAGGAGTTCGTAACCGAATACACGTGTGACGGTCTGATTTTTTCCACTCCCACTGGCTCAACCGCTTACAACCTCTCCGCCGGCGGTCCTATCATCCACCCCTCAGCGGGCGTGATCGCGATGACCCCGATCTGTCCGCACACGCTGAGCAATCGCTCGATTATTTTCCGGGAAAATGTGACCCTGCGAGTCTTTAGCCGCTCCGCCGACTCACGTTTGCTCGTCGCGATGGACGGTCAACGTAATCTGAAGGTCAGCACGCGTTCGCCTGTGGTGATCACCATCGCGAAGGCCCGGCTGCCGCTTGCCCAGCGCGCCGACTATTCGCATTTTTCCGTCGTGCGCACGAAGTTGAAGTGGAGTGGCGGACTGGTCGAGAAAGGCTGAGTCAGGCAATTCGGCCGGGGTTCCTTAACCCCGAGCCCCGACAAACGGATTTCCGAACCCTCGCGGGCGCTCGCGGCGAACCGACTGCTGGGCAAAAAACTTGGGAAGTTGCCGCGCCGTGCATAAAAAGCCCCGGCGCGTAGGCCGGGGTTTGAAATTGCAGTCGGAAAACAGACGAAGATTTAGGTCTTCTTTTTTTTCTCAGCCTTGGCCTTCGCAACGTCGGCATCCAAGGCCGCCTGCTCATCCGGATCGAGTTTGCCGTTGCCGTTCTTGTCATACTTCTTGAGGTCGGCCGCGGTCTTCTTGGCCTTCTTGGCGGCCTTTTCGGCGTCGTCAGCCGCACGCACGGCGGGAACGGTGAACGCGCACGCCACAGCGAACACGCTCAGAATTAGGGTAAGTTTGGAGGTAGATGATTTCATATCGGCGGCGAGAGTGCGGATCGGCGGAAAAAATGCCAGCCGGATCATAACAATGAAATCACCTGCGCGCGCACCCCGGCGAGGCGTTTATAGTCGGCCAGTTCCGCCGGCATCGTCGCCAGGGCGCGCTGCAAACCCCGGCCCGCCGGCGTCGCCGCCACGACATCTAGCCGATGCAGCGCGATGCGGATGCCAAACGCGATACCCCTCGACTCCGGCAACGCGACAAGGGCCTGATGTTCGACGCGCAGCCAGAGTCGATCGAGCGCGACGGGCAACGCCGGAGGCGGAATTCCTCGCACGGGATGCAGGTTGAGTTCGTCGGTCCCCGCCAACCCCCAATTGTCGCGCAAGAACGCGACGCCTGGTTTCAGTTTTGAGAGAAATTGCTGGATCATGAGCCCGAGTGCCGGATTGAGACCGGGCACGACGCCATGGATCGAGTCGAGGGTCTGCCCGATTTTCTCGTCCAAGGCCCAGCCCGTCGGGAAACACAGCACGCCGCCGCGAAGTCGAAAATTTCCTTCCACGTCCGCGCTGAGGAAAAGGAAATCAGGTTCGATGGTTCCGGCGAGCCGACACATACCCTGCAACGCCGACTCACCGCCCTCGCCCCCCATCAACTCCGCCCCTTCGCGCTGCAGCATCGCGCGAAACTCACGCCACGGCGCTTCACCCTCGGGACGGCAACCGGCGTAGCGCTCGGGCGCCGCCGCCAGCCATCGCTGGCGCTCAGCGAGCACGCGACCCGACGCATCACGCGCTGCGAAAAAATCGCGCGGCTCCGCCCGCCGCAGCGTTAAATGAAAGCGGTAGTCACCCTCGGGAAACAACTCCGCCAGATCCGTCATGCGAATGCCTACGGCCGCACCACGAGTTGCGTGCGCTGGGCGCGCGTGAGGCGCCGCGAAGCGAACGCTGCCAGGTCCGCAATCGTGACTGCGTCCACCTGCCCGTCGTAGTTTTTCCAGTCGTTGATCGGCTGGCCTTGGAGCGCGTTGAGGCCGGCCTGCATCGCACGCGCCGAGTTGGTTTGCAGACTCTGCCGCCGGGCCGCTTTCAAGCGGGCGAGACAGCGCGCCAGCTCGGCGGGCTCGACCGCGCCAGCCTGCACGCGAGCAATCTCGGCATCGATTTCGGCGAGCACTTCATCCTCCTTGCCGGGCTGCGTGCCGGCCATGAAGTAAAACATACCGGCGTCGAGGCCGACCACGCGGCCCGAGCGCACGAAATAAGCGAGGCCCTTTTCCTCCCGCACGCGCTCGAAGAGTCGTGAGGCCATGCCACTGAACAGTTCATCGGCGACCTCGCTCACGTAGAAATCATCGCCGTTAACGCGAGAACCCGGGTAGGCTTGCAACACGACGGCCTGTTCGCGCGGCTCTTTCTCGACAAAATCGCCGATCGTCGCGGGCAGCACCAACGCAGAGTCTGCCTGCCAGACTCGCGCCGCGGCGACGGCCCGCGGGACCTTCGCGAGAAATGCCTTCAGTTTCGGCACGAGCGTCCGCGCCTCGAAATCGCCCGCGACCGCCAGCACAACGTTGTTTCCCACACACAGCCGGCGGTGCATGGCCACGAGGTCGGAGGGCGCGAGCGCCTTTACGCCGGCTTGCGTGCCTTGGGCATCGACGGCCAGCGCATGGGTGCCAAAGAATTTTTCGCGCAGCCGCTTTCGCGCGAGCGTCACCACATCATCGTCGTCCTGCTGGAGCGCGGCGACCTGGGCGTCGCGCTCGAGCGCAAAAGTCGCGGCTTTGAACGCCGGGGTGAGGATGGCCTCACTTAGCACCGCGAGCGCGCGGTCGATATCGGGCGGCAAAACCTCGACGGCCAGGCCGAGACTGTTGTTGCCCGAGAACGGATAAAACGATCCGCCCACCGCTTCGATGAATTGCGCCACGGCGGCCGCGCTGCGCTTGCGCGTATCCTTGGTGAGCATCGTCGCGAGCAGTGCGGTCGCGCCGCGTTTTGCCGCCTGTTCGACCATCACCCCGCCCTGCATGAGCAAGCGCACATGCAAATTGGGCAAACGCCGATCGGGTTGAAGCAGGAGGCGGGCGCCGTTGGGTAGTTTTACCTCGGTGAAATCCGTTTGACCGCCCACTCGCGTGGCGGTCGCCGTGACCGGCGTGGCATCCGATTTCGGATTCAGGGAGACCGAGGTCAGCCGGGACACTTCGAGATATTTTTTCAACGCTCGCTTCACGCCGGCGGGATTCACCGCGGCCAAGTTCGCAAAGAAAGTCCGTCCGTGATCCAAATCGCCCACCACGACTTCGGCGACGCCGAGGCGTGACGCCTGCCCGCTCATGGTTTTGCGCGAATTGATTTCGCCGACGACGAGTTGGCGAATCGCCTTCTTGAGCTGACCAGCGGAGAAACCCTTGGCGGCGCAGCGCGTGAGCGCGGCGAAAATCGCGCGCTCGGCCGCAGTGCGTTTGCCGGCATCACACGTGAAGGAAATGCAGAAGAGCCCGCTCGTGCCGGGATTCCACGCCGAGGCATCGATGCTGTGCACCAGCCCCGTTTTCTCCCGGACTTCCTGCCAGAGCACCGAGCTGTCGCCATTGCCCAGCACCATCGCGAGCAAATCAAGCACGGCGGCGTCCTCATGCGCCAACCCCGGGATCGGCCACGCCAGCACCGCGCGCGTGGTCTCGACATCCTCGTGGCGGTGTTCGTGGCGGGCCGCCAGCTGCACCGGCTCTTCCGGCACCAGCACCGGAGCGAGCCGCGCCCGGGGCGTCGTTCCGAAATGCTTTTCCACAGCCGCGCGAATCGCGGCGACATCGACGTCGCCCACGACCACCACGACAAGGTTGTTCGGCACGTAGCGCGCGCGGTAGTAGCCGTGCAGATCCTCGCGGGTCACCGCGGAGAACACATCAAGATGCCCGATGATCGGCTGGCGATACGGGTGCTCGCGAAACGCGGACGAGAAGAGCGCGTCCCACAGCCGGTTGTCCGGATCGTCCTTGGTCATCGCGATCTCGCGGAGGATGACATCTTTTTCCTTCGTCACTTCCTCCGCGGGGAGCGTGGAGTGCAACACCGCGTCCGCGAGCAGGTCGATGGCGACCTCCGTGTGCTCGCTCGGCAGGTCGATGTAGTAGACGGTGCGATCGAAGGTCGTGTAGGCATTGATGTAGCCGCCGTGCGCCTGCACCGTCGCGCTAATCTCGCGGCCCGCGCGGCGGTCTGTGCCTTTAAAGAGCATGTGCTCGAGGTAGTGCGAAAGCCCCGCGCCGAGATTCGCGCCTTCGTGCATGCTGCCGGTTTTCACCCACACTTGCACGGAGGCGAGCGCGGCCGAGGTGTCGCGCTTCACCACCAGCGTGAGGCCGTTGGGGAGCACCGTGCGCTCGACCGGCTCGCGCCAGAATGTTTCAAGTAGCCGCAGGTCGGCGTGGGCAGAAGAGGATTTGGGCATGAAAAGACAGGGCGGCCGGGCAGGGCCGAGTGTGAGGACAGTCGCTCACGGGCAGACGGAGCGAACTCAAGCGGTGCCGAACGCCTCCGCCGCGGAGGTGCCGCGCGGGCGCTTCGCGGGCTGAAACGGTTTCACGAACGCCTCCTCAAACTCGAAGATGTCCGCGAAGTCCTCGCGGCGGTCATTCTCGGTTTTGGAAAACACGTTGTATTCGATCAGGTTGAAAACGATATCGCCAAAATCCTGGCAGCGTTTGATCCCCCACGCGTTGAGCACCGTCTTCGTGAGCGGTCCATATTGATCGAGCGCGTAGACGCGCAAACCTTCCAATAATTCCGGTCCGGAGACGTGGCGCGAGCGCTCGGCTTTCGCGCCTTCCTTCCGGCGCAGTTCCTTCACCGTGTGATCGAGCCCGAGCCGCACAAAGTCGTAGGCCCGCCGATCGAAACGGGGGTCTTCCTTGCTGATGAGGGCGACGATCTCGCTGAAATCCGGATTTTGCATGAGAGCGGGGATGGAGGTTGGCACACGCGAACGCATCGTGCAATCCCGCTCCTCAACCGTGTGTCTGTCACGCAAGCGACTATTCGCTCGCCGTTTCCCATCCCGCCACCACAGTGCGCCATCCCCCTTTCAATGATCGCGTCCAACCAGAATAACGCTCCCCTCACCGGCGAAGGAAACGCCAGTGCCGCCCCCACGAATCCGGTCGAACTGGCCACCGACCGCCTGCGTGCGGCGGGCTTGCGCGTCACGCAGCCCCGCCTTGCGATCCTCGCCGCCCTCGCCCAGCGCGCGCAGCCGACGAGCATCGAACAACTTCACCAAGATGTGGGCGCCGCCAAATGCGACCTCGTCACCGTTTACCGGTGCGTCGCAGCCTTTGAGGAAATCGGCCTGGTGCGCCGCGCGTTTTTCCACAACGGCACTTCCCTCTACGAGATCAATATCGGCCAGCCCACGCGCTACCACGTCGTCTGCAAGAGCACGAATCGGGTCGATGAACTCGACGCCGAGACCGCCGAGGATCTCCGCCGCACCATTCAAGAAGTGCAGGACAAACTTCGCGCCAAGGGCTACGGCGAGGTCGGCCACATTGTGGAGTTTTTTGCCGTAGCACCGGCGGCGCTGGAAAAGAAGCCTGCGGCGCACGCGGTGAAAACGCTCTGAGCGTTGAGCGTTACCGACCGTTTATCCGTCGCACCAGCTGCCACTGTGCGCTCCCGGGATTCCGCCTGAAATTTTCCGCTAGTCCCCGTTTGCCATCCCTCCATTCCCCATGCCCGCTCTGATTTCTCGCCGCACCGCGCTCCGCAACCTTGCCGGCGCCGCCACTCTCGCCACCGTGTCGCGCACTCGTGCCGCCGAACCCGCGGCGAAAGCCGCCGCTGCCCCCACTCCCATGCCCGCCGCTGCCATCCGCCAATCCGTCTGCAAGTGGTGCTTCAAGGATATCCCGCTGGAAACCTTTGTGCCCGCGGCCAAGGAAATGGGCCTCGAATCGGTCGAGCTGCTCAATCCCGAGGATTTTCCCACCCTCAAAAAATTCGGACTTCATTGCGCGATGGTGAGCAATCCCACCGGGAAGACTGCCGCGGGCGTCACCGTCGGTGGCATCCCGAAGGCGTTCAACCGGGTTGAGTATCACGACACGCTCGTCGAGATTTACACCAAGCGCATCGCCGAGGTCGCCGATGCCGGCTTCGAAAATGTGATCTGTTTTTCCGGAAACCGGGAGAAAATGGACGACCAGCAGGGCTTGGAAAATTGCGCCCTCGGCCTCAAGCGCCTCATGGCTGTCGCGGAGAAACGCGGCATCACCGTCGTCATGGAGCTGCTCAACTCCAAAGTGAATCACAAGGACTACATGTGCGACCGCACGCCGTGGGGTGTTGAGCTCGTGAAGCGCGTCGGCTCCGAGCGCTTCAAGCTCCTCTACGACATCTACCACATGCAGATCATGGAGGGCGACGTGATCGCCACCATCAAGGCCCACCACGCCTCCATCGCCCACTATCACACCGCGGGCAATCCGGGCCGCAACGAGTTCGAGCCGCAGGATCAACAGGAGCTCAACTACCCGCCGATCATGCGCGCGATCAAGGCGACGGGCTTCAAGGGCTTCGTCGGCCAGGAATTTCTCCCGAAGCGCGACGCGCTCACATCGCTTCGCGCTGCGGTGACGTTGTGCGCGGTCTGAGCCGGTGTCGAAAGAGCGTTCCGAGTTGTCACCGAGTTGTCATTTTGAGCGGAGCGAAGAATCCAGCAGGACACACGCACCTCGAAAAGCGTCGCATAGTTCCTAGTGGATTCTTCGCTGGGCTCAGAATGACAGACCCTTTTAGACGCCCTCTGAGCGCGCGGCTGCGCCGCCTCTTCGGCGCGCTCACGATCGATCTCTCGCCGCTGCGCGCGTCGCGCGATTACCGGCTGCTATTCATCGGGCAGTTCGTCTCGGCCTTCGGCTCCGCGCTCAGCTACGTCGTCCTCCCATGGGAGATGTATCGGCTCACGCACTCGACGTTGCAGGTCGGACTGTTGGGGCTCGCGGAATTTTTTCCGATGCTGGTGCTCTCGCTCGCCGGCGGTGCGCTGGCCGATGCCGTGGATCGCCGGGGACTGATCCTCGTCGCCGAATGCGGCCTCGCGGCGTGCTGCGCGATGCTCACGGTCAACTCGCTGCTGCCGGAGCCGCGAGTGTGGCTACTCTATGTCGGCGCGTCCTGCTTCGCCGGCTGCAACGCTCTTCACCGCCCCGCGCTGGAATCGCTCACGCCGCGGCTCGTCGCACCGGAACATCTGCCCGCTGTCGCCGCCCTTTCGAGTTTGCGCAGCCTGATGTTCGTCGTCGGCCCCGCGATCGCCGGTTTGATTGCCGCGACGTTCGGTGCCGCGCTGGGCTTCGCGCTCGATCTGGCGACCTACCTCGTCGCCATCGTCACGCTCCTGATGATTCGCTCCATCCCGGTGCCGACCGCGGCCAGGCGCCCGGGCTTCGGCACCATCGCGGAAGGTCTGCGCTACGCCTGGCGCAGACCGGAACTGCTCGGCACCTACCTGATCGACATCAACGCGATGTTCTTCGCGATGCCCATCGCACTGTTTCCCGCCCTTGCGGAAAGTTTCGGCGGATCGTCGGTCGGTCTCTTCTACGCGACTCTCGCGCTCGGACCTTTGCTGGTGTCACTCACCTCACGGTGGACCGCGCGGGTTAAATACCACGGCCGGGCCATTATCATCGCCGTCGTGATCTGGGGTCTAGCGATT
>JANOAF010000449.1:0-2348 GCA_031411015.1 Opitutaceae bacterium | reverse complement strand
CGTAATGGTGCAAAGTGGGGCGGGACGCTTCGAGATTGCCGCGGCCGACTCGCTCCTCGCGCACGCAATTGCGGGACACGCGGATGAAGCATGGCGAATTTTGGCCGGGCCGCTGGGCCTGACGGCGGGTTTTGCGACTCCGGTTTATTTTAGGATCGTGACGGGCGCGGGCGAAGTTGCCGCACCGTTTGGCGTTGTCGTGGAAACAGGGGGCGTGGTCTCCGTGCGGCTCCGGGCCGATGCGGCGACGCCGCTCAATATCCGCCGCGCGCTCGTGCAGGGGTTGCTGTTGCGGCTGGCGGTGGCGCAGCACGGCGTCACCGAAAGGCTCCGCGCTCCACTGTGGTTGGAAGAGGCGTGCGTGGGCTGGTGGACGACGCGGAGCGAGGCGGCGCAACTTGACGCGTTGAAGTATGTGTCCGCGCGCCGCGGGCCGTTGGCTTTGAGTGATGTTTTGCAACGCGAGCGTGGGCCGGTGGTGGAGGCGGAATTTTCCGCCGCGTCGGTTTGGCTGCTGGCGTTTCTGCAGATGGAGGCGGGGCGCGGCCGGGAGTGGCCCGCGCTGTTGCACGCCCTGCTCGCGGGCGATGAACCGGCGGCAGCCCTCGGGCGTAGTTATGCCGGCCGGTTTGCGAGTGCAGCCGAGCGCGAGCTCTGGTGGCAGACAGGCTGGCACCACGCAGTGCGCGGTCGGACGCTGCCTGCGCTGGATGCCGATGATTCGCGCGCGCAGCTGGGCGCGCTGGCGCGGTTTGTCTTCGCCGGCGCGAACAGCGAAACCGACGTGGTGCTGCCACTGGGCAGTGTGCTCGGGCGCGCTGGCGAACCCATCGTTGCTTCCGATCTGGCGCGGCGGGCGAACGAGCTCAGCCGACTGGTGACGCTCCTGCATCCGTTTTATCGCAACGCCGGTTTGTCGCTCGCCGAGGTGTTCGCTGCTCGTTCTGCGAAACCTGGGGCCCGTGCTGCCGCATGCTCGATATTTGAGCGCGACTGGCAGGACGCCATCGAACTCGATGCGGCCACGACCGCCGCGTTGGATGCCATCGAGGCCGATGTCCTGCGTCGCTGAGTTTTTCCATCGATCGAGTCGAAACGGGCTCCCGTGAGCGGGCTTGCTTTGCGCGGCGTCGCCTCGCGAAACTTCGGCACGTGTCTGCCCATCTCAAAAACATCAGCGTGGTCGCATCGGCGACGATGGCCTCGCGATTTTTGGGCCTCGCGCGCGACATGATGATCGCGGCGGTGTTTGGCGTGGAGGCGCTGGCCTCGGCCTTTGTGACGGCGTTCACGCTGCCCAATCTCTTTCGCCGGTTACTGGCGGAGGGTGCGCTCACGGCGGCGTTTGTGCCGACGCTGAACGAGGAGCTGCGAGCGGGACAGCGGAAGCAGGCGTTTGCGCTGCTTAACAAGGTGGCGAGCTGGCTCGCCGTCGTGAGCGGATCGGTGGTGGTCCTCGCGATCGCAGCGCTCCTGCTCGTGCGAAAGTATTCCGTTCAGGGTGAAGCTTGGGGACTCTCCGCGGCGACGCTCCAACGCTGGATCGAGGCGGCCGATCTCGCGGTGATCTTGTTTCCCTATCTTGTCTTCGTCTGTCTCGCGGCGGCGTTTGGCTCGGCGCTCCAGACCTTGCAGCGTTTTCTGGAGCCGGCGCTGTCACCCATCTGGCTGAACGTCGCGATGCTCACGTTGCTCGGTGGTGCGGCTTACGGTGGCTGGTCCGCGACGGCGACAGGCCGGATGCACTGGCTCTGCGGCGGCGTGCTGCTCGGTGGCTTCCTGCAAATGACGGTGCCGGCGCTCGCACTCGTGCGGGAAGGGTGGCGGCCGCACTTCGACCTGACGGTGAGTGATCCGCTGCGGCAGATTGTGCGGCTGATGGGACCGACGGTTTTTGGCTCCGCGATTTACCTGATTAACATGGCGGTGTCCCGCTTCGTCGGACTCTCGCTGAACGAGTCGGCCGTGGCGCTGCTCAACCTCGCGACCCGCCTGATGGAGCTGCCGATCGGAGTGTTTGCCGTGGCGGTATCGACGGTGATTTTTCCGCTCATCTCGCGGCACGCGGCGGCGGGCGATTGGGTTGGTCTGGCGACCGCCTATCGCAAGGGCATGCGGCTCATCCTTGTGATTAACATCCCCGCCGCAGTCGGGCTCGCGGTGCTCGCGACTCCGATCATTCGCGTATTGTTTCAACGCGGTGCCTTTGAACCCGCGGCCACCGTCGCGATGCAACCCGTGTTGATCGTCTCGGCGCTCGGGCTGCCGTTTCTCGCCTTCGTGAATCTCGTGCTGCGCGCGTTCTACGCGCAGAAGGATACCACGACACCGGTGCGCGCGGCGGTCAT
>JANOAF010000448.1:0-7639 GCA_031411015.1 Opitutaceae bacterium | reverse complement strand
TTCGGTGCCTGGTCGGCCAGGATGCCGGTCGCCATTTGCAGCCGCGCGAGCGGCGAGCACAGCTCGTGCGCGACATCGCCGAGAAAGCGCTTCTGGCCGTTCATGTGCGCATCGAGGCGTCCGGCCATGCGATTCACCGATTCGCCGAGCTTGCCGAGTTCGTCCCGGCGATCGGTGCGCACCCGGGTGTCGAAGCGCCCTTCGGCGATTTGTTCGGTGGCGGCGGTGAGTTCGCCGACCGAGCGTGTGATGCTGCGCACGAGCGGCAGCCAAAATAGCACCGACAGCACGAGCACGCCGCCGACGCCGAGCAGCCCGGACTGCAATCCGAGCACGTTCAGCAAGCCCCAGAAGGACCCGACGCGTGCGACCATCTTAGCCGGCTGAGCGCGGGCGCCGCGATCCACCTGCGTGAACGGCACCCGCAGGCCGACCCAATACGCCGCCGGCGATCCGGTGCGCACGACAAACCGGCCGGCGAGCCGCTCCGGGGAGAGGGGCGTAAAATTTCCCGCCGGAAATCCGCCCTCGGGGCCGGCGCGCCGCCCGCCGTCGGGACCGAAGCGGCCCTTCTCCGACGCGTCCCGCTCGCGGTCATCACGGACGGAAGGTTCGCCTCCTTCCCGCGGGGCTTTTTCCCGGGGCTCGCGTTTGCGCGCGGGATCAAATTCGCCGTCGGGTCCACGTTTGCCGCCGAACCCGCGGCCAGACGGCGGCCCGCCGAAAAAGCCCCAGCCCGGCCCGCGAAAATCCATGCGCTCGTGCACTGCGGAGGGGAGTGACTCGGAGCTGCCGACGAGCCGTGTCTCGTCCGCGGTGTAGATCGAAAATTCCGCATCGTAGGCGGCGCCGAAGCGCGTCAGCACCGCCTCGCGGGCGTCGCCAGTAACCAGGGACACTTCACCCGCGATGTGGTTGAAGAGCGCCTGCGCGCGGTCGCCGGTCGGACCGGCCACCAGCGCGCCCCAGCCCAGCCCGCCCTGCACGACGACAAACCCGATGCCCAGCGTCGCGAGCAGCAGCAGATTCAGCATCAGCCACAGCGAGACTTTCAGGGAGAGCGGGTAGGAGACTTTCATCGAGGCAGAGGGCGAGACGCAGGATTCTGGTGCGAGTTAGCGGGAAACCCAACTCGCTTACGCGGGCTTAACAATTTTCCGTGGTTTGCCAACACGCGCTTAACTCCGGTGTGGTTTCATCCGTCCCAGCCATCGGCTACCCAATATGAAAACCCTCGCCCCGTTTTTTTCCGCCGCCGCGCTTGCCGCGCTGCTCGCCAGCTCCGCCCTCGCCGCCGAGCCCCAGCTCGAATCCTGGCAGACTGCCAACACCCGCCGCTACGCGCGCATCTACGAGAGCGACGCCACCCGCCTCGCCGGCGCCTCCGTCACCACGTGGACGCGCGGCACGACCGCTCAGACCACCCCCAGCTATGCGGGCGTGATCCAAGTTTCGTCCTCGGCGAGCTGGGTTTACCTGCGCACGTCCGGACTCGGCACGCATGTGATGGGCCCGTGGTATCTGAACGCCGCCCACACGCAGAATTTCCCCAGCTACCCGGCGAACACGGGCACGCTCTACCGCTTCCCGCGCACGCCCACGATCCCGACGACCAAAACGATTACGGGCGGCGGCCCGATCGGTTACTTCGTGGACGGCGTCGCGGCCTACGACAACCGCGACACGTTTTCCTACAACACGGCCTCCGCCACCGACGCCTCGCCCGTCAACGGCCTGCGGGGCGACGGCGTGTGGAACCGTGAGGCCTATGCCAACGAGGGTGTGACGTTCGATCCGGCATTCGCGCACCAAGCGATGACGAGCCACCACTACCATGCGAACGCCCCGGCCGTTCGCTTCCAGCTCGGGGACCACGTGGATTTCAACACCACCACGAAGATTTACACCGAGAGCACCACGCCGGTCACCGCGCACTCGCCCATCGTCGCGTGGCTCGCCGACGGTCTGCCGGTTTACGGTCCTTACGGCTACTCGTCGCCGCTGGATGCCAAGAGCGCGCTGCGTCGCATAATTCCCGGCTACGTGAAACGCGACGGCACCAACGGCACGACCGCGCTCGCCGCCACCGGCCGCACGACGCTGCCCGCGTGGGCCGCCCGCGCCCAAAATCGCGCGGCCGCGCTCGCGGCCAATGTCACCGGCCCGGCCGTCGGCACCGCCTACCCGCTCGGCAACTATCTTGAGGATTACGACTACCTTGGCGACCTCGGCAAAACGCAGGGCACCGACTTCGATCTCAATGAGCAAAACGTGCGCTTCTGCGTGACGCCCGAATTTCCCAGCGGCACGTGGGCCTACTTCATCACCATCGAGGCCGACGGCACGCCGAAATTTCCGAATATGATCGGCCGCCATTTCTTCGGCAGCCCCACGGGAGGCAACGTCAACGCGATCAATGAAACCGTCACCGAGTATATTCGCGCCAGCCAAGCCTCACCCATCAGTGTGAGTGCCACCAATGCCGGCGGCACCGTCGCGGTCACGTGGACGTCCGTCGAGGGCGCGACCTACAAGGTCGAGACTTCGCCCGATGCGGCGACGTGGTCTGCGCTCGCCAATGCGAGTGCGATAACGAGCAGTGGCGGCAACATCACGAGTTTTTCCACCCCGACGGTGGCCACGAATTACCGCGTCACGCTCACCGCCCTCGCGACCTACGACACCCGCGGTGCCGGCGGCCTCAGTGGCGTCGGCAACTCCGCCACGGCATCGCCTGCGGTCGGCTCATCGGGCACGGCCCGCCTGATCAACATCGCGACGCGCGCGCAAATCGGCGGCACCGCGGGCACGCCGATCGCGGGCTTCGTCCTCTCCGGCGCTGGTGGCACGAAGCGCATGCTCATCCGCGCCGTCGGCCCTGCGCTCACGGGCTTTGGGGTCACGGGCGCGCTCGCCGACCCGAGTCTCACGCTCGTCTCGGGTGCAACGAACGCAACCGTCGCGACGAACGACAACTGGCTCGGCACGGACGGCGCGACGTTCACCGCCACGGGAGCCTTCGCCTTCACCGCCAATTCACGCGATGCCGCGGTCGTTTCCACCCTCGCGCCCGGTGCCTACACCACGCCCGTCGGTGCGGGTGGTGGCAGCGGTGTGACGCTGCTCGAAGTTTACGACGCCGACACTGCCGCCACCTCCCCCGTCAAACTCATCAACGCCTCGACCCGCGCCTTCGTCGGCACCGGCGAGAGCGTGCTCATCCCGGGCTTCGTCGTCAGCGGCACTGGCGCGGTGAAGCTCTTGGTCCGTGCCGCCGGCCCCGCGCTCACGCCCCTCGGCGTGTCGGGCGCGCTCGCCGATCCACAAATCACGCTTTTCTCCGGCACGACCGCCGTGGCCACCAACGACAACTGGTCGAGCGCCGCCAACGCCACCGACATCGCCGCCTCGGCCGCCGCCGCCGGCGCGTTTGCCTTTGCGAACGGTAGCAAGGACGCCGCCCTCGTCGCCACGCTCCCCGCCGGCAGCTATACCGCGAGCATCAGCGGCGTCGGCGCCACGACCGGCACCGCGCTCGTCGAAATCTACGTCGTGCCCTAGCAGAAGCTAGGGGCTGGATTTTTGGGTCTCGGGATTGGAACCCCAGACCCCATCTCCCAGACCCTAAACCCCTACAAATTCATTCCGGCCCCACCATCATGTAGCCCGCCGAGCGCACGGTGCGGATGTATCTTGGCTCCTTCGCATCGTCGCTCAATTTTTTCCGCAGCGTGGAAATATGCACGTCAATCGATCGATAAAACACGTCGTAGTTACGGTCGCGGCACTCGTCGAGGAGGGCCTCGCGCGACTTCACGCGGCCCTTGGCCTTCGCCAGACTCGCGAGCAGATCGAACTCGACGGGTGTGAGCACGAGCGGCGCGTCGTTCATCCAGGCCGAGCGGGCGTCGAGGTTCACCCGCAGGGTGCCGACCACGAGTTCCGTGGGCGGCGCACCGGCAGATTTTTCCGCGGCGGCGGTCGCCGCACTGCGACGGAGCACGGCGCGGAGCCGCGCGAGGAGCTCGCGCGTGGAAAAAGTTTTCGGCAAGTAGTCATCGGCGCCGACTTCCAGGCCCACGATGCGATCGGTTTCGTCGCCGCGCGCGGTGAGCATGAGCACGGGCACGGCGGACTTGGCGCGGATTTTTTTCAACACCTCGAAGCCGTCGATGCCCGGCAACATCACATCGAGGATGATGGCGTGCCACGGCTCCTCGGCAGTCGTCGCGCGTTCGACGCCGTCGGGGCCGGTGTGCGCGGCGGTGACATCGAAGCCGAGCGGCTGCAAATAGGTCGCGACGAGCCGGCAGAGTTTGCGGTCGTCGTCGATCATCAGGAGGCGCGTGCGGCCTTCGGAGCGGTCGGACATGGGAAGGTTGTGGGAAGATTTTCCGCCTGGCGCAACTGCCGCGGCGAACACGCTTATGCGCGCGCCACGGACTTGGCTGTAGTCGGGGTGCCCTCACCCCGCGGATGGGAGCGTGCGATTCCGCAAAGCCGCCGGGTGAGGGCACCCCGCCTACCACTCGCGCTGCTGGCGCTCGGCTGCGCCGCGCCCCTCGCCGCTGCCGATCTCACGCTCGCGATCGAGCCGCGTTGGCGCGGTGCGGCGCTGGCGGTGCCATCGGCGGCGCTCGCGAACGACTCCGGCCAGCCGTTGCGCATCACCCGCTTCGCGGCGCTCGTCTCGGAAATCGCGCTGCTGCGCGCCGATGGGGGCACGACGCGGCTTGAGGGCCAGTATGGTTTCGTAGATTTTGAAAACGGGCGACGGAGTTTCACCGTGCGCGGAGTGCCGGCGGGCGATTTCGTGGGACTGGAGTTTCGCGTGGGCGTTCCCGCCGCCGCGAATCTCGGCGATCCCGGCCGCTGGCCCGCGGGCCACGCGCTCAACTCGGTTGTCAACGGCCTGCACTGGAGCTGGCAGGGCGGCTACGTCTTCGCCGCGATCGAGGGTCACTATCGACCCGCGGCCGGTGCGCCGGATAGTTCCGAGCACGGCTTTTCATTTCATCTCGCGACGGCCGAGCGGCTGATGGCCGTGGGCTTTCGCGCCGATTGGAAAATCGCCGGCGACACCACCATCGACCTCGCCCTCGATCTCGCGCAGGTGCTCGCGATGCACCGGCTCGCGCCGGATGATGGGAGCGAGAGCACGCACTCGGGGGAGGGCGACACGCTCGCACCGCGCCTCGCAACTGCGCTGGAGCGCGCGTGGTTCTGGCTCGAAGCGAAACCGACTCCCCGTAGCCGCGAGCGTGAGCGAGGGGAAGTGGAGGCATCAAAAAATCTACTCGCTCACGCTCGCAGCTACGAGGGCGCGACACCGCTCGCGTTCACCGTGCCACCGGGTTTCCCGCAGCCAGCGCTGCCGGCGGACAACCTTCCGACCGCCGCGGGCGTTGCGCTCGGTGAGAAACTTTTTTCCGACGTGCGCCTCTCGGTAAACGGGAAGCAGTCGTGCGCGAGTTGTCACGCGTCGGCGCAGGCGTTTAGCGACACGGTCGCGCTGAGCCGCGGTGCCGAGGGTGCGAGGGGGAAGCGCAACGCCATGCCGCTCTTCAACCTCGCGTGGAGCGCGAGCTACGCGTGGGACGGCAGCCAGCCGCGCATCCGCGATCAAGCCTACGCGGCGTGGACGAATCCGATCGAGATGCACGCCGACCCTGCGCGCATCGTCGCGGCGCTCGCCAGCGACGCCGCGCTCGCGGAAAAATTCCGCGCGGCGTTCGGCACCGCCGAAATCACCCCGGAGCGCGTCACGCTCGCGCTCGAGCAATTTCTCCTCGTGCAGGTCTCCGCCGACTCGCGCTTCGATCGCGCGCTGCGCGGCGAGGTCGAGCTGAGCGCAGATGAAAAGCGGGGCTTCGAACTCTTCGCGATGGAGTTCGATCCCGTGCGCGGCAAACGCGGGGCCGATTGTTTCCACTGCCACGGCGGCGCGCTCTTCACGGACTACGCCATGAAAAACAACGGCCTCGATCTTGAGGTCGCCGACGCCGGCCGCGCCCTCGTCACCGGTCGCGCGACGGACCGCGGCAAGTTCAAGACGCCCTCCCTCCGCAACGTCGCGCTCACCGCCCCCTACATGCACGACGGCCGCTTCGCCACGCTGGAGGACCTAGTCGCGCATTACGACCACGGCGTTCAGCGCGCGGCCGCGCTCGATCCCAATCTCGCGAAACACCCGGCCGAGGGCCTCGCCCTCACGGCCGACGATCAACGCGCACTCGTCGCCTTCCTGCACGCGCTCACCGATGTGCGCTGGGCGAACGTGAACCTACGCTGAGCGGGTTGGGCTCTTGGCAAATTGCCCGGGAGATTTCACACGCCGCGCTTTTTGCGACCGAACCAGCGCGTTGCTTTCCGATCGGCCGGTCAGGAAACCGAGCGCGGTCGCGAGGAGTTCGCGCCCAATCGCACCATTGGCCAGATCGGTCGGCCGTTGCTCGACCGCGGCCCGCAGCATGGAGCGCGCGAGATTTTTCAGCACAAACAAGGCGAGTTCGTGATCGGCGATGCGCAGTTCGGCCCTGTGCGTCACCAGCAGCTCCCGCAGGGCGCGGTGAAACGCGCGCGGCGGATCGACCGGCGGCGCGCCGGTCTCGCGCGACAGGTGGCGTGCGAACACGCGCACGAGTGGTGCTTCCGTCCGATGATGTTCGACTGCGACGGTGATGATCGCGCGCAACGCCGCGGCCAGAGTCGGCGCTGGGGCGCGACACGCCGCCGTCATTTTCGTCATGAGCGTTTGAAGATGGCGGTCATGCACTGCGCGCAGGAGCGCAAGCTTGTCGGGAAAATATTGGTAGAGTGACCCGACACTCACGCCGGCCCGCTCCGCGATCATGTTGGTCGAGGCACGGGCGAAACCTCGCGCCGTGAAAACGCGAGCCGCCGCCTCGACAATCGCGTTGACCGTGATGCGGGAGCGTTCCTGGCGTGGTTTTCTCCTCGGGGAGAGTGCGACATCCATTGCCGCCACCTTTGACGCTGGAACGCGAGTAGTCGAGCGGTCGCCGTGCTGCTACACTCGTGGGCTATGAATCGTCTGCAGCTCAGCCGCATCGTCCTCTCCGCGCTCCTCGTGACGAGCACGGTCGCCTCGTTCATCCTCGATTGGAAACCCAACCATCTGTTGAACCCCGAGTGGCATCCGCACGCGCGCTTTCACGGCGGGTTGCTCTTGTTCACACTGGCCGGAGTGGCGGCCACGGCGCTCTGGTTGTTGTGGCGCCGCTCGCTCGAACCGCTCCTCGGCCTCCGTGCCGCGGGCCTGCTGCTGTTGGCCTACTGGACGCCGCTTTTCTACGTGAACTCCCTCGTGCCGGGCTCATCGCTGTGGGCGGGCCCGCGCGGTCAGGAACCGCGCTGGGGCGACGCCATCGTCTATCCCAACCTGATCGTCGCGGCGCTGTTCGCGATCGCGACGCTGGCGGCGATGTGGATCGGAAAGACGACGGAGCGCACGGGGACCGAGCCGTGAAATATTTTTCTCAATGCCCGCCGTCGAGATCGCCGGGCTGGAGCAGGGGGGCGAACGTCGCCTTGGTCGCGGCTTTCATGTAGGCTTCCAGCGCGGTAATGGTTCCGTCCTTCACGCGGGCCATGAGACTGTTGTCCATCGTGATCATGC
>JANOAF010000447.1:0-14272 GCA_031411015.1 Opitutaceae bacterium | reverse complement strand
GCCGAGGAGGAGAGCGAGCCGCAGCCGGGAGAAGTCGGCGGTGCTCAGCGCGAGTTCGAACCGCTCGACGGGTCGGGGTGGGATACTGAGTTGGGTGTCGCGATCGACCGTCCAGTTCACGCTGTTGAGCGCGAGCATGAGCCCGGCCGTGTCGAGCCGAGCGTTGGCAAAGAGGTCGCCGCTGCCGACGACGACGAGTTTACCGCCGCGCACGCTGAACGGGAGGTTGTCCCGCACGGCGAGCCGTTCGGAGACGACGACAAGGCCAAGGCGATCGGGCGGGTCCATGCCGGGAAGCGGGCGCGTGTCGATGCCCGGATCGTAGCGCGGGATGACGCCGGAGCGAAAACCGCGCTCGCCCCAGGCCGTGGGCGAGGTCGCCGCGAGCGTCACTGTCTTGAGCCCGTTGCCGAGGGTCCGGCCGGGATCGGGCACGACGGTGCGCGCCATGCCGAACTTTAGTTTCAGACCGGTTTCGAAGAGTGTCTTGGTGATGGGATGAAGAGTGTAGGGTGAGATGAGGAGGTCGAACGTGTCGGTCACATTCTCCGGGCCAGTGTCCAGAATCACGTCATTGTGCACGAGCACGCCCCAGTCGAGAAGGAGGTCGTCGAGGCCGAGCGCCGTGGTGCTTAGGTTGTTGTTGGCGGCGAGCATCAGAATCATCCGGCCGGCGTTGGCACCGAGATATTGGCGGAGCAGCTCCTGCTCAGCGCGTGAGTAGGCGCTCTGAGGCGCCACGGCGACGAGCAGGGCGGCGTCCGGCGGAACCTTGCGCGTGATCGCGAGATCAACCTCCTCGACCTCAAAATTCCTCAGCTTGAGCTGATCGCGGAGGCCGGAGAGCCCGCGGGTGGCTTCGGCATCGCTGGGTTTGAGCTCGGAGTGACCCGTGAGAAAATAGATCCGCTGGCGCGTGGCGGAGGAGACGTCGAGGATGGCCGCGGTGAGCGTCTGCTCTCCGTGGAAGCTGTCGCGCTTCTTGTTTTTCAGGGTGTAGAGTTCGTCGATGGTCACGACGCGCGTGCGATCGCCGGAGCGCAGCACGATGATGCCCGCTTGCTCGATCCCGAGTTCCTCGGCGCGCTTGCGGTTCTGGTAAACGTCGAGGGTCTCCTTTGAGACGCGACCGGTAAGGCGATCTTCCGTGGCGTAAACGTATTCGTCGATCAGGCCCTTGACCTCGGCGTTCTCCACCTCGGGCGACATCGTCATGATGATGTGGACGGGGCGCTGGAGATTTTTGAGGTAGGAAAGCGATTCGGGCGAGAGGGAGAATTTCCGTTGCGCGGTGAGATCGAAACGCGACGGATGGTTTTTGGCGACGTAGTTGAGTCCGCCGAAAAACGTGAGGAACAGCACGGCCTGCAGCACGAGGTTGAGCGTGCGGACCCAGCGGACGGCGCGAAAAGATTCGATGAGGGCCATGGCTCTTTAGCTGAGAGCTGAGAGTTGAGAGCTGAGAGCCAGAGGGAGAGGCGATCGTGGCATGGTGGATGGTTCGGGCTCTGGGCTCTTTGCCCTCAGCTAGGAATGCAGCTGTTTCGTTTCGACGCTCAGGATGCTGAAGATCAGCGCGAGCACCGTGCCGCTGACGTAGAACAGCAGATGCCGCGTGTCGATGACGCCGCGGGTGAAGTCGTCGCGGTGCGCAAAGACATGGGCATATTCCACGACGGATTTGGCCGTTTGAAATGGGCCCTGGCCGAGCCACGCCAAATCGGAGAGAGCATTTCCGCCGATGATCAACGTGCCGAGCATCACGAGGCTGATGATGGCGGCGACGGATTGGTTGCGCGTGAGCGAGCTGGCGAACACGCCGATGGCGACAAAGAAGAGACCGGAGATTGCGATGAAAAGAAAACCACCGAGCAGCGGACCGGAATCGAGGAAACGCGCGTCACCGGAAAATTTCTTGAGGATGTAGAAGAATCCGCCGGTCGAGGCCCACAGTGCCGCGTAGAGTAGGTAGGCGGCGCCGAATTTCGCGAGCACGACTTCGGTGGTCGTGACCGGCGTCGTGAGCAGTGTCTCGATCGTGCCGAGCCGGCGTTCCTCGGCGAGGCACTTCATCGTGAGGAGCGGGACCATGACGCACGCCGGGAGCCAGAAGAGTTGAAAGAAGACATTGGCCGGCGAGGCCTCCTGCGGCGTGCCGCTATACATTTCCAAAATCTGCGTGAAGATAAACCCCATGAACGCGAGGAACAGCGTCGCGGCGACGTAGGTCGCCGGGCTCACCAGCAGCATTCTGATCTCGTGGCTGAGGAGGGTGGGGAAGTGCTTCATTGTCCGACAGAGAAAAAAGCAACGGACGGGAGGAAGGGGAAGACCATAGGCGCGGAGGTCAGGAACTAGCCCTGT
Source organism: Opitutaceae bacterium (assembly GCA_031411015.1). Classification (GTDB taxonomy): domain Bacteria; phylum Verrucomicrobiota; class Verrucomicrobiia; order Opitutales; family Opitutaceae; genus ER46. Next base: position 11,908 of record JANOAF010000447.1, on the reverse strand, counting down.
CTCCCGGATTATTGCTTCCCAGGCCGGTGCGCGTCGGAGGTGTGACCACATCCCAACTGCGGCGCGTAGCGGCGAGGAAGACATCTTCGAGCGTGGGCTGCCGGCGGTTGAGCGCCCGCACCCGGAGTCCCGCGGCGACCAAGGTGGAGAGCAACGCTTCGCCGCGTTCGTCGTTGCAACTGGTGGTGAGCGTGAGCCGGCGGAAGCCCGCGGCGTCGGGCTCCGCTTTTTCGGTCACGCGCAGCTCCGGATCGACGGCGAGGATCGTGTGCTCCACCATCTCCACGGCACCGGCCACCTCGAGTTTGTAAGTGGAAAGCCCCAGTATCTCCCGGCGCAAATCCGCCGGCGTGCCCTGCGCGACCACGCGCCCCTGATTGATAATCAGCACGCGATCGCACGTCATCTCGATCTCCGGGAGAATGTGCGACGAGATGATCACGGACATCCGCCCGCGCAGACTCGCGATGAGATCGCGGACGATGAGGATTTGGTGCGGGTCGAGACCGATGGTCGGCTCGTCCATGATGATGACGGGCGGCTCGGCGAGAATCGCCTCGGCGATGCCGACGCGCTGGCGAAAACCCTTCGAGAGCTGGCCGATGATTTTATGGCGGACGCGCTTGAGATCGCAGAGCTCCAGCACCTCATCAATGCGCGGGCCGAGCTTGCGGCGGGCAACTTCCTTCAGGCGGCCCCGGAAATACAAATACTCCGAGACGCGCATGTCTTCCGGCAGCGGATTATTTTCCGGCATGTAGCCGATGCGGCGTTTGATTTCGTCGGGCTGCGTCGCGACGGGGACGCCACAAATATTCACGCTGCCCGAGGTGGCGGGCAGATAACCCGTCAGGATGCGCATCGTGGTGGACTTGCCCGCGCCGTTGGGTCCGAGGAAACCGACGATCTCGCCCTGGGCCACGGTGAAGCTGATGTCGCTGACGGCGGTCACGCCACCATAGGTTTTCACCAGATGGGAGGCTTCGATGGCGGGCGTCGTTTCGGTCATGCGGGCGGAAGAGGAGGGGACGTTCAACGCATTGAGCGGAACTCTCAACGTTCAACTTGGCGATTTCTCGAGCGTGACCTCGCCCGCGCGGAAGCGCTGGGTCTTGCCCCGATCGTCGCGCAACAACAGCGCACCCTCGTCATCGAGCCCGGTGACGATGCCTTGATGGCGCCGGCCGCCCTCCAGCAGCGCGATGGGCCGGCCCCGCAGCACGTCGTAGCGGTGCCAGAGATCGGCGAAGGTCTTGAGATGTTCGCCCTCGGTAAACGTGTCGTAGGAGAGCAGCACGCGCCCGACGAGGGCGGCCGCGAGCCGATTGAGATCGAGCGGTGCGCCGGTGACATCCGCGAGCGCAACCGCGCGCCGGGCTAGATCAGCGGGCCAGCCGCTGGCGGGACTGTTGACGTTGAGCCCGAGGCCAAAAATCAAATCGCGGATTTGATCGGAATCGACGCGGGCCTCGGTGAGCATACCGCCGGCCTTGCGTCCGTCGAAAAGGATGTCGTTGGGCCACTTGATGCCCGGCCTGACGCCGGCGAATTTGGCGATCAGCTCGCAGACGTTTAGCCCCATCCAGAGTGTGAAGGTGGGCATCCGCTCTGGAGCTACACTCGGCCGAAACGCGAAACTCGCGTAGAGGTTGGCCGATGAGTCGCTGTGCCACGCGCGGCCGAAACGGCCGCGGCCGCGCGTCTGCCGACGGGCGAGCACGGCGAAAGGCGTGGGCCGGCCGGCGGAGAGCTGGCGTGCGGCCTCATCGTTGGTGCTGTCGACTTCGTCGAGGACAAGCAGGGAGAAATTCCGTGGCCGCACCTTCAACTGGGTCTCGATCAGCGGCGGATAGAGGCTGGGCGGGCGAGCGGCGATACGGTAGCCGCGCGAGCGTTGGGCTTCGAAGGTGAAACCCGCGGCGCGCAATTTCTCCATGTGCTGCCAGACGGCGACACGACTCACGCCCAGCTTGGTCGCCAGCGCAGTCCCCGAAACCCAATTGGGATCGCGGGCGAGGAGTTCGCGGAGGATGGTGTGTTCGAAGGTCGGCATGAGTGGGCAGAGCTGAGGCCACGCACGGTGGAGAAGTTGGTTTGAAATCAGAGACGCGGAGCGCACGCTGGTGCAAATGTCATTTGCAGAATTTCAACATTCGATCGCGGTTGATGCGCAGCCGGCGGCAGCGTGGAGCGGCGCGGTGCAGAGTCTGTGGCACGATGCGCGTGGCGACTGGGAGAAGGCGCATGATTGGGCGCAGGAGGACCACGGTCGCGCGGGCTCGTGGGTCCACGCCTACCTCCATCGAAAGGAAGGCGATCTCGGCAATGCGGGCTATTGGTATGCGCGCGCCGGTCGGGCGATGCCGAACCAGAACGTTACGCTCGAAACCGAATGGGCCGTGATCGCGCGCGAGTTGATCGGAAAATAACGGCGCGGACGCCCCACTTAATCACCCGCGGCTCAACGCGAGCCACTGGCGCTGCGACTCCAGCCAAAATCACTCGAACGCAGGTAGGTTTGCTGCGCTTCCTTCAAAATATAGCTGCCCGTCGCGGGATCGGTCTTGGCGGCGTCGACGGCGTTGCCATGGAGGTCGGACATGTTTTTCAGACGCTCATCCTCGGCATACAACGCCATCGCGCGGGCCTCGGTGGTGGCGGTGAGGAGCGGAATGCGGAAGAAATTGAGCACTCGATCAGTTTCGGTGATGTAACGCTTCATGGCGATGTCGACCAAACCCTTTTGGGTGTGAATCGCGCGTTCGGTGAAGATCACGGGCTTCTTTTCCTGCACGATAAATTTCGGCAGGCGCACGATGGTGTTTTTCGGTTTGTCGATGTCGCGGAGGTCGGGCAGGTCTTCCTCCGCTTTCGGTGGCGGGGGAGGCGGCGTGGGTGCCGGCGGGGTGTATTTGGGTGTCGCGGCGGCAAGGGCGGCGGCGACTTCGGGCGAGATTACCCGCGCGCGTTTGGGGGCGGTCGCCGCGGGCGTTTTTTCCGCCGGACTCTCAGCGAGAATCACGGGCTTCTCGGGTGATGCGGTGGGTTGCGCGCCGGAACGAGCGCAGCAGAACGCGCTAAGGAGGGTGGCGGCAATCAGCGAACGGGAAGCGGGGCGGACCATGACGGAGTAAGAGAACCGTGGAGGGGCGCGGTGTTCCGCGCAAGACTGCGAATATCTCCACGGCGCGTTTTGGCGAGTGGCCGAAACGCTCGTTCAGCTCCTCCGCCGCCGGCGCAGAGCGGTCACAGCCATCACGATTCCACCGATGGAAAGTAGCGCGTAAGTCGAGGGCTCCGGCACGGCCAGTGGTGGTCCCGCGGCGAAGAGCGAGGTGACCTCACCCTGCGTGAGCGCGCCGTTGTAGAAGCGCATGTAGTTTACGGTGCCGCCCGACGCCTCGGTTTGGTTCGTAATGAGATCGTCGACGAAGAAACGGAACCCAGCGGAGGCAGTTGCGGCCGCGGTCGTGTCGGTGAATGAAAAACTGAGCTGTCCGTTGACGTAGCCGCTGACGACGCCGGTGGCGCTGTTGCGGGTGATGACGACGTGGACGTTAGTCCCGGCGGTGATGATTTGGGGACCGGGAGCCGAACTGGGAAAAAAGTTCAGGACGCCATTGCGGTCGTAAACGCCCAAGTTCGATGTCAGGCCCGCAAAATCCGCGAGCTTCCTATCGCCGGTGACCGAATCGAGCTTGAACGAAAATTCGAGGGAGTAGTTGATCGGGCTCAGGCTCGGGCTGGAAAACGATACGCCTTGGTTGGCGGCGAAGACATAACCGAGCGCGGTGATTTGACCGCCGAGGGAAGTAAGTGGCGTAGTGCCGACGCTGTCGTTAAGGGTTCCGCGTAGGGCGAATTCGTGGACCAAAACGGCCGCGCGGGCGGGGGCAAATGCCAGGGTCGTCGCACAGGCGAGAGTGAGGAGCCAACGGGGAGCGTTCACGAGGCGTGACAGTGCGGGGGAAACTGCCTTTGGCAACCTTCCATTCGGTTCAATCGCAGGTCATGCTTGGTCTGCTTTTGCTCCGGGAGTCGGCTTGGTTAGGCGGTCACGCTCGGTGACGAGTTGCGCGGCGATGCTGAGCGCAATTTCGTGCGGATGGTTCGTGCCAAAATCGAGTCCGGCGGGGCAGTGGAATTTGGCCACGAGCGGATGACTGAGCCCGGCGGCCAGCAATTCCCGGCGGAGCACGGCGGCCTTGGCCGCGCTGCCGATCACGGCGATGAAGGGAAAATCACGCTCCGTCAGCGCGCGTTGGAGAATCGGCCGGTCCGTGGCATGGCCCTTGGTCAGGCAAAGCAGGAACGCGTGCGCGGGCAAGGAGGGCACGAGGTCGGCGGGATTTTCAAGGTGGATGGCACGCAGGTTCGGGGCGCGGGGGAGTTGCTCGAGCCACTCCGGCCGCGAATCGCAAACCGTGATCGAGCAGGGCAGGGGCAGCAGCACCGGAACGAGCGCCTGCACGATGTGGCCGGCCCCAAAAATCGCGATGGGCCAAACGGCGTCTCGGGCCGGATGCGGCTCGAAATAGAGTTTCACCGAACCGCCACAGGTCATGCCCACATCGCCCTTGAGGCTCCAGTTCACGAAGCAGGGTTTCGCCGGGTTCGGACCTGTCGCCGCCAGCAACCCCTGCGCATACGTGATCGCCTGCGCCTCGACGCGACCGCCGCCCACGGTGCCGTTGGAACGGCCCGCGGCAGTGACAATCATCTTCGCCCCGGCGTCCTGCGGGGTGCTGCCGAGCGCGTCGATCAGAGTTACGAGCACGAAGCGCAGGCCTTCGCGCTCCAGTGCGACGACCTGTTCGTAGATCGAGCGTGCTTCTGGTGGGGGCATGGCGCTAACCGTGTCTGGCATTGAGCGGTGATCTAAGGACCGCTGACGCGAATGACACGGATGAAAATACGTTCGCGCCGCCGCTCGGGGTGAGCGGAGCAGGATGGCGCGCCTATGCCCTTTGCAGTTTCGGGCGGCCGGACTCGACCACGTAGCTGGCGCGAGTGTGCAGGGGGGCGCCGGGCTTGGTGACGTATTCCACCGTGCGATAATCGGCACGCCAGGTCTGCGGCGTGAGTTCGCAACGGACGTAGCCGCGTTCGGTGTTGTAATATTTCACGAAGGGATTTTCGGCGAGGAGCTGATCGCTGGTCTTCGGCGTGGCGATGCCGTCGCCGCCGGAGGTGATCGAGGTGCCGACGAATTCGGTGGCGACACTCTGCGAGTCGAGTTGATCGAAGTCGGCGATGAGTTCGTTGGCCCAGTTTGAATGGATGTCGCCCGTGATCACGACGGGGTTTTTGATTTTCTTGGCGTGGAAATGGCGGAGCACGCGGCGGCGTTCGAATTCGTAGCCGGGCCACTGGTCCATGCTGTAGGTGATCTCGGGGCCGCGCATTTTATCGACGCGGGCCATCATGATTTGTTGGGCGAGGACATTCCAATTCGCGGGCGAGCGTTCGAGGCCGTTGAAGAGCCACTCGCGCTGGCGATCACCGAGGGCGGTGCCCTTGGGGTCCATCAGAACGGGGCTGGGTGGTTTGTTGCCGTCACCCTGCGGTTGCGCGGTGCGGTATTGGCGGGTGTCGAGGACGTGGAAATTCGCGAGACGGCCGAAGCTGAGGCCGCGATAGAGCAGCATGTCGGGGCCGGACGGGAGCGCGGTGCGACGGAGCGGCATGTGCTCGAAGTAGGCCTGGTAGGCTGCGGCGCGGCGGAGCAGGAAGGCATCGAGCGCTTGCTTTTTGCTGCCCGTGTGGGTGCCGGCGTAGTTGTTACAGACTTCGTGATCGTCCCACGTGACGATCCAAGGTGCGACGGCGTGGGCTTGCTGGAGGGCGGGGTCGGACTTGTAGAGGGCGTAGCGGGCGCGGTAGTCGTCGAGCTGAACGATCTCGGCGCTGTTGTGGCGGCGGGTGGAGCCGTCGCGCGCCGGGCCTTCGTAGATGTAGTCACCGAGGTGCACGACGAGATCGATATCCTCGCGGGCGAGATGCTGGTAGGCGGTGAAGTGGCCGGCCTCGTAGTGCTGGCAGGAGGCGAAGGCGAACCGGAGGCGTTCGGGCAACGCGTCGGCGGGCGGCGCGGTGCGCGTGCGGCCCTTGGGGCTGACTTCGCCGCCGACTTTGAATCGATACCAATACCAACGATCGGGACGCAGGCCCTCGACTTCGACGTGGACGGAGTGCGACCACTCGGGCGTCGCGGCGACCGTGCCGGACTTGACGACCCGCGTCATGGCTTCGTCGTCGCAGAGTTGCCACGTGACTTCGACCGATTCGGGGGGCATGCCACCGCCGACTTCGAGTGGCTTCGGCGCGAGACGGGTCCAGAGGACGACGCCGTCCGGGAGGGGATCGCCGGAGGCAATGCCGAGGGAAAACGGGTAGCTGGAAAATTTCGGAGGGGCGGCGACGGCACCGCGCGCGCGGGTGGATAAAAATGCGGCGGCGGCGAAGGACGCAGTGCCGAGGACGAAAGAGCGGCGGGTGAGCTGCTGGGCGCCGGGGAGAGGGAAGAGCGGCTGGGGCATGGCGAGAAAGGGAGAGGCGGCGCGCAGGGCGCGTCAAGCGGCGGCCGGTGACATTACGAGGGACAGTTTTCAACCTTGGCTGGCCCGAGCGTGGGTCCACGCCCAGAAATTTGCCGCGATTGGAAAATGAGCCACGGGCTGGACAGCGGCTCGCGTGGCTCGCTACAACTCGCCCATGAGTATTCCCCAGCTCGCCTCGTGTCCGGTCGCGTCTTGGTTTTTCGTTGCGGCGCTGGCGGCGTCGAGTGCCCGCGCGGCGGATTATGATGTCGTGATCTATGGCGGGACCTCCGCCGCCGTGACCGCCGCCGTGCAAGTGAAAACGATGGGCAAGTCGGTCGTGATTGTCTGCCCGGACCGACACCTCGGCGGCCTCTCCAGCGGCGGGCTCGGATACACCGACACGGGCAACAAAGCCGTGATTGGCGGGCTTGCGCGGGAATTTTATCACCGCGTGTGGCGGCACTACGATGGCGATGCCGCATGGCGCTGGCAGAAAAAAACCGAGTATGGCAACAAGGGGCAGGGGACACCGGCCATCGACGGCGTGCAGCGCACGATGTGGATTTTCGAGCCGCACGTGGCCGAGCAGGTGTTCGAGGATTTGGTGCGGGAGCACGGCATTACCGTGGTCCGCAACGAATGGCTCGATCGCGCGAAGGGGGTGAAAAAAACCGGTGCCCGCATCACCTCGATCACGATGCTAAGCGGGAAGATTTATACGGGAAAAATGTTCGTCGACACCACCTACGAGGGCGACCTCATGGCGGCGGCCGGCGTGAGCTATCACGTCGGTCGTGAGGCCAACCGAGTTTACGGCGAGGAGCACAACGGCGTGCAGACCGGCGTGCTGCACCACCGCCATCACTTCGGCGTGCTGAAGGAAAAAATCAGTCCCTACGTCGTGCCTGGCGATCCGAAGAGCGGCGTGCTGCCGCGCGTGAGCGCGGCGCACCCGGGGAATTTTGGCGAGGGTGACACCAAGGTGCAGGCCTACTGCTACCGGATTTGCCTCACGGATCACGCGGCGAACCGCATCCCGTTCGCCAAGCCCTCCGGCTACGATCCGAAACAGTATGAACTGCTCGCCCGCGTTTACGGCGCGGGCTGGACGGAGACGTTTGGCAAATTCGATCCGATTCCGAATCACAAAACAGACACGAACAATCACGGGCCGTTCAGCACCGACAACATCGGCCTGAGTTACGACTACCCCGAGGCGACCTATGAGCGGCGGCGCGAGATCTTGCGCGAGCACGAGCGGTATCAGAAAGGCTGGCTCTACTTTATCACCACCGATCCCCGCGTGCCGGCGGAGGTGCGTGCGGCGATGAGCAAGTGGGGCCTGCCCAAAGATGAGTTCAAGGACAACGGCGGCTGGCCGCACCAAATCTATGTGCGCGAAGCGCGCCGGATGATTGGGACGTATGTGATGACGGAGAATGAACTCCGCAAAAAAAAGCCCACGCCCGACTCCGTCGGCATGGGCAGCTACACGATCGACTCGCACAACGTGCAGCGCTACATCACGCCCGAAGGCCACGTGCAGAACGAAGGCGACATCGGCGTCCCGACGGCGGGCCCCTATGAAATTGCCTACGGCGCGCTGGTGCCGAAGCGGGGCGAGCTGGAAAATCTTTTTGTGCCGGTGTGCCTCTCCAGTTCCCACATCGCGTTTGGCTCAATCCGCATGGAACCCGTCTTCATGATTCTCGGCCAGTCGGCCGCAACCGCCGCCGTCATGGCGATCAATGCGAATCTCGCGGTGCAGGATGTGCCCTACGCGAAGCTCCGTGAGCGACTGGCCAAGGATGGACAAATTCTCGCCTATGGGATGTCCGATGCCGAGCCCGTCGCCGCACCGCAAAAAACGCAGAAGTGATGCCGTGCCACCACCGACCCTCTCGATGAACGCCCCATCGTTTTCTCCCTGGATTCGCGCAACGGCCGCGGCGCTCGTGTTGGCGTTATGGCTTGCCGGTGCCGACAAGCCCGCGGCCGACGCGGAAAAAAATCTCTTCGACGAACGCACGCTCGCGGGGTGGGCACAGTCGGGTTTCGAGGGGGAGGGCGCCGTGGCGGTCGACCCCTCGTTTCGCGAGGGCCGCGCCGCGATTGTGATCGAGGCGGGCACCACGCTCTCCGGGATTACGTGGACGCGGGGGTCCACCCTGCCGCGCACAAACTACGAAATCTCCCTCGAGGCGATGAAGCTGAAGGGCGAGGATTTTTTTTGCGGCCTCACGTTTCCCGTCGGTAAATCCGCCTGCACCTTTGTGGTCGGCGGCTGGGGCGGCATGCTCACGGGCATCTCCAGCATCGATTATTCCGATGCCTCCGACAACGAGACCACGAAGGCGCAGGAATTCGTCGACAACCGCTGGTATCGGATCCGCCTGCGCGTGACCGACGAGAAAATCGAGGCCTGGATCGATGCCGAGCAAGTCGTGGATTTCGAGATCGGCGCCCGGAAGCTCACGCTGCGTCCCGGTGACATCCAAAAATCCCTGCCGCTCGGTATCGCGAGTTTCATGACCCGCGTGGCGGTGCGCGAGATTAGGCTGCGGAGTTTGCCGGCGAAAATTTAACCGGTGGTTTTTCCTCCGAAGGGCACGTGGTCTTTCGCAAACGATCGCGCGGCGAGGGTGAGCGCGGTCAGGGCGAGTATCGCGGCGATGAAAAACGGCAGCCCTGACAACCACCCGGGTTGGCCGGATTGCACGGCCCAGCCAAAACTCCACGTCGAAATCAGCGGACCGGGAATGCCGGCGAGGCTCGCGAGACCGGAGTAGATGCCTTGCACGGCGCCCTGTTCGTTGGGCGGGACATGTTTCGAGATGTAGCTCTGCATCGCCGGACCCGCGATGCCGGCGCACGAACCGACGATGATGATGAAGTAAACCATCCAGCCTGCCGGCGCGAGGCCGTAGAGCGTCTGGGCCGTGGCAGAAAGGAGCAGTCCAAGGATCACGCCGCGGGTATCGCCCAGTCGGCCGATGATTCTTTTTGCCAGCACCGCCTGCACGAACGCTGACATTACGCCGACCATCATGAGCGACAGACCCACGTGCTTTGGGTCCCAGCCATAGCGGTGGCCCGTGTAGAGCGCCCAGATCGAAAACAGCATCATCTGCCCGAGCGTCAAAATGAAATACGCCTCGGCCAGCCCCAGCACGGCGGGGAAACGCTTGAGCGCCACGAGCGCGCCGATCGGGTTGGCGCGTTGCCAGGAAAACGCGCGCCGGTTTTGCGGGGCGAGGGATTCGGGTAGCACAAAAAATCCATAGAGCCAGTTCGCCGCCGAGCAGCCCGCCGCCGCCCAGAACGGCAACCGCAGATCGATGCTGCCGAGCAGGCCGCCGACGAGCGGCCCGATGATGAAGCCGAGCCCAAAGGCCGCCCCGATCACGCCGAAACCCTGCGCACGTTTTTCCGGCGGCGTCACGTCGGCCACATAGGCGTTGGCCGTCGAGATGATGCCGGCGGTGACGCCGCCGACCATGCGGGCGAGGAAGAGAATCGTGAGATTGGGCGCGAGCGCCATGATCGCGAAATCCACACTCGAACCCGCCAGCGCGATGAGGATGACCTTGCGCCGCCCAAACCGATCCGAAAGCGAGCCGAGGATCGGCGCGCCGAAAAACTGCGCGAACGCATACACGCTCACGAGCACGCCGTATACGTGTGAGCCGGACGTGACATCCCCGCCCTTAAATTGCTTCACCAATTCCGGCAGCACCGGGATCAGTAGCCCGAAACCAAGCACGGCGAGCACGACCGTGACGAAGATGAAACCAAGGGCCGGCTTCCGGCCGGGCGTGGGCGCGCTCATAGTCAGGCAGGCTTGTGGAAAACGCCCGAGTGGCGAGCGCTGAGGCGTGAGCAGTATCGGGCAGGCATCGCCTCGGATTTCTGACGGAAACAGGACGCCGCAGTCGTGCGTCCAGGCAATCGGGTAAGCCCTTCCTGAGCGAACGTCTCTCTCGTGAACGCCACCGCATCAAAAATATTTTCGTTCGCCTCAATCCTGTCCTTCACATCGCAAACATCGTAAGGCGCCACGAGAAACTCATCGTCTTCGTTTCTGGCGTGGGCTCGCTCGCCGGCATTGTCGTTTGGCACTATCCTAAATCCCGTCAAAACCCAGCCGAGCCCGTCACGTGCCCTGACGGTGCGTTGGCCGAAAGCGTGAAACGATGAGAAGTAGGCCAAGGCTGCTGACAAAAAGTGCGCTGGTAGAGGCCGTATCGGGGGTCGCCACACCTAACCTCGTTTCCCCGTAGATGAAATCGTCCATCACAACGAGGTCATTCAAGGGGTTGCCCGCGGTGCTCCCCGCCGCGAGGACCTGATTTCCACTCGTAATGCGGACGCGCGAAACGATCGCGTCACCGAAAGATACTCCGAGAAAAGAGAAGGATTGATTGCCGGCTGCATTCGGAACGAAAAATGTCCCGAGCGAATTATTCAAGGGGTCAAAGAATTGCAGGGAGGACACATTCGCGAGATTGACGTCGGAAAAAACGGCACCAAATCCGGTGGTTAATCCTGCGGTGGCCGATCCGGCGATAAAGAATGTGACGTCCGTGATGTTGCTTCCCAACGGAGTGAATAGCCGCTGGAGGCTAAACGGTGCGAATAGCGCCGGGTAGGATGGGTCAATGTTCCCGAACTCGATCGGAGCGACGCCGCTATTGGCGCTGACTTGAAAGCCTGTTCCCGGCGTGCTCAACACCACGCCTCGCGGCGAGTTCACGTTAAAAAATGTGCCCGGCAAATTGTTCGGCGCTGAGAAGGCGTCCGGCACCCCATCCCAGTTAATTTCCCGACGACCGCTGCCAAATGAACCGGCGACATTTGAATTCAAGCTACCGAGGTCTGTGCGAAAAGCGTCGACCGTAGATTGGATCGCGGCCGCATTTGCGCCCGCGGACGAAAACAGGACAGGTATCGCCCGGGCTATCGACGGTAATACGAGTAAAGCAGTGGCGACCGAGATCAGGGTAACGTTCATGGGATTTTATGGTTCGGACGGATCTGGGCTGGAGTGGCGAATGGCCGGATCACTGAGGGGAACTCGAAGAAAAATGACTCTCCCGAGCGTCCAATGGGTTCTGCAATTTTCACGCCATGAGCGGCGGTGCCGGGCCAGCCGGGGTGGTTCTGAGCCGTATTAGTAGCTAGATAGGTTGTCGGTTACAGTGAATTGGCCAAAGCGATAATTAATTTTCCGCTGCCCGGCACCGAACGCCATTTTGTAAGCATCTTCGACGTTTCGTCAGAAAAGCGACGCCGGAGCGGGCAACAGCCGGTGAGGGCGTTTACGGGCGTCCCACTCCGCGCCATTTCCATTTGAAACGTGGGACGAG
>JANOAF010000446.1:0-12993 GCA_031411015.1 Opitutaceae bacterium | reverse complement strand
GATGTCGGGCATCGCCGCCTCGATCTGTTCACGGAGGCGAGCGCGGCGCTCGAGGCGCATGGCAAAGACTTCCTGCGGGAGCTTGAGGTCATCGGTCTTGAGCCGATCCATTTTCGTCATGTCGAGGTCGTCGCCCTCGGGAAACAGCGTGTAGGGATCAAAGCCTTTGCCGAGGAAACCGGCGCTTCCGCCCTTGCCGACGACGTTGGATTCCTGCAACGGCCGCGGGAGCATGACGAACGGCAGCATCGGCGTATCGACCGGCTTGAGGCGCACGATGTTGGAGCCGAAGTTCGGAAAATCCTTCGCATTCGGCGGCTCGAGCTGGCCGGACGGGCTGACCTTGTCGGTCGTGTAGCCCGTCATGATCTGGTAGATCGCGGCGGTGTGGTTGAAGAGCCCGTTGGGCGTGTAGCTCATCGAGCGAATCATCGTGAACTTGTCGTTCACCTTCGCGAGTTGCGGGAGGACCTCGGTGAAGTGCGTGCCGGGAATCTTCGTTGGGATCGTGGAGAACGCGCTGCGGATTTTGTCGGGCACGTTTTCCTTCGGGTCCCAGAGATCGAGGTGCGACGGACCGCCCTGGAGGTAAACCATGATCACGCTCTTGGCCTTGCCCCAACCGGGGCCGCCTTTCGTGGCAACGGGCGCGGTGGCGGCGGTGGCCTTGAGATTGAGCATCTGGCCGAGCGAAAGGCCGAGGATCGACGAGCCGCCGAGGCGAAGAAGATCGCGGCGCGTCATCTTCGCGTGCGTGTCGCAGAGGTCAGAATTGAGTCCACCGGGGAGTCGGATCATGGCGGGAAGGGGGTTGGGATTTTTGATTCTCGCTCGGAGATTTTTGATTTGGCGGACGCTAGTCTGCGCAGATTCTTTCGGAGGCGGTTAACGAATCGTGAGCTGCGCAAACGTTTTTTCGAGGTCGTGCAGAAGATTGATGACGGAGGCGACGCCCCATTCGAGATACTGCTCGCCCTTGGCGGCGGTGCCCTGGGTGGCGTCGCCCCACGTGCCGCTTTTCGTGCTGCGATAAACACTGCCCGGCGACGAGAAGTAGTAGGCCGTGTGGAGCGCGGGGGACTTGGTGATGGTTTCGGGAAAGTTGAGAAATTCGGTGTTGGCGAGCGCCATGTCCACGAGTGCCGGGTCGATCGCGAGCAGCATGGAGGTCTCGGCGGCGCCGGCGTGCATGTCCTTGCCGTCCCCGGTCATCGTGGCGCCCTGCTCGGGGGTGAAGCCGTCCCAATAGTTAAACGGAAACGCCTTCGCCCCGGTCGGCAGTCGCTCGGCGATCTGGGCGCACGCGTAGGCAAGGGCATAAGTGTTGTCGAAATGACCGTTGAGAAAAACGATGCGCTTAAACCCGGCGGCGCCGAACGAAAGGGCGAGGTCGCGCACGACGGCAATGAATGTCTCGATGCTGAGGCTGAACTCGCTGGTGAAGCCGCGGTGCGGATAGGAGAGGCAGTAGGGCAGCGCCGGGGCGACGAGGGCGTTGCCCTGCCGCTCCGCCACGCGCCGGGCAATTTCCTGCGGGATGAGCACATCGGTGCCGACCGGCGCATGCGGCCCATGCTGCTCCGTCGCACCGACCGGGATGACGACCGTGTGGTGGTTCCGCAGGAAACTCTCGATCTCGAGGTTGGTGTTTTCAGCGAGAAAAACGGATTTTTTCTTCATGGCTTGGAGTGACGCGACCCGACCCGCTCAGCGGTTAAACAGAAACGCCGGGTTGTTGATGATCGCCCACGCGAGATCTTGCGCGCCGGTGAGACGCTGATCGATGAGTTGTTTCGCGCTTAGCGTGGCGTCGGTGCGGAGTTGCGCGAGCTTGGGATCGATCAACACGGGCTGCTCGGTGGCGGCGAGCGCGGCCCTGAGTTGCTTGAGCTTCGGGTCCTCGGGCACGGGGAGTTTGGCTTTAGCGAGGGCCTGCTGCTTTTTGAGCAGGCCGACGTCGGTGCTACGCTGATAGGCGGCGATGGTCTCGCGCTGCGCGGGGGTGCGGTCGGAGGCGGAAATCTTCACGGCGGCGAGCACGGCCTCAGGCAAGCCGAGTTCGAGCGGCGCGGCGGACGTCGTCGCCCAGAGCCGAAAACGGCCGATGCCAAAGCCCTCGCGGTATTGGTGCATGAGCTGGAAATTCAGCGTCGCGCCCTCGGCGCTGCCAATCGGTTCGGCGAGCGAGAAGCGCGCATAGTGCGGCTCGCCGAGTTTCGGGGAGACGCCCCAGCCGTCCTTGGCTCCGTCATCACGGACCTTCAGGACGGTGGCGACGTCGAAATTTTTCTGGGAGAAATCCGCCCGCGCCTCGGCCAACTTGGCTTCGACTTGGTTGCGCTTGCCGCCCTTGTCGCTCCAGCGCACGGAAAATTTCGTCAGCACAAAATTACCGGCAGCCCGGCCCGGTCCGAACATCGGCAGACTGTCATCGGGCAACACCTCGATCATCACACCGGTGATGCCCGCAAGCTTAGTCTCCACGGCGAGATCGTAGTTGAGGAAATTCGAAGCCGGGCCCGAGGCGCGATACGAGCCGTCGTCGAGCTTCGTGAGTTTGTTGAGGTTGGTCGCGTTGGCCGTCTTCGCCTCCAGCGGCACCCACGCAGTGCCCAAGCGCGCCGCGTCGAGGGCTGACTCCCATTCGGCGAGTTTGGGCGCGAGGGTCTCCTCGAAGGCGGCGAGCGCCTTCGCTTCGGCTGCGATCTTCTCCTCACGTTTTCGCTCGGCCTCCGCGACCTGCGGCGCGATTTCAATGATTCGCGCATCCACGGCTGTCCTCGCGGCAGAGATGGCCGTATCACGCTCCTGCTGCTTCTGGGCATAGACGGGCGTCCACCAAGTCTCGCGTTGCGCGAGCTCGGCGGCGAGACGCGTGTTCTCTCCCGCAATGGTTTTCCACGACTCAAGGGAAGAGGAAATTTCCCGGTCGTTGGCGTGGCGGTTGAGCGTCCGCAGGAAAATCTCGTCCACAAGCTGGCGGTCGTCGGTCGTGGCGGCGGTCAGTTTCGCAAGTTCGTTTTTCGGATCGTTGATTGCGCCGGAGACGGCGGGACCGCTGAGAAGCGCCATGATGGAGCCGAGGCCGAGATCGCCGTTGCGTTCGCATTCGCAAGCGGACTCGCGCACCGGCCGGCCGAGACTGGCGAGCAAGCCACCGGGGACATCGACGGCGGAATCCGGCAGCTGCGCGGCGCGCACACCGGGCTTCGCTCCGGGAAAATTCGGGATCGAGCCCGTGACTTTCAGCACGCTGTCGAAAAGGACCTCCGCCGGCAGCCGGCGAGCCATCGCGTGCGAATAGTTGGTGCGGTCGTCGGAGTTCCAGCGGTTTGTCGCGAGCGTGAGCTGGTAGGTGCGCGACTGCACGATGGTGCGCTGAAGCCGGCGCACGTCGAAGCCGCTCTGCACAAATTCCTGCGTGAGCCACGCGAGCAGCTCGGGATTCGAGGGCGGATTGCCCGCGCGGATGTCGTCGAGCGGATCGATGAGGCCGACGCCCATCATGTAGCCCCACATCCGGTTCACGTAGCTGAGCGCGAAATAGCGGTTGTCAGGCGAGGTCATCCAGGCTGCCAGCGACTCGCGACGAGTCGCGGGCGGATTTTCGATTTTGGATTTTGGAACCACCTTCGCCGAGGCTACGGCGGACAAGTTCTCGATTTCGGAAACGGCGGGCTTGGCGAAGGCGGCCGGCTTCGTGAGATACGGAAATTCCGGTGGCGTGACTTGGCCGGTGCGGTCGTGCTTCACCTCGCCCTCCGCTTTGTCGTAGGCGATTTCGTAGAGCGGCTTCGCCCCCTCGACCGCCGTGCCTCCGATGGTTTTGTTGCCGCTCTCGGGATCCTTTTTCAGGTCCACCTGCGCGAAGAACGCCGAGAGCTGGTAATACTGATCCTGCGTCCAGCGCTCGAACGGATGGTCGTGGCACTTGTTGCAGTTGAAGCGGGTGGCGAGGAAGAGGTGCGTGGTGTTCTCCATCGTCTCCGTCGGAGTGCGCAGCACCTTGTAATAGCTCGCGGCGGGATTCTCGCGGTTCGAACCAGTGGCGGTGAGAATTTTCTTGGCGAACTGATCGTAGGGCGTGTTCGACGCGACTTCGGTGCGGATCCATTCGCGGAAAAGTTTCGCCCCTTCCTCGCCGAGGAACTTGCGATTCACTTGGAGGAGGTCGGCCCACTTGTTCGCCCAGTGGTCGACGTAGTCCGGCGAACCGATCAGGCGTTCGATCACGGCGTCGCGCTTCGCGCGCGTCGGGCGTGCGTCGGAGAGAAATTCGCGCACTTCGGGCGCGCTGGGTGGCAGACCAGTGAGATCGAGATAGACGCGGCGAAGGAAATCTTCGTCGGTGCACAGGCCCGACGGGAGGATTTTCATCCGCTGCCACTTGGCGGCGACCAACTCGTCGACCCTGTTCCACTTCTCCGGCTCGCTCCACGCGAAGCCTGAGCGATCGCCCATCACCGTCACGGTCGTGGCGGCATAGTTACCCTCGTAGCGCGCCAGGATCGGTGCCTCGCCGCGGCGACTGGTGCTGACGAGTCCGCCGCGCTCGGTCGTGGCGACATCTTGGTTGCCCGACTCGATGAACCCCTCGGCGGTCACGTCGCGCTGCTGGCCGTCGGTGTAGGTGGCGATGATGCGCATCTGCTGCTTCGAGCCGACCGCCTGCAAGACGGGATTTTGCGGGGTGACTTCGATCTTCGTGACGCGCGCGGCATTCAGATCGAGCTTGGCGCCGTCCGCGATCCACGCGCGGAGGATGCGGTAATATTTATCGTCGAACTTGGTTCGCTGCCCGCCCTCGTGCGGCACGGCCCCGGTGGCCTTGAGCAACATCAACGAATCGTCGGGCGAGGCGAAGTTCACCCGCCGGCCCGCGTGATCATCGACGAGCGAGCGCACGTCGTAGATCGGATCGTAGCCGCGAAGCGAGAGCTTGAAGCCGGCCTTGCCATCCTTCGCGCCGTGGCACGCGCCCGCACTGCAGCCGAGCTGCGCGATCACGGGATTAACATCGCGGATGAAATCCACCTTCTGATTCGGATCGTAGGCGACGACTTCGAGCGATGCCTTCGCGGTTTTACCGGCGATACGCACCGTGAGCTGGGTTTTCCCGTTGGCGAGCGGACTCACCTGCCCCGCCGGCGTCACGGCACCCACGGATGAAAGTTCGTAGGTGGCGAGCCGCGTGACGTCCAGTTTACCCCCGTCGGCCAGCGTCGCGGTCACGAGCAACTGCACCGCATCGAATGAACCCTGCAGTTTGATGGTGGCGGGCGCGATTTCGAGCGCCGCGATCTTCGCACCTGCGGGCAGAGCCTCGGGCGCGACGAACGACATCGCGGGCGCGACCGCCATCGCGGCGCGGGCGAGATTGGCCGGTGCCGCCGCGAGCACGAGCGAGCCGACCAGCAGGGAACACGTTTTCGTCTTCAGATTCATTCGCGGGAGGCGGCTTGGGAAATTTTCACGGGCGCGAGCGGCACGGGCACGAACTCTTTGGCGACCGCGCCGTCGGCGACATTGATAAGGCGCACGCGGCCATCCTCACCCGCCGCCGCGAGGCGCTGGCTGTCGGGTGCGAAGGCCAGTGCATAGACGCCACCGGCGAATTTCGCCTCGGCGAGCTGTTTCACCTCAGCCGTCGTGAAGCGCTCAATTTCGTCTTTTTCGTCCTTCGAGTAGGCGCTGGCGATTTTGTCCGCGTAGGCCTTGAGGAGGACAGCGGGAATCGTGGAGTCGAATTCGCCCGAGTAGAGGCGGACGGCGCCGTGACCGTTGTAACTGCTGGCGGCAGCGATGAGCTTGCCATCCGGGCTGTAGTCGACGGCGAAGATGCGACCCTCCATCGCGGGGAATTTGCGGAGGAGGTTCGCGTTGTCGCCGATGCGGCGCTTCGTCTGGCGGAAGACTTGGTAAACCTGCGGCACGCCATCGGCCCCGCCGATCAGCACTTCGTCGCGACCCGGCCGGCGGGCAACCGCGTGGAGTCCGCCGCGCAACGCGCCCGGCGTGATCGAGCTGATGTTGTCCACGAACCGCTGGGTCTCGACCTCGGTGAGCTTTGTGCTCATGTCGCGGCCGACCGAGATGAGATGCGAACCATCGTTGCTAAAAACGGTGTCGAGCACCCAGTCGTTGTGCGAACCGCCTTGGAGCACGAACTCGCCCGTGGCCGCGACGATGGCGCGCACGTTGTTGTCGGGGCAGCCAAACGCGACGAGCTTGCCGTCGGGCGACCAGCTCACGCCATAGACGGTGTCGTAGCCGACGGGCACGGAGACGATGAGGGCGCGCTTCTCCACATTCCAAATCTGCACCTCGCCCATCCGCGCCGGGAGTCCGCCCGCGACGGCCAGCCGCGTGCCGTCGGGCGAAAACCGCACTGACTGCACGCGCTCTGAAAGCCCCACCAGCCGCGCCACGATCCCGGAGCCATCGGCGTGATGCAGCAGCACTTCGTGAAACCCGGCGACCGCGAGGAGTTTTCCATCCGGCGAGAAATCCAGGGACGTCACCACCGGCGGCCGCTGATAAACCGGTGGATGCTCGGCATCGAAGTGCTGCACGGCGTTCTTCGGCGTGTCGTCGGTCGCACCCTGTGCAATCCATTTCGAAATCAACGCGACCTCGTCGGGCGCGAGCGGCGGTTTGTTTTTCGGCATCTCCGCCTCGCCGTCCTTCACCGTGATCGAAACGATGAGGAGACTGGCGTCGGGCTTGCCGGGCACGACGGCCTTGTCGCCACTGTCACCGCCCGCGAGCAGGCGCGCGAAGTCGGTCATCACATAGCCGCCTTTGTTCTTCGCCGGCTGATGGCACCCTTGGCAATTCGCCTGAAACACCGGCCGAATCTGTTTCCAGTAACTGATCGGTGCATTCGGATCGACGACCTCCTGCTTCGGCGGCGCGGCGGCAAAAAACACCAGCGGCGATAGCACCGGCAGCGCAAAAAGCAGCCGGCACACCGCGAAAGACAGGGTAAGAGGGGGTAAGCTCACCGGAGCACCAAGGCTGCGCCAGCGGCGAGGACGGTCAACGGGATTTTGCCCGCTCTCAGGTTTCGACCGCCGTATTTTTCAATGCACGCCGCGCGGGCCTCAGTCCCTTCACCCACAGCCGCAGGCGATCCAGCCAGAGGTAGACGACCGGCACGGTGTAAAGGGTGAGGAGCTGGCTCACGGCGAGGCCGCCGACGATCGCGAGGCCGAGGGGCTGGCGCATCTCCACACCCTCACCGGTCGCGAGCACGAGCGGGAGCGCGCCGAGGAGCGCGGCGAAATTCGTCATCAAGATCGGCCGCAGGCGGAGTTGCGCGGCCTCGTAAATCGCGGCGCGGGCGGTGATGCCATCGCTGCGCTCGCGGGCGATGGCGAAGTCGATCATCAGGATCGCGTTTTTCATCACGATGCCGATGAGGAGAAACAAGCCAAGCAGCGCGATGAGCGAGAACTCGGTGTCGGTAAGCCGCAGCGCCAGGAGCGCGCCGAGCCCGGCGGAGGGCAACGTCGAGAGAATCGTGAGCGGGTGCACCAGGCTTTCGTAGAGGACGCCGAGCACAAGATACACCGCGACGAGCACGCCGAGAATCAGGAAAGGTTGGGCCTGGATGCTGGACTGAAACGAACTGAACGAACCCAGCATCCGCGCCTGCACGGAGGTCGGCAGCATGATCTTGGCGAGGGCCCCGTCGATGGCGGCCAGGCCCTGCTCCAGTGAAACGCCCTCGGCCAAGCCGAAGCCGACGCTCTCGGCGGCAAACTGCGCGCGGTGCCGCACGCGGTCCTCCGTCTGGGCATACTTGTAGCTGGTGAAAGCGGAAAGTGGCACGCGTGTGCCGTTGGCTCCAATCACCGTCACCTTGTCGAGCACCACGGGGTCCGACGTGTATTGCGGCTCAAGCTCCATGATCACGCGATACTGGTTGAGCCGGTCGTAAAGGGTCGCGACCTGACGCTGGCTGAACGAGCTGTTCAACACCTGCGCCACCATTTGCATGTCGACGCCGAGTCGCCGCGCAGCTTCCCGATCGATTGACAGGCGCAGGACCTGCGCGCCGGCCTCGGAGCGAGCGTCGACATCGGTTAATTCGGGCAGATCCTGCAGCGCGGCACCGATCCGCGGCGCCCATTTGCGGATGAGCTCAAGCTCGGACGAGAGGATCGAAAGATCGTAGGAGGTCGAGTCCGACATGCGGGGCCCATCGATGTCCTGCGCGCCGAAGAGATAGAGCGACGACCCAGCCAGCGGCGGGGCCGCGGCGCGGATGCGGTTGGCGACCTCGTTGGCCGAGACCTTGCGCTCGGCGAGCGGTTTCAGGCGGATGGTCATGCGGGCGTTGTTGATGCCCGAACTGCCGCCGGAGGTGCCGATGACATCCTGCACCGCCGGATCGGCCATGATGATCTTCCGGTAGATTTCGATCTTCGGCTGCATGACCTGGTAGGAGAACGCATCGTCGCCGCGCGCGAAGGCGTTGAGCGTGCCCGTGTCCTGCATCGGCAAAAAGCCCTTCGGAATCTTGATGTAGAGGGAAATGTTCAGCCCGATGGAACCGATCAGCACGATGAGCGTGAGCGTCGCGTGGTTGAGCACCCAACCGAGGGAACGCGCGTAGGCGGACTTCACCCGCTCGAAAGCCCGATTCGTCGCACGGTGGAACCCGCTCTCGGTCTCGACGTTTTCGCGTTTCAGCCAGCGCGCGCAGAGCGACGGCACGAGCGTGAGCGAGACGGCAAGCGAAACCATCATCGCAATCACGAGCGTGATGGAGAACTCGCGGAACAGCCGCTCCACCAGCCCGCCCATAAAAAGGATCGAGACGAACACCGCGACGAGCGAGAGGTTCATCGCGAGCAGCGTGAAGCCCACCTCACCCGAACCGCGCAGCGTCGCGCGCAGCGGTGACAGCCCGCGCTCAATGTGCCGCGAGATGTTTTCCATCACGACAATCGCGTCGTCCACCACCAGCCCCGCCGCGACAATCAGCGCCATGAGCGAAAGGTTGTTCAGCGAAAACCCGAGCACATACATGAAGGAAAACGTGCCGATGACCGACACCGGGATCGCGAGGCAGGGGATGAGCGCGGCGCGCGGGTTGCCGAGGAAGAGAAACACGACGAGCATCACGAGGCCCGCCGCGATGAGGAGCGTCTTCTGCGACTCCGCCAGTGTTGCGCGGATACCGGGCGAGCGATCCATCACGACCGCAAGGTCGGCATCGGCCGGCAGGAGCGCGCGCAGACCGGGGAGCTGGGCGTTGATGGCGTCGATGGTCTCAATGATGTTCGCGCCGGGCTGGCGGCTAATCATCAGCAGCACGGCGGGCCGATCGTTGTGAAAGCCCATGCTGTACCGGTCCTCGACCGAGTCGGAAATTTTGGCCACATCACCCAGCCGCACCGGCGCGCCGTCGCGGTAGCGAATCACGAGCGAAAGATATTCGTCGGCGCGGCGCAGTTGATTGCTCACCTGCACCTCCCACTGGCGCGGGCCATCCTCGACAGTGCCGCGGGGCCGGATCGAATTTGTGGCCGCGATCGCGCGGCGCACCTCGTCGAGCGAGATGCCGTGGTGGGAGAGCGCGTGCGGATTGAGCTGCACGCGCACGGCCGGCAGGGAGCTGCCGCCGGTCTGCACTTCGCCGACGCCGTTAATCTGCGAGATTTTTTGCCCGAGAATCGTGGCCGCGAAATCGTAGAGCGCACCCGGAGAGAGATTCGGCGAGCTTAGCGCCAGCGCCATGATGGGCGCGGCGGCGGGGTTGGATTTGCGGAACGACGGGTTGCTCGGCATGCCCGCCGGGAGCTCGCTGCGGGAAGCATTGATCGCCGCCTGCACATCACGCGCGGCTGCGTTGAGATCGCGGCCGAGGGCGAACTCCAGCGTCACGCTCGTCGAGCCCTGCCGATTCTCCGAATAGATCCCGTGGACGCCGGCGATGCTGCCCAACGCCCGCTCCAACGGCGAGGCGACGCTCGTCGCCATCGTGTCCGGACTCGCCCCGGGCAGCGACGCACTCACGCGGATCGAGGGAAAATCGACCTGCGGCAGCGGCGAGACCGGCAAGAGGCCGTAGGCCAGCGCGCCGACCAGCATGAGCGCCACCGCGATCAGGCTGCTCGCCACCGGGCGACGGACGAATGGCCGCGACAGGTTCATACCGTCGCGCCCTTGGCGCCGGCGGGCGCGGTGGCGGGCCGGGCCACCTTCGCCCGCTGCGCCAGCCGATCGAAGAACAAATAAACCACTGGCGTCGTGAAGAGCGTAAGCACCTGGCTCACGAGTAAACCGCCGACCATCACCAGCCCAAGCGGTTGCCGCAGCTCAGCGCCCGAGCCCGACGAAAGCATCAACGGCAACGCACCGAAAAGCGCGGCGAGCGTCGTCATTAGAATCGGCCGGAACCGCAGCAACGCCGCCTGCTTAATCGCGTCGCGCGCCGAGAGCTTTTCGCGCCGCGTCGCCTCCAGCGCGAAGTCGACCATCATGATGCCGTTTTTCTTCACCAATCCGATCAGCAGCACGATGCCGATAATCGCGATCATATCGAGGGGTCGGCCGGTGATCCAGAGGGCGAGCAGGGCACCGACCGTCGCGGAGGGCAGCGTCGAGAGGATCGTAATGGGGTGGATGCTGCTCTCATAGAGGATGCCGAGCACGATATACATCGTGACCACCGCCGCGAGGATGAGCCAGAGCGTGCTGCCGAGGGAATTGCGAAACGCATGCGCCGCGCCTTGAAACCGCAGGTCAATCGCCGCCGGCACGCCGAGTTCGGCGGCGGCGCGCTCGATTGCGGCCACGGCGTCACCGAGCGAGCGGCCGTCGGCGAGGTTGAACGAAACGGTGACCGCGGGGAACTGGCCGACGTGATTGATCAAGAGCGTGGTCGGGCGCTCGCTCACCCGCGCCACGCTCGAAAGCGGGATGGGTTTTCCCCCGCGCGTGCGCACAAAGATGCTGGTGAGCGCCTGCGGCCCAACCGCGAGGCGCGGATCGACCTCAAGCACGACGCGATACTGGCCCGCCTGCGTGAACAGCGTGGAAATCTGACGCTGCCCGAAGGCGCTGTAGAGCGCGTCGTCGATATCGGCCACGGTCACGCCGAGCCGGCTCGCGGCATCGCGATCGATTTCAAGGAAGGCTTGGAGACCCTCATTCTGCATGTCGCTCGCGACGTCCGCCAGCGCCGGCAGGTCGCGCAGCTGGGAAACGAACTCCGGCACCCACGTGTGCAGCAGTTTTTCGTCGGGACTGGTCAGCGTGAACTGAAATTGCGTGCGGCTCACGCGATCTTCGATCGTGAGTTCCTGCACCGGCTGGAGATAGAGGGCGATCCCCGTGACTTCCCGCGCCCGTTCGCGCATGCGGGCGATAATCGCAAAGGCGGTGTCGCGCCGCTCCCCGTGGGGCTTGAGATTGATGAGCATGCGACCGCTGTTGAGGGTCGCGTTGGTGCCATCGACCCCGATGAACGAAGAGAGACTCGCGACGGCGGGATCCTCCAGGATTTTCGCGGCGAGCGCCTGTTGCCGCTCGGCCATCGCCGAAAACGAGATCGATTGGGACGCCTCGGTCACCGCCTGGATCGCGGAGTTGTCTTGCAACGGGAAGAAGCCCTTTTTCACGACGAGGTAGAGCCCGGCCGTGAGCGCCATCGTGCCGACTGTGACCGCGAGCGTGAGGCGTTGGTGCTTGAGCACCCAGTCGAGCATCGCGCCGTAGCGGGCAATCACGGCGTCGAGGAACCCGGGCTTGCCGTGGGCGTGCGCATCGGGCGCGGCCAGCATGCGCGCACACATCATCGGCGTGAGCGTCAACGAGACGACGAGTGAAATCAGAATCGAAACGGCGAGTGTGATCGCGAATTCATGGAAGAGCCGGCCCACGACATCGCCCATGAAAAGCAGCGGGATCAGCACCGCGATGAGCGACACCGTGAGCGAGACGAGCGTGAACCCAATCTGCGAGGCGCCCTTGAGCGCGGCCTCCAGCGGCGAGAGCCCTTTCTCGCGGTAACGCGCAATGTTTTCCAACATCACGATCGCATCGTCGACGACGAAACCCGTCGCAATGGTGAGCGACATGAGCGTGAGGATGTTCAGCGAGAAGTTGGCGAGATACATCACGCCAAACGTGCCGATGAGCGAAAGCGGGACCGCGATGCTGGGAATGATGGTCGCGGCAAAATTGCGCAGGAAGAGAAACGTCACGAGCACGACGAGGCCGATGGCGAAAATGAGCTCGTGTTGCACCGACTGCACCGAGGCCCGGATACTCTGGGTGCGATCCGTAAGCACGGCCATATCGACGGAGGCGGGCAGGCTCGCGGACAGTTGCGGCAGGAGCGCCTGCACGCGGTCGACCACCTCGATGACATTGGCGCCGGGCTGGCGCTGGACATTGATCAGGACGGCCGGGGCCCCGTCGGCCCACGCGGCGAGACGGCGATCTTCTGCGGCGTTGGTGATGGTGGCCACGTCGCCCAGACGCAGCGGCGCGCCATCCCGCCACGTCATGATGAGATTCCGGTATTCCTCGACCGAGCGAATCTGATCGTTGGCGTCCATCAAAATGGACCGCAGCGGGCCGTCAAAAACGCCCTTGGGGCCATTGACGCTGGCCGCCCCAATCGCCGCGCGCACATCGGCGAGATTCAGGCCGCGCGCGGCGAGTTCACCTGGATTAATCTGGACCCGGACGGCGGGACGTTGCCCGCCAGCGAGACTTACCATGCCGACGCCCGGAATCTGCGCGAGCTTCTGCGCGACCCGGGTATCGACGAGATCATGCACCT
This sequence comes from Opitutaceae bacterium, assembly GCA_031411015.1. Lineage (GTDB taxonomy): Bacteria > Verrucomicrobiota > Verrucomicrobiia > Opitutales > Opitutaceae > ER46. The sequence continues at coordinate 191 of JANOAF010000446.1, read as the reverse complement.
GCGGGAGCGGCAGGCTGGCGGAGGTGACCGCGAGCGTGACGATCGGCGTATCGGCGGGGTTGACCTTGCGGTAGATCGGCGGCGCCGGAAGATCGTTGGGGAGCAGATTGCTCGCGGCGTTGATCGCGGCTTGCACCTCCTGCTCGGCCACGCCCATCGAAATCTTCAGCGAAAACTGCAATGTAATCACC
>JANOAF010000445.1:0-9451 GCA_031411015.1 Opitutaceae bacterium | reverse complement strand
GGCGCAATCGCGGCGGCGACCGCGGTCTGGCTGGTGACGGCGATATTGGCGACGAAGCCCGCGAGGCAGCCGCCGGGAATCAGCAGCCACCACGCGCGCCGCGCCGGCGCGAGGAGCAGTTGCACCATCTCGCGATCGCAGCCCGTCGCCCGCAGGAGAAACGCATAACCCATCGCCGAGCAGATCGGGCCGATGGTTTTGCCATTGCCCATCTCGGCGAGAAACACATCGAGCACGACCAGCGGCTTCCCCGCCAGCGACGCGAGCGCGAGCCCAGCGGCAAAAAGCGTAAGCCGCACATCCACCTTCCGCACCAGCGCAACCATCGCGAGCGCGATGATGACTAGGGCGACGAAGAGCAACATCGCCGGAAATTGCACGCGGAGAAGAGGGAGCGCGACGGGAATTTTTCGGAGCAATACCCCATGCGCGCTGACGGGCCATTTCGATAAGCCGCAGGCGGCAATCAACTAGATTGTCTCCTTGAGCGGCTGCCTGTTGGCCATCGTCGAACCACGAAATCCCAACTAGCGTAAGCGCCTCCGACATGATGCAACGTGAATTTCACCTCTCAACAATGTCGCGCCCCAGTGATGAGGCTCACTGGTTTCTTGCGGACTAAATAGCAGCAACGGCGAGCAAGCCGTCGGCCAAAAAAGTCCGATGCAAAATATTCCCGAGGCGGTCGCGGTGGAAGCGCGCGCCGAGATCATCTGGGGCCGGTCACCAGACGAAGTGCTCGCTTTGCTACAGAGGAAAGGCGTCGGAGATAAGGATGCCTTGGCTGTGATTGCCAAATTCATGCGAGAACGCGCGGCATCGATCCGCGCTGATGGCATCAAGAAGACCGTGATCGGTAGTGCCTGCGTTCTGGCACCGGTCACCTATTATTTTTTTCGATATGGCTGGGCTATTGGAGCCTAAAATTTTTGCCGCACTCATCGTCGTTGGAGTCGTCGGGATCGCCAAACTCACCTCGGGCATTTTGATGATCCTACGACCGCGAGGGGTAACCGGGAGCCTGGCAAATTCGGAATGAAACAAAAAATCATAATGGTGGAGGATATCCGCCATGATTTCCGGCCCGTCTCGGCGTGGCTTGCCAATGGGGCGTCCGTTGAAATCACCAAGCGGAGGAGAAATTTCGCCCGGCTTTCGGCGGCAACGGCCGCGCCCGACAAGCTGGTGAAAGTCGAGTTCGAGGCGCAGTTGCGCGCTGTGTGGGGCGAGAAGTTATTTACCGTCGCGGAGGTCAGGACGATGCGCGCCGCCGAGCTTGGCAGACGGTCGCTACGGTAAACGGGGTGCCCAACGGAGCTGGCGACGTCGCCACCGAACCACCGTGCTTGAATTCGCCACCTACTCCACTTGACCGGCCGGGGGCATCCGACATGGTTGCGCTCATGAGCGTCCTTGAAATTAAGCAGACCCTCTCCCGCCTTTCCGCCCGCGAACAGCGGGAGGTTCAGATCTATCTACAGCAGTTGAGGAGGCGCACGCCGGCTTGGAAGAAGGCCACGGCGAAGGGCATCGACGAGGTCCGCGCCGGAAAGTTTACGACGCTGGAGGAATTGGACGCCCGCCATCGTCGTGGCTAGGCCGTCGGATTACGCGGCCGTCTTTACGGCCGCCGCAGTCGAGTTTTTCGCCGGGCTCACGAAGCGTCGCCAGCGAAAGGTCTTGGATCGCGTGCGGGAATTGACGGCCGACCCGTTTGTCATGCCCGATTTTCGTTCCGCTGATTCCGCCGGTCGCGAGATTTCACACCTGATGTCCGACGATTTTATCTTCGACTTCTGGGTGGACCACGCGGTGAAGCAGATCGTCGTCACCGCGATCGAATATGTTGAATAGGGCGGGCCGAAGAGCCCGCCCTACCTCGAACCGCTCACAGCGCCCGCACCCAGATATTCCGGAAGCGATCCGGGATGCTGTTCTTGTGGTCTTGGAAACGGAACGGGGCTTTCTCGGGGAACGTGCCTTCCCAGTTCGTGGCTTTCTTGTGCAGCGTGGGGCCGAGGATCTTGGTGTTATTCTGCACCACGATGCCGTTGATGATCGTCGTGATGGTGGCGGGCTCGACGACTTTGCCGTCCTTCAGCTTCGGCGCGGTGAAGATGACGTCGTAGGCCTGCCATTCGCCGGCCTTGCGCACGGCGTTCACGAGCGGCGGGGTCTGACCATAGACGGCGCCGGCCATGCCGTCGGCGTAAGTGGGGTTGTTGTCGCAATCGAGGATCTGGCACTCGTAGCGGTCCATGAAAAAGACGCCGGCGTTGCCCTTCTTCTGCGAGTTGCCCTCGGTGCCGGGGTTGGTCTTCCACTCGATGTGGAACTGGCAGCTGGCCATGCTCACCTTTGACCACACGTCGCCGCCGTCGACGATGAGTTCGCCGTTTTCGATTTTCCACGGACAGGGTTTGCCGTCCTTGCCGACGAAGGCATCGGTGTTCTTGCCATCGAAGATCACAATCGCGTCGGCGGGCGCGGCGCCGGGTTTGTCGCCGGGCTTCACCGCGCCGGGTGCGGGGCGGGCGATGTCGTGGACCTTCCACGGGCTGCCGGAGAAAATGAGGGGCGTGTCGTCGTAGCCGAGCGGATAGACGACGGGTTTCTTTTCCGCACCGAACGCGAGCGCGGCGGCGGAAAGGGCGAGGAGGGCAAGGGCGGATTTTTTCATGGGGAAAATTGGGTCAGCGCGAAAGCGGGTTTCCCCGCCAGACGAACGAGCAGCAAAAACCGACCGCGCTCAAGCCTGCCCCGGCCACACGCCGTGACAACGATACTTCGCCCAGAGCGGCGCAGTCTTCTCGTTTTTCCGAAACGCAATCGCGGCGATGCCCACGACCACGCCGCCGGCGCGCTCGATCAATTCCACCGCCGCGCGCGCCGTCGCGCCGGTTTCGATCCATTCGTCGGTGAGTAGCACACGCGTGCCGGCGGGCCAGGGGTCGGCGCGCAGTTCGAAGGTTTTCTCGACGCCGGAGTAATCCTTAAAACTCACGCGCTCGTTCTTCACCGGCAGCTTGCCGCCCTTGCGCACGGGCACGAAGCCGACCCCGAGCTTCAACGCGATGGCGGTGCCGACGACGAAGCCCAGCGCATCGGTGCCCACGACGCGCTCGATCCTCTCTTTCTTCCACGGCGCGATCATGTCCTCGACCAGCGCCGCAAACGCCGCCGGCTCCCCGAAGATCGGGGTCACGTCGCTCCGCTTGTAGTGCAGCTTGCTCCGGTCGATGAGGCGCAAATAGTCCACGCCACAGGTTGAGCCGTTGCGCCCCGCGCGACGCAAACCAACTTTCACTCATGGGCTCCCGCCGCCAAGTCATCATCGACCAGGACACCCTCGGTCCCGCCACGACGAATCTCCAATCGGTCGCGCTGCTGCTCAACGCGCCCGACGTCGACGTGCGCGCGATCGGAGTCGTGACCGGCGACCACTGGCGCGACCAACAGGTGCGGCACGCGTTGCGCCTTCTCGAAATCATGGGCCACACCGACGTGCCGGTTTTCTCCGGCGCCGAAATGCCGCTCGTGAGCACCCCCGCCGCCACCGCCGCGTGGGAAAAACAACACGGCAAACTCATCTACAACGGCGCGTGGGATCTCGCGCGCCCCGGCAAGTGGGCCGACCCAAGCCGCACGCCCGACCTCCCCGAGGGCAACCCCACCACGCGCCCCGCCAGCGAAGCGGCGGCGGCCGCCTATGTGCGGCTTGCTCGCACTCATCCCGGCGAGATTGCGCTCTGGTGCGCCGGCCCTCTCACCAACGTCGCGCTCGCCTGCCGGCTCGATCCGGAATTTCCAGCACTCGTGCGCGAGCTGCACTTTATGGGCGGGGCCTTCGCGCCCAGCGGAGGCGCGCGCGAGTTTGCCCACACGCCGCGCCGCGAATTCAACCTCCGCTTCGATCCCGACGCGGCGCGCATCGTCTTCCACGCCGCGTGGCCGCGCGTCACGTGCTCGCCGATCGACGTGTCGAACCACACCCGCGCCACGCCGGAACTGTTCACCGCGATCGCGCGCGCCGACACCCCGCTCGCTCGCTACCTCGATCAATTCGGGCACCGCAACCGCCCGATGTGGGACGAGGTCGCCGCCGCCACATGGATCGACGAGTCGCTCGTCACGCGTTTCGAGGAACTCTACCTCGACATCGACCTCGATCGCGGCGCGAAGCTCGGTGACACCCTGAGCTGGCCGCCGGGCTCCGAACCCGGCGGCGGCGAATGCCCCGCCCGCGTGCAGCGCACGCTCAACGACGCACGCTTCTACGAATTTTTCGTGCAGCTCTGCTCACGCTAGGCTGCGTGTCCGGTGAAACGCCAGAGTTGAAACCGGAGGTCCGACTCACACTATACGGGCCATGAGCACTCTCGTTCAGCCCAAGCCGCCGCGCCGCCGTCTGGTCAAGAAAGTCGCCGCTCGTCCGAGAAAGGCATTCAAGCTTGAGCTGACCGCCGAGGATATCGCCCTCGACAACGCGATCAGCACTGCGGCCGCGCGGAGCCTCGTCGCCCGTCGGTCGTGAGCGCGCTGCGTCAGTGGGATACCGTCCTCGTTCCCTATCCCTCGGCAGCCAATCCCCACTACCTCTTCCTGCTTTCACCCGACGCTCTCGTCGGCAACGCGGATTTCCGCAATCTCAACGGTCTGGTCTGTAGCACCATTCGGCCGCCGGATCGGCCAGTCCGCTCCCATGAGGTGTTTCTCGACGACGTCGATGGTTTCGAAAACAAGACGGCCTGCCGCTGCCATCTGGTGATCGAGTTTGCCCGCGAAGATATTTTGAAAACCCACCGTCGCGTTTCGCTTCCCCGGCAACTCGCGATCAAGCGGAAGTTGCGGGAAATTTTCGGACTCTGATTTTTCGCTCCTGCCGGCCATGGCCACTCTTCATTCCGCCTTCCGCTTCTTTGCGATTAGCCTTGGATTTTTTGCCACTGTCCGGGCCGCAAACGCGCAGGAGAAAACAACCCCAAAGCAAACGGCCGACCTCCTCATCACGCATGCCCACGTCGTCACGATGAACGACACGCGCGAGGTCATTGCGGACGGCATCGTGGTGATTCAGGGTTCGCGAATCGTCGCGGTCGGGCCGGCGTCAGTCGCGGCGAATTTCACGGCGAAGAAAACCATCGACGCGCGCGGCGGGCTCGTGCTGCCCGGCATGATCAACACGCACACGCACGCCTCGATGACGGTCTTCCGCGGGCTCGGCGACGATGTGCCGGACCGGTTGCGCAAGCTCATCTTCCCACTCGAAAAGGCACTCATCAATCGCGAGCTCGTTTACTGGGGCGGCCTCCACGGCATGATCGAAATGATCGAGGGCGGGGTGACGACGTTCGTGGACATGTATTATTTCGAGGACGAAGTCGCGCGCGGCGCGAAACAACTCGGGATGCGCGGCGTGCTCGGCGAAACGGTTGTGAACTTCCCCGCCCCCGATGCGCCCGAACCCTACGGCGGCATCGCCTACGCGAAAAAATTCGCCGCCGCCTACCGCGACGATCCGCTCATCACGCCCGCGCTCGCGCCCCACGCGCCCTACTCGCTCGACGCCGATCACCTGCGGCTGATCGCGCACGAATCTGAGGTGCTCGGGTTGCCCGTCCTCATGCACGTCGCTGAGATGACCGAGGAAATCGCCGGCCTCCGCAAGGATCACAACATGACGCCGGTCGAGTTTCTCGATTCCGTGGGGCTCCTCAACCGGCGGCTAGTCGCCGCGCATTGCATTTTCGTGAACGACTCGGACATCGCGCTGCTGAAAGCCCGCGGTGTCGGGATCGCGCACAACATGGTGGCCAACATCAAATCCGCGAAGGGCATCGCGCCCGCGCTCAAGATGTTCGACGAAGGCCTCCGCGTGGGCCTCGGCACCGACGGCCCGATGAGCGGCAACACCCTCGATCTCATCGGGCAGTTCGGCTACGTCGCCAAGCTCCACAAGCTCGACCGCCACGACCGCAACGTAATGCCCGCGCTCAAGGTCGTCGAGATGGCCACCCGCGGCGGCGCGCACGCGATCCAGCGCGAGGCCGACCTCGGCTCGCTCGAAGTCGGCAAACTCGCCGACCTGATCATCATCGATGCCGAGAGCACGGCGATGGTGCCGCTCTTCGACGTCTATTCGGCACTCGTCTACGCTGCGAGCCCGCGCGACGTGCGGACCTCGATCATTCACGGCCGCGTCGTGATGGAGGATCGCAAGCTCACGACCATCGACCCCACCGAAGTCCGCGCCCGGATGCGGGCCATCAGTGCAAGGATCAGGACCGCCGTAGCCGCCGGGATCAAATAGCGACGTTCTTGGCGCGCTGCTATGTTGCGGGCTCACTTTCTTGCAGTGGTGGCCAGTGCCAGGTGTAGCGCGGGTCAGCCTGACCGCGTTTTCTTCAACTGCACGGGCCGGCTGCCCGTGCTACGTGGCGGCGCATTTCTTCGCACGGCAGCCTGCAAGGAAATGAGCCGCGCCCTGAGGCGCAGATCAGGTTTGGAGCATCCGCTCAAACTCACGGGCGGGACGCCCGTGCCACATGGCAGGGGCTTCCCACCCGTGTCGGCAAACCAGCGCTCGCTCAAAACCTGATTTTCGCCCGGCGCCCGGAGTTACCCGGCACCCGGATTGCTTTTCGGGGCCAAATCTCTTTCATCTCCACCGCCTATGCTCATGAACAAACCTGTATTGCTCCTCGCGGCGGTCGTCCTGACTACGACCGCCGGCGCTCAGAACCGAGTCGCCGTTTCCAATTCCGCTCCGCTGCAAATGGAGGCGCTCAGCGTCACCGGCTCCAATCTCCGCATCGGCGAATCCGCCGGCGCCGCCAACCTCCGCGTGCTCACGCCCGCCGAGATCGAAGCGTCGGGCCAGACCAACCTCGCGAGCCTCCTCCGCAAGATCCCCGAGATCGGCGCGCAAGGATTTGCGGAGAATCGCGTCAACACCTCCTCGCCCGGCACCGCCGCCGTCTCGATGCGCGGGCTCGGCGTCAATTCCACGCTCGTGCTCCTCAACGGCCGCCGCGTCACCCTCGCGCCCCTCGGTCAGGGCGGCAGCGCCGCCGGCCTCGGCACCGAACAATTCGTCGATGTGAATATGATTCCCGTCGCCGCGATCGCGCGCATCGAAGTGCTGAAGGACGGCGCTTCCGCCGTCTATGGCGCCGACGCCGTCGCCGGGGTGGTCAACATCATCCTGAAAAAAGACATCCGGGAGGGTTCGCTCTCGCTGAGCTACGGTGACTACACCGGCGGCATCAACGCTCCGATTCTCCGCGGCTCGTTCTACACCGGCGCCAAGGAGGGCAAGACCTCCCTCTCGATCATCGCCGATTGGTATAAGCGCGACGAGTTCAAGTTCGCCGAGCTCCCGCAGCCCGTGAAGCGCCAGCTCCTGCTCGCGAGCAACACCCCGGGCTCCTTCGTCGTGCCGGTCGGCGCCACCGACCCGATCACGGGACTGGTGATTCCCGCCGGCGCCGCCGCGGCCGCGCGCACCTTCACGAGCGATCGCACCGCCGCGGGACCGAACGCCACGTTCACCCGCCAGCTCCAGACCCAAAACACCTTCGACGCCAACGCCGCCATCCGCCCGCAATCCGAGGCCGACCGCAAGGGCGTTGTCGTCGTGATGCGTCATGAATTGTCGAACGATGTCTCGGCGTTTCTCGAATTCGGCTGGCAGAAAAACAAGAACGTCGAGGGCCTCTCGCCCGCGCCGATCTCCACGCTCAACACGATCACCTTGCCCGCGAACAATCCGTTCAATCCCTTCGGCGTCGCGCTGACCTCGAACGCCACGCAGACGATGTTTTTTCGCTTCCTTGAGCTGGGCGATCGTCTCACCTCCACGCGCAACAAGATGGAGCGCCTCGTCGGCGGCCTCGAGGGCAAGCTCCCGAAGGGCTGGACTTGGGACGCGTCCACGACTTGGAACAAATCGACCTCGCACCTCGACCTGAAAAATTTCCCCGCGCAGGACAAGGTCAACGCCGCCCTTGCCGACACCAACCGCGCCACCGCGCTCAACCTCTTTGCGAACGGCACGACGGTCCGCAACAATCCCACGACTCTCGCCGCGCTCGACAGCGGCGTGACCCGCGACGCGAAGACGGAGCTGCTCGCCTTCGACGCCCGCACCACCGGCTCCGCTTACACGCTGCCCGCCGGGAATGTCGCCGTCGCGATCGGCGCGCAGTGGCGCGAGGAAAAATTCAACGACGCGCGCACGCAGGTTCAATTGCTCAATCAGGGCACGCCCGTCGCGCCTGCTGGCGGCAAGCGCCATGTGAGCGCCGCCTACGTCGAAGCCTCCGCTCCCCTGGCCTCCGCCGCGCAAAATATTCCGGCCCTTTACGCGCTCGAGCTCAACGCCGCCGCGCGCGTCGAGTCGTTCTCCGACGATGGCGTCGGCCACACCACCGTGCCGCGCGTCGGCCTCCGCTGGCAGCCCATCGCCAAGGAGATCACGTTTCGCGCCTCGTGGGGCCGCGGCTTCCGCGCTCCGGCGCTCGCCGAACTCTACCTGCCGCAAACGACCAACATCGTCTTTAACATCGCCGACCCGCTCCGCAGCGGCAAAACCGGCTCCAACGCGAACGACACCGGCACCGGCCAGCGCCTGATTCGCTCCGGCGGCAATCCCTTGCTCGCGCCGGAAAAATCCGAGTCGACGAACTTCGGTGCACTCTACTCGCCTTCCGCGATCAAGGGCCTCTCGCTCAGCGTCGATTTCTACACGATCGAAGTGAAGAACCGCATCGGTGCCGCCGCCACTCCCGCGATCATCTTGGCCAACCCCGCGCTCTTCGGGGACGCGATCGTCCGCGCCGCGCCCACGGCGAGCGACACCGCCAACGGTCTCCCCGGCGAGCTCCGTGAAATCCGCACCGTGCTCGGCAACTTCGGCAGCACCAAGGCCACGGGGGTCGATTTCGCCGCCGAGTATCGCTTCGCGCCCGGCAAGTTCGGGCGCTTCACCACGCGCGCCGCCGCGACTCTGATCAATTCGCAGACGCTCCGCACGCGCCCGGACCTCGCGCAGGTTGAGACCGTCGGCCTCTACGAGATCCCGCGCTGGCGCGGCGACGCCTCGGTGCACTGGACGCGCGAAAAAATGTCGGCCGCAGTCAACGTGAACTACGTTGGTGGATTCCAAGACACCTCGCCGAGCCCGCTCTTCATCAAACAGCAGATCACGACCGACGTGCAGTTCGGCCACGCGCTCCCGTGGGGCCTGCGCGCGACCGTCGGCGTAAACAACGTCTTCGATCGCAATCCGCCCGCGACGACGTTCTCGACCGGCTACGCCGAACGCGTGAACAATTTCCTCCCGCGCTTCGCGTATCTGGAGCTCACGAAGAAATTCTGAGCCGGCTGAGGGTGGAGCGCGTTGACCCCAACGCGCTTCACGCCGCCCGCCGGCAGTCCCAGCGCGTTGAGG
>JANOAF010000444.1:0-7730 GCA_031411015.1 Opitutaceae bacterium | reverse complement strand
CCGTGCGCGGAAATGTGCGGCGCGAATCGTGACGAAGCGATGGGCTTCCTCAATCGACTCGAGGCGGCGACGAAGAGTTCTTGAGACTCACCCCACGATGAGACGCGGTCCGAGAGTAGGGCGGGTCTGTGACCCGCCCTTGGTGCGAACACTCAAGGCGTGAAAGGGCAGGTCACAGACCTGCCCTACTTCCTAAACAATGACCGGTTCACCATTGGGGAATCGATTAATACGCACGACCACACCGCATTCGCGGCGCGATCACTTCAGCGCCGTGCGCACGAAGCGCAGAAAATTCCCATGCAGCACGCCGGCGATGTCCGCCTCGCTGTAACCGCGTGCCCGCAATAATTCCGGCAACCGCTGCAGGTCCGCAATCGAGTCGATGTCCTGTGGTGTCTGTTCGTTGCCAAACGCACCGTCGAGATCGGTGCCGAGACCGACGTGCCGCGCGTTGCCGACGAGCTGGCAGTAATGGTCGAGGTGCTCGACGAGTTGCGTGAGCTGCAATCGGGCGGACTGCGGCGTGGTTTTTCCGCGTTCCCAGCCGGGAATCATCATCCACGCGTCGAGGGCCACGCCCACGACGGCACCGCGCTCCGCGAGCGCGCGAAACATGTCGTCGGCCAGTTGGCGTTGGTGCGGCACGAGCGCACGGGCGTTGTGATGGCTCGCCCACACCGGGCCCCGGAAAATCTCCAGTGCTTGCCAGAAGCACGCGTCGCTCAGGTGCGTGACGTCGAGGATGAAACCAAGTGTGTCGGCCGCGCGAAGCAACTCCACGCCGCGTGCCGGAAACGGCCCTACCGTGTTCGTTCCCTGCGCGTAAACTCCCGGGCCGTAATGCGCCGGCCCGATGGCGCGCAGACCATCGACCCACGCGCGTTCGAGATGCGCGACCGTAATGAGGGAATCGGCGCCTTCGAGGCTGCGGATGTAGCCGATGGGCAGCCGCGCTGCGGTTGCTTCATCGGCGTTCTGCCAGGCGGCGAGGTGCCGCTCGAGTGTCGCGGCATCGCGGATTGAAATCATTTCTCCGGCCTCTTCCATCGCGCGATACCACGCGAGCTGCGCCTGCGTCATCGCCCACGCCTGCGCCGGCGAGCGCCAGCCGAAAACCGGACTGAAGGCGTCGTGCTCCAGCCGCGCGATTTGCGTGGCCACGCACACCGCGACGCGCCCGCGCCGCATTTCCGGCAGGCACACCGTGCCGCGCCCGCGGTCGGGTTTGTCGCGCTGGTGCGCCTCACGCTGGCGAATCTCGAGGAGGGGCCGCGTGAGATCGCGGTTCCACTCGATGGCGTTCATCGCGAGATCGAGGTGCGCGTCGAAGATGAGCGGGGGCGGCATGGTGAGGGTTCCATCAATGATGGCCGAAAGATGGGACGGCAATCGTTTGAAAGTAGGGCGGGTCTGTGACCCGCCCTTGGGGCGAACACTCAGCCGGACTCATGCGGATGAAGGAGTAGTCGCCAAAAAGCGCACCGTTTGGCGTCGTTGATGGTGTGAAACATATAACGAGCAAGGCCGTCGACAGGACGGCGAACCAAACGGTGCGGTTGGATTTGGGCACCAAAGACGGAGTAAAGTCGATGCGGATTGGCTTCACCGACCAGCGCCTGACGGCGCACGGCGGGCTGGCGGTGTGGACCCGGTTTATCACGGAGCGGGGCTTGCGCGAACAGTTGCGAGCGGTGTTGCCGCATACGCCGACGAGTCCGAACGCGTATGATCCGTGCGACACGGCGCTGGGCTTCATCGGCGGTATCCTCTGCGGCGCGGACAAGCTGGCGCGGGTGGCGCATCTGGCACACGATCCGGCGGTGGCCGAGGTGCTCGGCATCGAGGCGATCCCGAGTCAATCGACGCTGTCGCGCTTCTTCGCGCGGTGCGGCCGCAGTGCGGGCGAAGCCCTCTCTGGACTGCACCGGTGGGCGCTCGAAGAGCTGCCGGCCCGGACCGAGGGCTACACGCTGGATCTGGATTCGTTTTCCCTCTTGCACGAGGACGGTCATCAGGAAGGCGTGCGGGTGGGCTACACCCGCAAGGGCCTGAAGCCCTGCCATCGGCCGATTGTCGCCGCGCTCGCAGAAGTGCCGCAGGTCGCGCACTTTTGGCTGCGGCCGGGCAATACCGCCTGCGTCAGCGGCGCGGCCACGTTCCTCGGCGATACGCTCGCACGTTTACCCACGAAGGTCCGCGTGAGCTTGGTGCGCGCCGACAGTGGCTTTTGCACCCACGGCATGATTGCTGAACTGGAGGCCCGCGGGCTGCAGTATATCCTGACGGCGGCGCTGCGCGCGCCGGTGCGCACCCTCTGTCGGCACGATGACGCCGCGTGGACGCCGACCGAAGTCCCGGGGATCGAGGTGCAGGACGTCACGCACGATGGTGTCCGGCTCGTGGTCCTGCGCCAGCGCATCGTCGAACGACCCCACGCCGGCGGAAAGCAATTGCTCGACGTGCCCGGCTACAAGTTCCAGGCGCTGCGGACCAATCTGCCGCCGAGCATCCGGGCCCTCGAGGTGTGGCGCCGCTACAACGGCCGCGCCGACATCGAAAACCGCATCAAGGAACTCGGCACCCAGTTTGGCTTGAAGGGCCTGTGCTGCCGCTCGTTCTGGGCGACCGAGGCGGCCTGCCATCTCGCCATCTGCGCCTATAACCTGTGCGTCGGCCTGCAGCGCCGGCTCGGCCAACCCCAACGGGCGGAACTGACCACGTTGCGCTGGCGCCTGTTTTCCTGCGCCGCGGTCTTCAGCCACGCCGCTGGCAAACCCACGCTCAAACTCGCCGTCGCCACTCCTCAACGCCGCCAGTGGTGGCACGTGCTCCTCCGACAAATGAGTGCCGACGACGACTGCGATGCAGTTGCCGCCCTCTCCGCCAGAGCTGGTCCTCACCAACTTATCTGGCCCTCAATTGCATGATCCCGGCTCAGGGCGCGAAAGGGCGAGTCACAGACCCGCCCTACTCCCGAAACGCAGCTCATCCTTGGCTGGCCTCACTGGAGAAAAATTCCGAGCAGCAGCGTGAAGCCCAGGCCGACGACACCGATGATCGCCTCGACCACCGACCAGGTGCGCAACGTCTGCCCGACGCTGAGGCCGAGGCAGTCCTTCACGATCCAGAAACCGCCATCGTTCAGGTGCGAGAGCGACAGCGAACCGAAGCCGAGGGACAACACGAGCAGCTCGCGATTGATCTCGGGATGCGTCGCGAGCAGCGGAGTCAGTAATCCGGCGGCCGTCGTAATCGCGACCGTGGCCGATCCCGTCGCCACGCGGATGAACGCCGCAATCAACCAGCCGTAGATCAAGGGTGGCAGGTGGAGGTTACCCGCGAGCGACCCGAGCGCGTTCGCCACGCCCGCTTCGCGGAGCACGCGCGCGAATCCACCGCCAGCCGCCACGACGAGCAGCATCACGCCGATGCCCGCGATGCTCTGTTCCGTGAAACCCAGCAGTTGCCCGCGGGTGAACCGACACGCGCGCGCGAAAATTCCCATCGCCGTCAGCACCGCGAGCACGAGCGCCGTCACCGGATGCCCGGCAAACGCGAGCGCCTCTCGCACCTGATGCCCCGCGGGCAAAACGAGCTCGCCGATTGTCGCCAGCAGCATCAGCGCGATCGGCAGGGCGATCACAAACAGCGTCGCCGCGAAAGTAGGCCGCGGTGTATTTCCATTCGCTTCATTCGTCCGCAACGCCGGGGCCGCGACGGTCACCCGCGGCGCGACCCACCGCGCAAAAAGCGGCCCCGCGATCAGCGCCGTCGGAATGCCCGCGACCAAGGCCAGCGCCAGCACGAGGCCCGGTTTCGCGCCGAGCGCATCAATCGCGACGACCGGTCCGGGATGCGGCGGCGTGAGGCCGTGCATCACCGAGAGAAACGCCACGAGTGGCAAAGCGAGCACGAGAAAGGGCCGCTTCGTTTCGTGGGTCAGCGACACGATCACCGGCAGCAACAGCAGCAGCCCCACCGTGAACCACGTCAGCAGCCCCACCACGAGCGCGAGCGCGACGACGCACCACACCGCGCGCGTCGGCCCGAAAAATTTCGCGAAGCGCCCGGCCAGCACTTCCGCGCCACCCGACTCCGCGAGGAGTTTTCCCACGATGGCCCCGAGCGCGATGATCGCGGCGATGCCGCCGAGCGTCGCGCCCACGCCGTCCTGAAACGCTTTCAATGCGGCGAGCGGTGCCAGCCCCGCGCCGACGCCGACGAGCATTGCGGCGAGCAGCAGCGCGAGAAAGGCGTTCACCTTGCCCCATGTGACGAGGGTGACGAGCACGGCAATCGCAGCGAGCGCCAGCACCAGCAGCGAAGTGGGCGACGCAGTCACGGGTCAAAACGTGAGTCGCCGCGCGCGCGCTTCGACGCGCCACTGTTCCGTGACGCGCCCGCCGCGCACGACCTGCACGCTGTCGTGCAACGCCGTCGTCGGGCAGATGTGCCACGGAATGCCATAGAGCGCCGTGCCGACGGGAAATTCCGCGGCGCGCGCCGTCTCGATCACGAGGTGCTCCTCGCTGTGCACGACCGGCTGCGCCTCGGGCAACGCCGGAAAGATCACGCGCGGCTGCGGCATCTCGCTCGCGACGGCTTTGTGCCCGAGATCGAGGCAGAGGCGGTTCGAAGCGGGACGACTGATCACCCGCGTGAGGAGCACGGCGGCATGGAGGAAATCGAGGTCGTGGATTTTTTTGGCATAGCCCGCATCCCAAAGCACACACGTGCCGGGGCTGCATTCGACACCTTCGCGGCGCGCGTGAATCGGAAACGTAGGCGTGCCGCCGCACACGATCCGCGGCACCGGCAAGCCGTCGCGCTGCAACTCGTCACGCAGCGCGCTCACCAGCGCGAAGCCGGCATCGGCCGCCACCGTGCGCTCGGCGCGGTCGGCTTGGTGCAGATGTCCGTCGTAGGCGTGCAATCCGCCGGGCCGGACACCAGCCGTCTTCGCCATCGCGCGATACAGTTCCCGCGCCGCCGGACCGGGCGCGATGCCCGAGCGGCGAAACCCCACGTCGAGATCGATCAGCAAATCCAAAGTAACGCCCGCCGCTACCGCGGCGCGGCCGTAATTCGCAAGCGCACTGGGATCATCGACGAGCGTGGAAAACGAGACGCCGGGAAACGCCCGCGTGAGCGCGATCCAGCGGGCGACGTTCGGGCCGACGAGCTGCATCGCGAGCATCACGTCGGTCGCGCCCGCGCGCGCCGCAAGTTCCGCTTCGGCGATGGTGGCGCACTTGCACTTCGTCACGCCGAGCGCGACCTGCTGCGCGATAATCGGTGCGAGCTTGTGCGTTTTGATGTGCGGCCGCAGTCGCGCCGCCGACCCGACGATCGCGAGCATGCGGCGGAGATTTTCCGTCACGCGCTCGGCGTAGATTAGCAGGGAGGGCGAGGCGACGTCGGCCTCGTTTTCCAACCGCATCCAGTCGGCGCTCATAGCTCAGGTCAGCTCGAAGATGCCCTCGATCTCCACGGCGATGTTGCCGGGCAGCGAGCCCATGCCCACGGCGCTGCGCGCACCGATGCCGTCCGCCTCGCCGAAGACCTCCGCGAAAAGCTGGCTGCACCCGTTGATCACTTTCGGGTGGTCTTGGAAATCGGGCGCGGCGTTCACCATGCCGAGGAGCTTCACGACGCGCTTCACGCGATTGAGCGAACCGAGGTGCGCGCGCAGCGTCGCGAGGATCGCGAGGCCCGTCTGCCGCGCGGCGGCGTGGCCCTGTTCGAGGTTTAGGTCGGCGCCGACGCGCCCTTCGAACCACGTGCCGTCGACGCGCAGCGGGCCGTGACCGGAGACGTAGGCCATGCCCTGCACGACTACGACCGGGCGATAAACGGCCACGGGTTTTGGGGCGGCGGGCAGGACGAGGTTCAACTTGGCGAAGCGATCTTCATGCGTCATCGCACAAACCGTGGCGGGGATTTTCGGCGAGAGCACGCGATTTTTTTGAGTGTCGTTGGTCGCGGCCGCATTTCAGTTTCTCGCATTTGTAGGGGCGGGCCTTGTGTGCGCCCTCCGCAAACCGGGCGCGGACGAGCCACGCCCCTACGAAACCCGCCGCGTGGGCAAGAAACTGAGATGCTCCCTCACCGCCGATTTCCGATCCAGATCACCACGCCGGCCACGATGAGCGCGGCGACGACGGCGAGTATGATCTTGATCCAGCTCTTCGGGTAGTGGCCGGCGATTTGGCCGCTGTAGCCGTTGATTACGACTTGGAAGGGCTGGCCGTGGAAATCGTAAGTGAGCAGCCACACGGGCACGAGGATGTGCTTGAAGGTCTGGCCGGAATAGTTCGCGCGCACTTGCAGGTTGCGGTGCGTGTCGCCGGGCACCTGCGCGGCGCACAGCGATTCGAGCTCGCGGTCCATCCGGTTGCGCGCGGCCTGAGCGGCGGCGAGCAGGTCGATTTGGTAGCGCTCGACGACCCAGCCGGCGAGAAAGCCGGGGTTGTAGGGCTTCAGCTCCTTCGTGGGAAATGGTTCGACGGATTCGAGCAGATCGCGCTGCACGCCGCGCGAGGCGGCGACAAGTGCGTCGTCGAAAAAATGGGCGAGTGCGCCGGCACTCGGTTCCCAGCGCGTGCGCTGCACCTGGCGCGTCTCGGTTTCGCCCTTCGCGTTGGTGAACCGCTCTGTCTCGTAATAATAGTAACCGCTGTCCGCCGTCCACGTGGCGTCCACATGCGCGTCAAACGTCCAGTAGGGAATGTAGAGACCGCGCACGGTGTCAGTGGCGGCGCGAGATTTCAGAGCGTTGGGCGCGAACCAGCGACCGGCGAGCCAGCCGCGGATGGCGTCGCGGACCTGCGTCTCGGCGAGCTTGAACTCGAGCAGACTCTCGGGTCGAAACGCGGCCTTCACCTCCTCGTAGGGCACGAGCGCTGACGAGCCGCAAAAATCGCAGCGCTGCCCCACCCGCGCCGGATCGAAGACCGAGATCGCCTGGCAGCTCTGGCAGCGCACCTGGGTTTTCTCCGCCTGCCAGCCGCGCGCGGCGTCGGGAATGGCGCGAAGCGCCGTCGCAAGGTCGTGCTCGACGATGGTCTCCGTGGCGCTGAAGCCGGTGAGCTCGACGTTGGCCGGCGAGGTCGTGCCGCAAAAATTGCAGACGAGCGCCTTCTTCGCGGGATTCCACACCGCCTCCGCGCCGCAGGCCGGGCAGGAAAATTTGGAGCGGGCGACGGCTTCGGGCATGGATGCTGGCTAGCAGTTCGGCTCTGTCTTCACCCTACTTTCCCTGTGGGACGATCAGTCGGTGTTTCTACTTCCGCGCGAAAACCAACCAAGATGCGCTGGAAAATCTCTTCTTCGTCTTTTCCTTCTTGGGCGTGTGCGCGTGCGACGTGTCGCGCGATGTCTGCCAGCATTAGTCCCCACGCAGCGGGATCTTTCCACGTAGAATGACGAAGGATGATCTGCTGTCCGGATTCTCGCACCATCC
Source organism: Opitutaceae bacterium (assembly GCA_031411015.1). Lineage (GTDB taxonomy): Bacteria > Verrucomicrobiota > Verrucomicrobiia > Opitutales > Opitutaceae > ER46. Next base: position 265 of record JANOAF010000444.1, on the reverse strand, counting down.
ACAAGCGAAGAACTTCAACGGAATCCGCACTGGCTTTCGCGGCAGAAGGAATATCGAGCGGCTTCATATTTTTTTGTCGGACAGATTACTTCCGCCCCACTCAGCTCTTCAAAAATTCCTCCAGCCCCGCGCGGGTGATGCGCCACGTGGAGCCGATCTTTTTGCCCTTGAGTGAACCGTCGGTGAGCGAGGCGACCACGTCGGCTTCGCTCACGCCGAGGAGTTTCGCGGCGTCGGCGGGACTGAGGAGTTCGGGCAGAGCACT